>JALNXE010000138.1 GCA_023230525.1 Desulfobulbaceae bacterium
AGCAAACATACCGAACAGTCCTGCACCACCTGCCATACCGCCCATGGTGAGTTGCCGAGCTGCACCAACTGCCATTCCCCCCATTCTGAAGACATGGTGCAGGCGGACTGCCTGGGCTGCCACAAACCCCATATGCCGTTACAGGTCACCTACCCTGATGACACACCGTCCAAACTGTGTGCTTCCTGTCATAAGACCGCTTATGACCTGTTGATGGCCAACACCTCCAAACACCATGAGCGCACTTGTGCCGATTGCCACAAATCGCAGCACAAGATGATTCCGAAGTGCCAGGATTGCCATGGCATACCACATCCCGAGGACATGATGAAGAAATTCCCGACCTGTGGCGATTGCCACGGCATTGCCCATGACGTGACCAAGTAACTTTTTTTAAAAAGAGTGAGCGGGGATACTGCTCACTCTTTTTTTTCCCATAGGCCTATCACACAGAATATTCTGTGTTCTGCTACTTATTGAAGAAAGGAATATGTTATGAAAAAGAAAAGAAAAATTCTTTACAATGTCCTCTCCGTTTTTTTCATTTCATCGGCTATCTCCTGTATGCCGATCAATGCAACAGAACGTGGAACAGCAGTAAAGACCGGCAAGACTGAAGCCCCTATGCTCCTGGCCAGCGCCGAGCAACCGGCCGCCGTACCGGCAAACTCCGCTGCCGGCAAAAGTGGCGCTGAACTTTATGCCCAGAGGCCTGAGCCACTGACCGTAATCCAATGTGCTCAATGCCATATCGCAGTATTCGACAAGATCAAAAATGACGGCGGCCGTCACCGGATAAACTGCCAGGACTGCCACCAGCAATTTCATTCATACAATCCGACCAAAAACAACTGGAAGGAAATTATGCCGAAGTGCAGCCAGTGCCACACCGAACCACCCCATGGGGCGAACTTTCTCGACTGCATGAGCTGCCATGTCATTCCGCATACCCCGCTCAATGTGCCGATGAACGATTTACTGGCCAGTCAATGCGCCAACTGCCATACCGGCCCCGCGGGTGAACTGACGAAATTCCCCAGCGCCCATACCGAGCAGGGCTGCAGCACCTGTCATCACACCAAGCACGGCAATATACCGTCCTGCATGGAATGCCATAAGCCCCACATTCCCGATCAACCGGTGGAGGCCTGCAAGTCATGCCATCCCGTCCACCGGCCCCTGGAAATCACTTATGAGGCCGGAACCGAGGCTACCTGCGGCGCCTGCCATGATCAGGTCTATAAGATCTGGATAGCCTCGCCAAGCAAACATTCCGGAGTTGCCTGCGCCAAATGCCATCAAAAGCATGGTCAGATTCCCCAGTGCACCAACTGCCATACCCAGCCCCATGATGCAAAAATGCTGGAAAAATTTCCGCGTTGTCTGGACTGCCATATCAACGCCCACAACCCGCCGATTAACAAAAAATAATCAGAAAATCTGCGGATGCAGCAAAAGCCCCGGTTTCTGCCGGGGCTTTTTTTATCCTTTTTTTTTAAGAGCATCGGCTGTACAATTCTGCTAGATATTAAATGATTACTCTTCCGGATTGCTTGAATCTCATCTCCTTGCTATAAGTTTACTTCGTATCCCGGCCATGCGAGGATTAAAAGCTTGTTCTCAAATAAGCTTTTCAGGAATCACGCTGTATTTTAAGACGGATTTGGCCGTGGCAATCGAATAAAACCGCAGGCTTAGCGGCGCTGCGCTGAGGATTTTATGATCAAGAAGCGGTCAAAGCCGGCCAAAAGACAGATGTGAGAACAAAAATTTTATTCACGAACAAGCTCTAAAACAATAACAAAGCATTTCTGATAAGGCTGTTGATCGAAAACAACTATGCCCCTGTCTTCCAATCTCAAGAGGAAAATTTTTATCTACATGGCCTTGACCGGGCTTGTCCCCTTGCTCGTCCTTGCTTTTCAAAATCATTATTTCGGCAAAAAAGCCATTGAAAAACTGGAGATTGAACACCTGAGTTATTCCCTGAAATCAAGAATGCTCTGGTTAAGGGAATGGACACGGCACACCAAGAAGGAGTTCTTCAGAGTAGGCATCCAGCTCTCCGCCAAAGACGCGCGAATTCCCAAGGAAGATCTCACGGCTTTGGATTTTGCGGTACAGGGGCTCTTCAGGGGGCACTCAAAATACAAATCCCTGACTATCTATGATCAAAACTGGTCTGTTATCCGCCAGTTCAATGAAAATCCGCTGTTGCCGATACCTCCGCCTTCCAGCGGTTTCAAGAAGAAATTCCTTATTCCCGATGTGCTGCTGGCGGACAAACCCTATCAGACGCCGGACAAGGATACCATTCTGCCCATTGGGCAAACCGTGCTTGACCGCAACGGCCACCCGGCTCTTTATATAATCGCTGAAATGAACACGACAAAGTCCCTGCAACGGGTTTTATCCGACACCTCGGATCTTGACGAAAGCGGCAAGATTTATCTCGTTTCCGGTGAGGGGAACCTGCTTTACCAGGCATTTCCCGCTGCTTATCAGGATACATCTCCAGACACCATGGTCTTCCCCGACAACCTCCTGCAAGGGCCGTACTGGCAGCTGCAGAAAAGAAGAGACTGCAAGGGTGTTTCCGTTTTTTCCGTTGCCGCGCCCATTCCGGAGATGGACTGGATACTCATCGTTGAAGTTGACAAAATGCACGCCATGAAGGAAATCGAGAGATACATAGGCATCGGCAGCAGCACCGCCCTGGCCATCCTCATTCTCATCCTTATCGGCTCCTGGCGGACGGCAAGTAACGTGGCGGATCCCCTTGATGAACTGGCCCGGGTCGCCCGGCATATCTCGGAAGGCAACCATCAGGAACGGCTCCCTGTTTTTAGGGACCGTTATCTCAATGATGTCGGCGAGGCATTCAATGCCATGCTGGACACCCTGGACGCCAACAAGCGGTTGATGATTCAGACTATCTCCCTCAGCGCCGTGGGAAAACTGAGCTCCAGTATTGTCCACGAAATGCGCAACCCCCTCTCTTCCGTCAAAATCAACCTGCAGGCCCTGGGGCGTAAAGTAAAAGATGATCCGGCCTATGCGGAAATGGCCGCCATCGCCATCTCACAGGTGAAACGGCTCGAATCGATGTTTTCCGATCTGCTCCACTTCAGCAAACCGATTCAGTTACATCTTGAAGAGGTGACTTTCCGGGAGATCGCCGAAGAGGTCCGGGAAATCCTCACGCAGAAGGCCGCCGACAAGATCATTGCCCTGGAGATCATCGACAATCTGGGCAAGACACCAATCACCGTCGACAGGAATCAGGTTGTCCAGGCCTTGATCAACCTGGTGGACAATGCCATCCAGTGGTCACCCGACAAAGGCACGGTACAGATCATCGGCGAACAGGCCAAGGCCGGTGGCGGGTTTACGCTCATTATCAAGGACCAGGGGCCGGGCATCAGGGAAGAGCAGATAAATAATCTCTTTCAACCTTTTTATACCACCAGGGAAACCGGGACCGGCTTAGGTCTGGCCAATGTGAAAAAGATTGTCGAATTTCACGGAGGTTCGGTTTTTGCCGGCAATAATCCGGACGGTGGTGCACGGTTTTCAATGACTTTCAACGAAAGGCCACGCGGATGAGCGTAATACTGATTATTGATGACGACAAACTGCTCTGCCGCAGTCTGCAGATCCAGCTCGAGGCTGCCGGACATAAAACACATCTTGCCCACACCATGCACGAGGGCATGGAGACCGCGGGACGTGTGGGAGCGGACCTCGTCCTGCTGGATCTCAATCTGCCGGACCAGAGCGGACTGCTGGGACTGCCGGCCCTGCTGGAAAAAGATCATGGCCTGTGCGTGGTGATCATGACCGGCAATCCCGACAACAAGGCTGTTATTGATTCCATGCGCAAGGGAGCCTTTGATTATCTGCGCAAGCCTCTGGATCTTGATGAGCTGTTTGCCATGGTGGAAAAGGTGGAAGACCGCAAGAAAAAGACGCTATCGCCCCAGTCGGATCACCCTGTCGCAGCCCGCCCTTCCCTTGGCGATCTGGTCGGCGCCCATCCTAAAATGATTGAACTGCTGAAGCAGATCGGTCTCTTGTCCCGCAGCAGGGTTACGGTCCTGATCCAGGGAGAAAGCGGCACGGGCAAGGAGCTGGTGGCAAAAATTCTTCATGCCTCATCCGCCCCCGGCATGCCTTTTGTGGCCATTAACTGTTCGGCGGTGGTCCCGACCCTGCTGGAAAGCGAACTCTTCGGCTATGAAAAGGGCGCCTTTACCGGCGCGGACAAGACCAAAATCGGCAAAATGGAATTTGCCGGCGAAGGCACGGTGTTCCTTGATGAGATAGGTGACATGCCGCTTGACCTGCAGAGCAAACTGTTGCGGGTGCTGCAGGAACAGGAATTTGTCCGGGTGGGCGGACTCGAGACTATTGCCCTCAAAGCGCGGATAGTGACGGCCACCCACCGGGATCTGCATGGCATGGTGGACCAGGGACAATTCAGGCAGGATCTTTTTTACCGGCTGAACGTCTCCACCCTGCATATCGCCCCGCTGCGGTCCCGGCGGGAGGATATTCCCCTGCTGGTTGACAGTCTGCTGGCCAGAATCAGCACAAAGCTGCATTGTGACTTGCCCTCCGTTTCCGAGGCGGCCATGAAAAAAATGACAAATTATGACTGGCCGGGCAATGTCAGAGAGCTTGAAAATGTGCTGACCCGGGCAGCGGCCCTTTCCCGCGACAACCGGGTTCTTGCCGAAGACATCGTCTGGCAGCAGAGCAAAACCCCTGCCGCCGCCGGCCAGCAAACCGAACCGTTCACCCTGGCTGAGGCGGAGAAATATCACATTGCCAATGCCCTTCTCGAAAACGACTGGAACATTACCCATACCGCCCAGAAATTAGCCATCTCGCCCACCACCCTCCGTAAAAAAATCAATGATTTCGATATCCGGAAGCCGGCAACCTGAACACGATTCCCCTCCCCTGAAGCCAACCCGCGGGCTGGGACCGCATATTGCCGGTTGACCCTTTGTTTCCTTACCGATATCCTTGGAGATTATGCGACTGAAAAAAATGACAACAATCTTCTCGGCACTGCTTGCGCTTCTCCTCCTGCCCATGCCGCTTGCGGCCTATGATCTCAATGAAAAAATCCAGCTGCACGGTTTTGCCTCCCAGGGCTATCTTGACAGCGCCGGCAACAACTTCCTGTCGGACAGCCTGGACGGTACCTTTGCCTTCAATGAAATCGGCCTCAACCTGAACCTGCGCTTCAACGATCAGCTGCGCTTCGGCGGCCAGATTCTATCCAGAAAAATGGGGAGCTATGGGGACAACAGCATCCGTCTGGACTGGGGGCTGGCCGATTACCGTTTTCAGGACTGGGCCGGAATACGCGCAGGCAAAGTCAAGATTCCCCTGGGCCTCTATAATACGGAAAGGGATTCCGACTTTCTCCGGCCCATGATTTTTCTCCCCCAGAGCATCTATGACGAAACACGGCGCGACACCTGGCTCGCCCACTGGGGCGGGGAGCTTTACGGCAACGTGGCAAGGGAGGCTTTCGGGGATTTTGACTATAAGCTCTTTTACGGCCGCATCAAATATGAAGGAGACTCGGTTTACCATGATTCTACCCTGGATAACATCAACCGGCGGCTGGCCGATAACCTGGCGGATCCCAATCCCGATCCCCTTCTCCCCCCCCACATCAACCAATGCGACCGGGATAACGATTACCTGTATGGCGCAAACCTCATCTATTCCCCCCCCATGGAGAATCTCCGCCTGGGAATCTCCTATGTCAGCCAGCAGGATACCACCTACGCCGATAATGAAAAAATCGGTGAATATAAAACCAACAGCTACTTTGTCCTTTCCCTGGAATATGCCTGGCGAAACCTCCTGCTGAGCGCGGAATACGGTGAAAACGACCGCACGCAAACCCTTTACGACGTCACCACCTTTGATGGCCCCAACCAGGCCTGGTACGTCATGCTCACTTACAGCGCCACGGACCGCTTAAGCTTTTCCGTTCTCTACGACGAATACTGGAAAGAAAAATACAACAAGGACGACACTATCCATGCCAGCGGCAGATACAACTCCACCCCCTGGCGAAAGGATTGGGGCTTTGGTCTCCGTTATGATGTCAACGAAAACTGGACAGTCAAAGGCGAGTGGCACATGGTTGACGGCTCGGCCCTGCTGCTGGAATTTTTCAACCCGGAGGGCACGGAAAGATACTGGCAGTACGGGGTTGTCAAAGCGTCCTTTAATTTCTGAGCATGATTAGGAATTCCATGAGAAAACCGCTGAAAACAATCATGTTGCTGCTGCTTCTCATGCTTTACGGGGCACCCGTTTCCTGTCTTGCCGCCGAGATCATTCTGGTGGTCAATCCCGGCAGTACTCTTACAGGCATCACCTGGCGGGCGGCCGAGCGTATTTTTCTCAGCAAGAAAACGGAATGGAGCCAGGGCGAGCACATTCATGTCGTGGTAAACAACAATCCTGAGGTGTATGCTTCTTTCTGCCGGGAGATTTTAAAAAAAACTCCCCAGCAGTATCTGCTTTACCGGAAAAAAATGCTCTTTAACGGCTCAGGAATCCCACCTCTGGTCATGAACAGCGACCAGGAGGTCAAGGCCTTTGTAGCGGCCACCAAAGATGCCATCGGCTTTATCAGGAAAGATTCTCTGGACCCCAGCGTAAAACAGCTTGTCATCCGGTAATGTCTTCGGCTAAGCCGCTGCAATAAAATAACCTGGTCATGGTGAAACCCAAAACAGCAGAAGGAGCGGTAAAGGAACGGCCAGAATTGTACAAGTTATTTTGCCACGGCTCCTAAAAGCCGAAAACAGGGACAACAATATCATGAAAATCTTAAACAACATCCGGACAAAGGTCTGGAGCTGCGTTGCCATTGCCCTGCTGGGCTACCTCCTTGCCACCATCACCACATCAATCTCCAATATCCGCATCACCGACAGTCTCACCCGGCTGGAGGAAGTTCATTTCCCCCTGGCGCTGAAAGGGGAAAGGATTTTCACCCTGTTTAACGAGCAGACCAAGAATTTTGAAGGCGGCCTGATCACCGGCGAGGCCGATGAGCTGGCCAAGGCCCGTGCGCATCATGAAGAGATCATCTCTCTGCTCAACGAAATGGTGCAAACGGCATCCAGCCAGGACATGAACTTCTACTCCCAACTCCTTTCATTGCGCGACGCCTATGAGGATTACTTCAACCTGGCCGCTGACCAGTATATGCAGATGTCCCACGACACCGATCTCTTTGAACACACCCAGCAACTGCTGCGCATCGGCAAGGCCAGAGAACTTCTGCTGACTAAATTTAAGGAGATTACCGGCCAGCTCACCAAGACGGTGGTCACTGAGATAAAAAACAACAAACAGCGGGCCGCCGGCAACTCCCGCCTGCTGCACCTCCTGTTCATTGCCGTGCTGCTGATTGCCACCCTGGCCATCAATCTGCTGGCCAACCGGCAGCTCATCACTCCCTTGATAAATCTCAAAGAACTGATCGACAACTTTGCCAGGGGAAAAACGGTCGAGAAACCGCAGGTCTGCGATTCGGCTGATGAAATCTGCAGTCTCGCCCTCTCCTTCTGGGACATGACCGAGGAGTTGCAAAAAATTTCGGTATCCAAAAACTATCTGGACAACATCATCAATTACATATCTGACTGCCTGCTGGTCCTGTCGCCGACCCTGTCCATCACCAGGGTCAACCAGTCCGCCCTTAATCTGCTTGCCTACCCTGAAGAGGAGCTGCTCCACCAACCCGGCAATCACATCTTCAGTGAATATGGGACCGGGGCCATCATCCAGACAATTTTTGAAGAGCTGCTGCAGGGCAAATCCATCACCAACCTCGAGATGATGCTGCGGACAAGGGATAACCTGCTGATTCCCGTTCTTTTTTCCGGCACAACTTTTTACAGCACAGCTGGAACAGTCGAGGGGGTGGTCTGTCTTGCCCGGGATATCCGGGAATTGAAAGGCAATCTTGACAGCAGGGCAAGCATGGCGATTTTCGATCCCCTGACCGACCTGCCCAATCACAATCTTCTCCATGACCGGCTGAGCCATACCCTGCGCCTGGCCAAACGCACCCAGAAACTGCTGGCCCTGTTTCTCATCGATCTGGACCTTTCTTCCGCCATTATCGACGCAGGCGATGAAACGGGCAAGCTGATTCTGCAGGAGGCAGCCAAACGCTTTCTGCAGTCCGTCCGGGAAACAGATACCGTGGCGCGGATGAAGCATAATCAATTTGCCGTTATCCTGACCAACCTCAATGATCAACAGGATGCCAAGCTTGTTGCCGGCAAAATCATGCAGCAGTTTCACCTGCCGTTTCACATTTTCGGCAGTGCCGATATCAGCCTCAGCATCGGCATCACCCTGTTTCCCCGTGACGGCAGTGACGGCAGCGCCCTGCTGCGCAATGCCGATGCCGCCCTGTCCGAGGCAATAAAGCAGGGGGGCAACCGTTACAGTTTTTACACCCATGTCCTGCCCCGCCACTGAAACACCCATCAACAGTATCTGATCAGTTTCTCCTCAGTTTCTGTTGACCGCAGCCCTTGACATCCCCCCTGCCGGCTTGCCTTTTGGCCTCCCCCCTGTTCATCCCTGACAAAAAATATTTAATTTATTTTAATAATTACAAGTAATTACAAAGCAAACTCCCATCATCCCAGTCAACTCGCAATGTTTGGCATCCATTATGCTTTTACGGCAGCCAGTGCGGCAAATTGTCACAGCGGCAATTTGCCGCACAAAAACTTACCCAGGATGGCTTCGCTTTTTCTGGAGCCCTTCAAAATTCGTAAACGAAAACGGAGGATTGCTAAATGAAGAAAACAAGGAAAGTGATTTCAGCAGCAGTTGCCTTAGGCGCACTGGCAACTTTCAGTGTTGCCGAGGCCGGCATGATCACCGAGTGGGATCAGAGCAATATTGCGCCCCGCACCCCCACCAACATCACCAATCCAGGTTTTGTCTTTGACCAGTACAATTACATTGAGCCGGGCTACCTGACTGATCCCAACACCGGCGCGGTTTCCGCCGGCGGATTCATGCCGAGCGGCTGGGCCAAATACAGTGG
>JALNXE010000139.1 GCA_023230525.1 Desulfobulbaceae bacterium
CATCGCCCCCGGCAACCATCACATGCTGCTCAAGAGAAGCGGGGCGAAATACTATGTGGAGGTCAAGGACGGTCCCCTGGTCAACAGGCACCGGCCTTCGGTTGATATTCTTTTCCGTTCCACAGCCCGTTATGCCGGGGCTAATGCCATCGGGGGCATCATGACCGGCATGGGGGATGACGGAGCCAGGGGAGTGCTGGAGATGAGATGCGGCGGAAACTCAGGCGGGAGGCGGCAGGATTGGCGGATATCGAATGGTTTCATTGAAATTGCTTCCGGGTTGACCCGGCAGGAGCAATTCAGGCGCGCTGCTTTCCCAGGCTGCGGGCCGGCACATCATCCCATCAGGCAAAGAGGCTGAGCGAATCCGGGATAAAGAACCCGCGGCTCAGTCGTAAATAAGGGTGGTGTACTGTTCCAGAATGGCCGAGGTTTTCTCGTCCAGATCAGAGGCCACCTCATGGATCTGGTATTCGTGCCGGCAGGATTGGCACTGCAGGCGCACCCTGCGGCACGAACGTTTAACCACAAGTTCACCATTGCATTTGCGGCATTTCATAGGCTCCCCTTTGATGAATTCGTAAAAACTGAAAATTAACCACAGAGAGCACAAAGCCCACAGAGATAACTTGCTGAAAATAAAAATATTTTCTCTGTGATCTCTGTGTGCTCTGTGGTGAAAACAGACTTTCCACTCATTCATCACCCTTTGAGTAATTCTTCCCTGGTGAAAATCGCTTCAAGCGTAAAGCCTTTCTCGGCCAGGGTTTCCGCTCCGCCTTCCTGGCGGTCCACCACGGTGATGATCTGCGCCACCTTGAAGCCCTGGGCCGCCACCCGGTCAATGACCTTGAGCAGGGTGCCGCCGGTGGTCACCACATCCTCAAGCAGGGTGACCGCGCAGCCGGGGGGCATATTCTTCTGACCCTCCAGATAGGCTTCGGTTCCGTGTTTTTTTGATTCCTTGCGCACGATAAAGGCCGGAATGGGTGATTTTTCCAGAAAGCTCACCAGGGAGGTGGCGGTGACCAAGGGGTCCGCGCCCAGGGTCATGCCCCCCACTGCGCCGATTTTCTCCGGGTGGTTTTTGATCAGTTGAAAGATGAGTTTGCCGCACAGGTATGCCCCTTCGGCTGACAGGGTGGTCTGCTTGCCGTCGATGTAGAAATCCGATTCCCGGCCGGAGGAGAGTTTGAAGGCGCCCTTGCGGTATGATTTTTCCAGTATGATCTCTTTGAGTCGTTGTTTGTCAGTCATTATAAATTATCAGTTTGAAAGTTTAGTGAAATAGTTCTTTAAATTTGCCTCGCCGTCAAGGCGGGGCACGATCAGGCCGTCTTTTGAGGCCATGGCCACCATTGCTCCGGGGCCGTGTCCGGCCAGCACGCAGTCGGAATGGACGACAACGGCAATGACCACCCCCCCGGTTTTATAGATGCGGCCATAGGTGGCATCGGCATCCATGATGGCCACCACATCCCCCAGTTTCAGATCACCCAGGCCATACTCCTCCACCGTGGGCCGGTCAAAGAGCTGGATGTCATAATCCCCGGCATGGCTGTGGGAATGGCCGAGGCCGGAGCCCATGATCCTGGCCGGTACCATGTGGGTCACCGCTACCTCCAGCCGGCCATCCGTCAGTTCCTGCAGGCCCATGACCTCAAGCAGCGCCGGGTCGAGATTCATGATTTTGATGGCTGGGAAATCGGTGAGCGACAGACCGCAGCCGTAAGCCTTGATCTGTATTTTGTCACCTATTACAAGATCTTCCAGCACATCCGGCTCGAAGTCAAGCAGAACATGGTCGATGCCGCCGTGCTTGCCGGTGACCCGGCCGGTTTTCCCCTGGGCCTGTCCGGATACCACTTTAGCCACGTTGCCCACGCAGGTGAAAAGATTGAGCGCCCTGTTCGGGCCGGGCTGGCTCTGGAACTGGGTAAAGTTCGAGATGCTCACCCCCGGCTCCACATGATCGGCAAACAGGCCGCAGGCCGGGTCGCCGATGCGCACGTTGTAGGTGATGCCGCCCACCCCGGGATAGATGTCGGAATGGCCGTCCGGATTGATGCGGTAGGGATTGATGCCGCCGAGCGGGGAGGTGATCTCCCCGATCACCGACTGGCAGACCAGTTGATGGATATTTGTTTTCAGCATGTTCGTTCCTCGGATATTGCGGATTTCGGATTGCGGATTGCGGAGTTAACTGCAGCCATCAGACATGAGCCATCAGACATTAAACCGGAAGTTGATGCAGTCGCCGTCCTGCACAATATATTCCTTGCCCTCCAGCCGCCAGAGGCCTTTTTCCTTGGCCGCCGCTTCACTGCCGCAGCGGATATAATCCTCGTAGGCAATGATCTCGGCCCGGATAAAGCCTTTTTCAAAATCGGTGTGGATGACGCCGGCCGCCTTCTGGGCAGTGGTGCCTTTGCTGATGGTCCAGGCCCTGGTTTCCTTTTCGCCCACGGTGAAGTAGTTGATCAGGCCAAGCAGACTGTAGCCCGCCTTGATCAGCCGGTTGAGACCGGATTCGCTCATGCCCATGTCAGCCAGGAAATCCTTCTGTTCCTCCTTGCTCAGGGTGGAGAGCTCCTCTTCAATGGCCCCTGAAATCACCACCACCAGCGCCCCCTCCTCGGCCGCCGCGGCCTGCAGCTCATCCACCCAGCGGTTGCCGGTGGCGATATCCCCTTCCGCGACATTGGCCACATAGAGCACCGGCTTGGCGGTGAGCAGACACAGCTCTTTTAACAGGGATCGGCCCATATCGTCTGTTTCCAGCACCCTGGCCGGTTTGCCGTTGTCCAGCAACTCCTGCAGTTTTTCCAGGATGGCGGCCTGGGCCTTGTAACCCTTGTCGCCGGACTTGGCCTGGGATCTGGCCTTGTCCAGCCGGCGGCCCACGGTTTCCAGATCAGCCAGGATCAGTTCGGTGTTGATTATCTCGCGATCCCGCAGGGGATCGATGGCGCCGGCAACGTGCACGACATTGTCGTCCGCAAAACACCTGACCACATGGGCAATGGCGTCAACCTGGCGGATATGCCCCAGGAACTGGTTGCCCAGGCCTTCTCCCTTGCTGGCCCCGCTGACCAGGCCGGCGATATCGACGAATTCCATCTGGGCATTGACCTTGTTGCGGGTCTTGACCAGATCCGCCAGTTTGTCCAGCCGCTCGTCCGGCACGGGCAATTTGCCCACGTTGGGCTCGATGGTGCAGAACGGGTAATTGGCCGATTCAGCCCCGGCCGAGGTCAGGGCATTAAAAATAGTGGATTTGCCGACGTTGGGCAGTCCGACAATACCGCAGCGAAAACCCATGGTTACTTCTCCTTATCTATAAATAATTAACGCAAAGTTGCAAAGAGACAAGGTGGTTTATTGTCGCGCCTCTCTTCTCTCTGCTGCTTTGCGTTAAGATATACGGTCGATTGACCGGCAAAAATCTGTCACTATATAATGATTTCTTTGCAATCAGGCAAGTATTGATTATCTTGCCAGGCGAAATGAGTAAACCGACCCCGATCCGCACACTGCTTGAGTCCCTCATCGCCACCAAGGGCTGGGAGGGACGAGTCGAGCTGCATAAGGTCTTTGAATTCTGGGATGAGCTGGTTGGCCCGGACATCGCCAGACAGGCCCAGCCCCATGTGATCCGTAAGACCATTCTCTGGGTGCGGGTCTCGGATTCCGTCTGGATGCAGCAGCTTCATCTATTAAAGGTAATGCTGCTTGACAAATTAAACGGCAGGCTGAAAAAAAACAAGCTCACCGACCTGCGTTTCCAGCTCGACACCGCCCTTGGCCGTGAGGACGGGGAGGAGGCGGACGGGCAAGCCGCCCGCCCGGCCCGTTTGCCGTCCGCAGAGCGGAAAAAGGAGTTCGAGGCACTGCTTGCCTCAATTCATGATGAAGAGATTAAAGCTGCCATCCGGCAATGCTGGCTGAAGACCGGTCATCTGCGGGATAATAAAGAAAACGGCAGCCACTGAGGCAAACTCAGAACTCCTTTGTCGAATCAACCAGCAGGGTCACCGGCCCGTCATTGATCAGCTCAACCTCCATCATGGCCTGAAAGGTGCCGGTTGCCACCCGCAGATATTTTCCCATTGCCTCAACAAAAGCCTGGTAAAGGGCGTCGGCTGTTTCAGGCGGGGCGGCATGGGAATAGGAGGGCCGCCGGCCTTTTCGGCAGTCGCCGAACAGGGTGAACTGGGAGACCACCAGGATCTCGCCGTTGATGTCCCGGACCGAGAGATTCATCTTCCCTTCCCGGTCCGGGAAAATGCGCAGATTGAGGATCTTGTCCACCATATACTCCACGTCTTTTACCGTATCGCTGCGGGCCACCCCAAGCAGGACCAGGAGCCCCGGGCCGATTGCCCCGGCGGTCTTTTTTTCTATGGTGACAGAGGCTTTTTTGACAAGCTGGACAACAGCGCGCATAAATTGGTCCTATTGGTCTTACTGGTCCTATTAGTCTAACTGGTCTAACTAGTCTGGTTGAGTCGGACCAGTCGGACCAGTCGGACCAGTCGGACCAGTCAGACCAGTCAGACCAGTCAGACCAGTCAGACCAGTCAGACCAGTCGGACCAGTCGGACCAGTCAGACCAGTCGGACCAGTCAGACCAGTCAGACCAGTTAGACCAGTTAGACTAAGTATCATCATCATCTTCGGCAACGTCCGGGTAGCGTTCAGCCATGCATTTGGGGCAGATGGCGTGGCTGAATTCGGCATGGGAATGCTCTGAAACATATTTTTCCAGCTGGTTCCAGTAGCCGCTGTCATCACGGATCTGTTTGCAGAAGGCGCAGATGGGGACAATGCCCTGCAGCGTTTTGATGTCCTCCAGGGCCTTTTGCAGCTGGGCAATGAGGCGTTCCTTTTCCTCTTCGACCTCTTTCCGGTCAGTGATATCTATCATGTATTCTATCAGCTGGGTTACCTCGCCTGTCTGGTCAAATATCGGGTAGCCATGCACCTCCACATGGGTCGTTTTGCCTTCCCCGTTGACGTGGGCGTGTTCCTTGATCGTCGGTTTGCCCGTGCGTTTCACCGTGTCCATGGGGCAGAAATCATCACTGCCGTCAGCACACTTTTTGTCGCTGCCATGGGAGAGCGAATGGCAGGTGGTGTCGGTTGCATGCCCGGTATTTGCGGCCGCTGAATTTGCCAGGATAATTTTGCAGTCCGCCGCGTTGACCACATAAAACGGGTAGGGAAGGGATTCGACCACCGTACTTAACAGGTCCCATTGCTGCCGGATGACCTCTCCCGCCTTCTGCCGTTCAAGGATCTCCTCTGACAGCTTGGCATTTGCCTGGCGCAGATCCGCTGTCCGTTCCTCGACCAGATTTTCCAGCTGATTTTGATACTCCCGCAGATCATTTTCCGCCTTTTTGCGTAATCTGGCAGCCTTCAGGGACTGGAAAACCAGCAGGGCGGAGAGCAGGGAGACCATAAGGAGAATCCCCAGCGAAATGTAAATCAACCGCCGGGTCAGATGTGTTGTTTGCCGCTGGACATCATCGAGATAAATGCCTGTGCCGATGAGCCAGCCCCATGGTGCAAAACCTTTGACAAAGGAAAGTTTCGGCACGATATTGCCGGGGTTGTCCTTGCCTTGCCACATATAGGAGACGTAACCCTCGTTGCTGCTTCGGACCTTTTTGACAAAATCCACAAAGAGATGAATGCCATTGGGGTCGCTGAAATCGGCTATGTCCCGGCCTTCAAGGTCAGGGCGAAAGGGGTGCATGATCATATAGGGCCGCATATCATTAATCCAGAAGTAATCCTTATTTTCATCACCGTAGCGGATGCCCCGGATCTCTTCGACCGCCGCCTGCTGGGCCTGTTCGCGGCTCATCAGCCCCTGCCGTTCTTTCTGCTCCAGCTGGGCAAGGATGTTCCAGACGGTCCGGGTCTGTTCCCTGATCATCTCCTTTTTACCGTTCATCAGGCTTTGCCGGTAGGCCGGCAAAAATACCCCGAAAACCGCCACCGCAAACAAGATGACGGCAATAATCGCCGGGGCGGCAATTTTGAGATATTCCGCCGTGCCGTTATCGTGCTTGCCCATAAGAATTTCCTCGGCGTTGCCGGAAAGTTCGCAAATTGAATAAGTTGTTCGTAGGGTATTGAGCAGAGATTACTCTTTAAGCATAGTATATTTTCAGGCGTAATAAAGCAAATGTTCCGTATCTTAAAGGTTGCCGCTCAGATACTGCAGAATGGCCATGACGGAGAGGGCTGCCGTTTCCGCCCTGAGGACTTGCCTGCCGAGAGAGACGGGGGTAAACCCCGCTTGCGCGGCCTGGTCGATTTCTTCAGGGGCAAAGCCGCCTTCAGGGCCGATCAGGGCGATGACCGACGGGTTTGCGGCAAGGGGAGCAAGCCCGGCAAGGTGGGTGGCGGTTTCTTTTTCCCAGAAGATAAGTTTGCAGGAATGGTGTCCGGCCGCCCCAAGCAGGGCGTCAAAATCCGAGACGGGTGCCACCTGGAGGGGAATGGGCCTACCGCATTGTTTGCAGGCCTCCAGGATGATCTTTTCCCAGCGGGAGGTTTTGGCATCCTTGAGGTCAGGGACCGCGCAATGGGCGGAATGAAAGGGCAGAAATCCGGTAACCCCGAGTTCAGTGGCCTTCTGCACGAGAAAATCCATTTTTTTGCCCTTTAACAGCCCCTGGGCGATAAAAAGGGCGGGTTCCCGGGGCGCAAAGATTTGCCGGGTGGTGACGGCCAGCCTTATCTCCTTGCCCATGTGCTCGATCCTGGCCTGGTAGACAGCGCCGGTGCCGTCGAACAGCTCGATCTCGTTGCCCGCGGTCAGCCGGAGCACATGGCGGAGATGATGGGCTTCCGGGCCGGCCAGGGTGGCCCGGGGGCCGTCAATGGACTGGGGCTCGATAAAAAAACGATGCATGGCAATCCCGGCTCAGGCGGCAAAGAGGAAGGCCTGCCATTCTCCCTCAACCGGGGATGCCAGCAGGGTAAGGCCGAGGCCGGTAAATGTCCGCTCAATACCCCAGCCCTGTTCTCCTGCCAGGATGCCGGCCAGGATGAGCTGCCCGGCCGGGGCGACTCTGCTGACCAGCTGCGGGGCTAGTTGGGTCAGCACATCACTGGTGATGTTGGCGACCACCAGGTCAAAGGGGCCGGTCTGAGCGCTGAGGTCCGCCCCGCTGATCGACATGACCTGGCTGACCCGGTTCTGGGCCACGTTGTCTGCGGCGCAGGCCACCGCGTCGGCATCGTTGTCAATGCCCACGACTTTTATCGCGCCGAAAAGCGCCGCGGCAATCCCCAGAATGCCGGTGCCGGTGCCCACATCAAGCACGGTCTGCGGGGCCTGATGTTCGGTAAAGGCGGATTCGATGAGTTGCAGGGCCAGGCGGGTACTGGCGTGCAGGCCGGTGCCGAAGGCCAGGCCCGGATCGATTTCTATGATGATTTCATCCTTGCCGGCCTGGCAGGGCTCCCAGGTGGGTTTAACAATAATGCGCCGGCTCACCTGAACCGGCTTGAAGTGTTTTTTCCAGTTGACCCCCCAGTCTTCTTCGACGATCTCCGTGTAACGAATCACCGGTTCCCGCTGGCACAGCTGGTTAAGGAAGGTGCGGATTTTCTCCTGGCGGGCCGGGGTCTGTTCGTCATTATCCAGATAGCCGGTGACCGTTGTCACGGCGGAAGCATCGCCGGGCTGGGCCATGGATTGCTCAACCCCCTTACCGGTGACCTCGGCCACAAAGGCGGCGGCCAGGTCGGCAAACTCGTCGTCGATTTCTATGGTACATTGCAGCCAGTGCTGCGGCTGGCGATGGTTAAAGGGGTCATTCATGGAAAATCCTCTCCTGGTATTAAGGGGCATGGTCGCCTGGGGGTTGCTGGATTCTTGCCGGCGGTGAGCAATTAAGGTAGAATCGGATATTATTGCCGTCGTCTTCCTGCTGCCCGGGTTTGTTGAGGCGGCCGGAGCGTGCGGCGTCAAATCTATCATGGGCTTTACCGAGTTAGCAAGCAGAAAAGGGGAACACCCGGCAATGGTTTTTGTTTGGGGCGCATTTATAATAGAGGAAATGAAAGCCGGAAAAAACGAGGCTGTCAGGATTGGCTGATCATGGATAGAAAGCACGTTGAACAGTTGCTGCAGAGGGTAAAAAACGGGGACTGCGGCATTGACGAAGCCGCATCGGCCCTGCAGGGGCTGTCCCCGGAAAATATGGGATTTGCCTGCCTGGACCATCACCGCTGCCTGCGTACCGGCATTCCGGAGGTGGTCTTTGGCGAGAACAAAACCGCTGAGCAGATCTGCAGGATATTTGCCGGAATGCTTGCCCGGCCGGGGACGGTTATGGCCACCCGGGTCAGCTCGGCCAAGGCCATCGAGGTGTGCCGCAGTTTTCCCGAGGCCGTTTATCATGGCGAGGCAAGAATTCTCGTGGCTCGCGGTTCTGCTGCCGCGGAGCGGGAGCAACATCCCCTGATTGTCGTGGTTTCGGCCGGCACCTCCGACGGGCCGGTGGCGGAAGAGGCGAAAGTTACCGCCGAGTGTCTCGGCAACCGGGTTGAGGCGGTGCATGATGTCGGGGTCGCCGGCATCCACCGGCTCTATTCCCGCCTGGAGATGTTGTCGCGAGCCGCGGTGTTGATTGTCGTTGCCGGTATGGAAGGCGCCCTGCCCAGCGTGGTGGCGGGGCTCGTTGATACGCCGGTCATCGGGGTGCCGACCAGCGTCGGCTATGGCACGGGACTGGGCGGCATCGCCGCCCTGCTGGGCATGCTCAACAGCTGCGCTCCCGGCCTGGCGGTGGTGAATATTGATAACGGCTTCGGTGCCGCCTGCATGGCCTCGCTTATTGTCAGAGGGCAGATGAGGGGAGAGGCGAGGGGTTAATCGTCGTGATAAGGAAGGGCCGAGAAGGTAGTCGGAAGGGCCGAGAAGGTAGCCGGATGGGGGGTGGTAAAACTATGTGATTGAAATTATGTAGTTAAGCAGGGGCGGGAAAAACAAATATTGACAAGGAGAGGCTGATTCATTAGGTTGTTTTTTTTCTGGAGCTGAGAGGAAGAGCAAAGCGAGGG
>JALNXE010000140.1 GCA_023230525.1 Desulfobulbaceae bacterium
AGGGGGCTTTGCGAGATTTGCTGATTTGTCCAAGTTTATTGCGCTGGTCTGCCGACAAAGATAATGCGGCACGTTGTGTCTTGCGCGCCATGGCTACCCTCCTGTTTCTTATTAGGGTAACCCGAAAATGATTAAATGTAAACTTTTTATTGAAACTTTATACTAGGGTCCGAGGAGGATAATACCATGGCAACTTCAGGCGAAAAAATCGTACTCTTTGCCTTCCGCAGTGATCCCCTCTGTTTTATCCATGTGCTGCTTAACGCCCTTGATCTGCATGAGCGGGGTCTGGCGGGCAGCATTGTCATTGAAGGGGAAGCGGTGAAACTGATACCCGTCATGAGCAGGGAAGGTCATTTCCTGGCCCCGCTCTATCAGCAGGCCAAGGAAAAAGGCCTCATTGTCGCCGTATGCAAGGCGTGCTCAGCCAAGATGAAGGTCACCGAGGCGGTGGAACAGGAAGGTCTGCCCCTGGTCGGCCAGCTATCCGGCCATCCGGCCATGGGCGAATTCATTGAGCAGGGATACCGGATTATTACCTTTTAAACCATCCACTTCCGGAGAAAAAATATGCAGAAAGTCGGCCCCCGCAAGGAAAAACCCGATCCAGAGAGAATGGCTATACTGCGCTCTCTGCCCGTTGAGATCAAACAGCAGATAACCGGCGAAGAGGCCCAGGCCTTCCTTTACAAGGAACCACTGCCCGAGTCTCTGCTGGAAAAACTGAAGGGCTATCTGATTGAGGATGATTAAACGGTGTGCGGGCTGCCTCTGGTTCAGCTGGTAAGCAGGCGGTAAATTTCCGGCACGCGCAGGGGCAGCTTTCTGACATCATTGATAAAGGTATAATTGATCTCCCCGAACATGTGGCCCATGTAATCCTGGGCCTCCCGGTCGATGGTGATGCAAAAGGGATGAATTCCCGCGTTCTTGGCCTCGATCAGGGCATGCCGGGTGTCTTCAATGGCGTATTCCCCTTTGTAATCATCGTAGTCCTCCGGTTTGCCGTCGGTGAGAATGATCAGGAGCCGCACCTTGGCCTCCACCTTGGACAGCACCCCGGTAAAATGCCGGATCGGCGGCCCCATGCGGGTATAATCCACCGGGGCGATGGCGGCAATCCGCCCCCTGATCTCATCAGAGTAAGGCTCAGTAAATTCCTTGATATGATAAATCTCGCTGCGGGTGCGCCGCATGCCGGAAAACCCGTAAATGGCATAGCGGTCGCCCAGGGAGTCCAGGGCCTCGCTGAGCAGCACCAGTGATTCCTTCAGGGCCGTGCCCACCCACCCTTCCGTGGAAGAAGACATGTCCACCAGAAAGAGGGCGGCAATATCCCGCTGGTCACGCTGCAGACGGACAAAAAGGCGATCAGAGGGCACCAGTCCGGCCCTGATATCCGCGTAGGCCTCGGTCAGGGCATCAAGATCCACATCTTCCCCGTCCCGTTGCCTTCCGATAAAGAGATGCTGGGTGCGCATCATCTCAAACTGCCGCTTCAGCTGCATGATCTGTCCCCGGTATTTTTCCAGGGTGCTGCTGACAAAAGTTCCCTTGACCGCATGCAGCTGCTTGCGGTGCAACCGGCACCAGTTTTTGCGGAACCCCTGCCGGCGGAAATCCCATTCATCGTAAAGCAGGCCGCCCTGCAGTCCCTCTCCTTCTTCCTGTTGCGGGCCCTTTAGCGGACTTCTGCTCTGCCCACCAGCCCGCTGGCTGGCGCTGGAGATGTAAAAAGAGGGCAGCGAGCCAAGGTCCTCCTCGATCTCCCGGGCCAACTCCCGCAGCTCTTCCGGCAGCTCAAGCTGCGCATCATCAAGGCAGATAAAGCGCGGCTCCTCAGCAGACTGCGGATCAGGCTCCGCTTGATTGGTTGCATGGTGTTGGGCCGGGGTGACATTGGCGCCGTTTTCCACCACATTGGCAACAGGCTGTTTAGGTTCTTTTTCCGCCTCAGCAGCCTCGGCAGCTGCCTGGGGCGGCAGAATCGCGGCAAGGGCCTCGATGAATTTCTGCCGGTTGCTTTCCCGTCTGGCCAAGCGGGCGCGGTGCGCCTCCCGGGGCCGGAACTCTCCCTGAAAAAAAAGCGGCTGCAACGGCTCGTATGCCGGTTTATCATGGCAAAAGGCATCGTAAAATCCTCTGGTGGCCATGAAGATATCCCCATTGTCCGCCCGTCCATTCCAGGCCGCCGCCACAATATTCCTGAGCTGGGGATCGCCCCCCAGAGCGCTGGCCTTTTCGCCGCTTAGCTGACCGAGCAGCCACTGTCTTATTTTCTCCAGCTGATAATCGATGCCTGCCAGCCGCTGAAGATCCGGCCGGTTTTCCAGCAGCAGGGCGAAAAATGGCCCTAGGTCGCGCATCAGGCCGGGATACTCTTGCTGCATGAAAAGGGAAACACGCAGCGTTTGCAGCAGGTGATAAATGTCCTGCGCCAGCTGCTGATGGGGGAAAATACTAAAAAAACGCACCAGGATATCATCACTATCCCCTTCTCTGCTCTGTTGCCTGCCCCCGGGGAAATGGATGGCGGCGGACTGCGCATGATTCTGGCAGTACAGATCCTGGCTGATAAAAGCCCACTGGTATGTGGCCAGCAGTTTATAAACCTGGAAATTCCCGGTGTGATCCCGATAAAAGCGGACATCCCGGGGCAGAAAAATGGTTGAGGTATCGGTTGCCGCCGCAGCCGATACCTCAAGCTGCAGACCGCGGCCCGATATGCCGCGGATATAGGGAACCAGCCTTCCCTGGGCCTCAGCAAAGGTAAGCCCGCTCTCGCCCCGCCGCGGGCAGAGAAAATTATTTTCCACATCAGCCATGTAGAGACGCGCCGCCCGCAGTCCGTCTGCCTCATAGGCATGCAGAATCCCTTTCACCCATTCGGCAAGCTCTTTTGTCTCCAGACAGCGCAAACCGTTATGCAGCTGCTCAAGAAAGGCGAAGCACAGGGCATGACTGACCGGCCAGATAACGGCGATCTGCGCCAGCACCGCTCTTTCCAGCTGCTCGTCATAGGCGGCCAGCTGCTCGATCAACTCCTCGTGTTCCCACTCGTTAAGCTGATGGTCGGGGATAACCTGCTGCAGGCTCACTGCAGTGGCGACTCTTTCCATGCCATGCCCCTCAGATAACCGAACTGATCATTTCATCAATGGCCCCGACCAGCTCATGGTCATCCGTCAGGGCCTCGGTAATGGTCACATGACAGGCCTCCCGGGGGGGGATTCCCTCCCTGATCAACAGCCCGGCATGCACCAGCAGCCTGGTGCTTGCCCCCTCCTGCAGGCCGGAGTCCTTCAAGCCCCTGGTCATGGCCGCTATCCGCACCAGGGAATGGGCCAGCGGCTCCTCAATTCCGGCCTCATGGCGGATGATATCCCTTTCCAGCTCAGGGGGGGGATAATTGAGTTCCAGGGCCACAAACCGCTGCCGGGTGGACTGCTTCATGTCCTTCAGAACCGACTGGTAGCCGGGATTATAGGACACGGCCAGCATGAACTCCCTGGGAGCGGTGAGCAGCTCCCCTCTTTTCTCAATGGCGAGCTGACGCCGGTCGTCGGCCAGGGGATGGATGACCACCGTGGTATCCTTTCTGGCCTCAACCACCTCGTCAAGATAGCAGATGGCGCCATAACGCACGGCCAGCGTCATCGGCCCATCAAGCCAGAAGGTTTCACCACCCCTGATCAGATAGCGGCCCACCAGGTCGCTGGTTGACAGGTCATCATGGCAGGACACGGTGATGAGCGGCCGTTTTACGGTCCAGGCCAGAAACTGCATGAACCGGGTCTTGCCGCTGCCGGTGGGCCCTTTGAGCAATAACGGCAGCCCATTGCCGTAAGCGGCCAGGGCAACCGCCAGTTCATTTTTCTGCGGCAGATAAAAGGGCTTTTCCGTAATAAAATGTTCTTCTATTTTTTGACTCTGCATATCCTTTTGGTCTCCTTGCCAGCAAAGTATTTCATTTTTTACTTAACAAGGTAATACCGACAAAGGCTTTTCGCAAACAATAACCCTTATTAATTTTATTTCTTTAGCCCGGCGCAAGAACGCATCCGCGCTTGCTGCCAGGAAAATCAAAAACCGAAGGGGCATTACTTGCGCTCGATGACACTATGGCAATCCCCCATCGGCTCTTGTCCTCGTCCGCGTCAGCCGAACAAAAAAAAAGGGGGGAGGCCGAAGCCTCCCCCCTTTTTTTGCTGGTTTATAACGGAATCAGAGCAAACAATTAATCATCATCATGTTCGTCATCGTCATTGCGCTGGGGACGACCTTTTACCGTGACATCCTTGGCGGTTTCGCATCCGTCAGTGTTGATGGCCTTGATTGCCTCGGGCACATATCCCCGCGGCAGATTCTCGATTTCCACCTTCCACTTACCACCCTTTACCCGGATGTTTTCGGCCAGAACCTGGCCAGAATCAGCATCCACGATGGAGATGCGGGTTCTGAGGTGAGAGCGGCCGGTAACCACCAGCTTGCGCTCTTTATAGACAGCGCCGGTAATGGACAGCACGCCGCCGTCTGGGCAGCTGAGGCAGGTGTCATCACTGGCACCATTGCAATTTTCATCGATGGTGTTGCCGCATATTTCAGAGGCGCCAGGATTGATGGCAGCATCAAGATCATTGCAGTCGGTTCCGCCGCAGGCGGCGTCCATGTAGCTGTCGCCGTCCGCATCAGGACATGCGGCATCACAGCCCTCATCAATCTGGGCATCACAGTCATTATCTATACTGTCGGCACAGATTTCTTCCGCGCCGGGACTCACGGTGGCGTCCGCGTCGTTACAGTCAACCGGACCGCACTCGCCGCCTTCCACGGCATAACCGTCGCCGTCATTGTCGGTACATACTGCCGGACAGTTCGTGGCTGAGCTGTCCAGGGCATCAACGAGGCCATTACAGTTGTTGTCGATACCGTCCGTACAATCCTCAATTGCTGAAGGATTAACTGCCGCATCGGTGTCATCACAGTCTACTACGCCGCAGTTTCCGCCTTCCAGGGCAAAACCATCGCCGTCATTGTCAGTGCACACCGGTAAGGTGGGGCAGCCCTCATCAATGATGCCGTCACAGGTATTATCGATGCCGTCGCCGCAAACTTCCGCAACGCCGGGGTTGATGCCGGCATTGCTGTCATCGCAGTCAACCGCGCCACAGGCGCCGCCTTCCACGGCATAACCGTCGCCGTCACTATCGGTGCATACCGGCGGACAGCCGACCGCGGACGGATCCTGAGCATCGATCAGGCCATCGCAGTCATTATCAAAACCGTCGGTGCAGTTCTCGACGGCTGATGGATTAACAGCTGCGTTGCCATCATTGCAGTCAACCGGACCGCAGGCCCCGCCTTCCAGGGCAAAGGTGTCGTTGTCACTGTCCGTACAGGCCGGGCCGGAGGGACAGAAGTAATCAGTCAGCGTGCTGCCGCCTGCTAAAAAAGCCGTTTTGGCAGGAGTGGCTGTGCTGTAGGCCCCTGTGTGACAGAGGGTACAGCTCCCGGTATATGGTTGTGCCGGAGCGCAGGCATTGTTGACTTGGGTGCCGTAACTGCTGAAGCCATAACAGGTAGAAGAGATGAGAATGAACGAACCGGCGGCCAGGGCCGATGCGAGAGACATTTTTTTCTTTGACATTAGAAATCCTCGTTTTGTTAATTATAAAGGGGACAAGCAAGTAGATATTCGGGGCCATGAACAGGCTCACATCACCCGTAGCGGGGATTTCAACCCCATAAAACCAACGAGTGCTGCTTTCTTTTTTTTAATTTCACCTCCAAGAGCTGTTGTTTGTCGAAAAAGTATCCATCTCGCGGTGCGCACCACACTGTTACACTTTTTCCGTTTCCCGCAATTCACCAGAAGCAACATGCGCCCATTGTGATTTTTTCTGATCCACATGGGAGCAATTTGCGCTATTGCACCATGTGTGCCAAACGATTTTAATCATCATTCTCAACATTGATATAACAATAACTCATCAATTTTACAGCATATTTTTTCATATTAATTAAAAATGAAACAAAATAAGCTTAAAAACTTATTTCCATTTTCGTCGCGAATAAGAGACACGTCCGCCTGTTGACGGGGTCCGCTCAGCCAGCAGCTGATGCCACAAGGTGGTAGAATTACCTGGGAAATATTACCTAGAAAAGAGATGACAAAAGTGTATGCATTTGGCGAAATAATTCAAAAATTTGAACTTCCCGCAGTACTGATGATAAAAAAGAGGGGATGCCGCCCCTTGAGCAGACATCCCCTCTTTAAGAAAATTAACAATTTCTTCGCGCGGCATTAAGTTATTTTCACCGCTCACGCCAAATCAGGCTGTCACCTGAGCCTGCCAACTCTTTGCCACCCTTATCCGGCGAGGTAAGGCCTTCATTGCCACTTAATTTGGCGAAATTTTCTGTTATATTTTTTTTATTCATCGCTGTTGATTTTCGGGTCAAATCACCCACAGTCTCGAACAAACTATCCCAGAGGCCAGCGAAGCGCTTTGCCAACCCACCCCGCATCCGCAGGGTGATGAGACGCTGAATGTTACACCGTAACCTACCTCCACAACAGCACAAAAAGCGATTTTTCCTCTTGACAGCATGCTTATTTTCCGACGCCGTCCGGGCAGAAAAAAACCTGAAATTATTTCCCCATGAAGTCTCGGGTAGTTAGCAGAAAAACGAGCATTTAACAGGAAATAAGAGAATTGAGGAGAAAAAGTGAACATTCAGCGATCAATTAAATACAAAAAAAGCCCTCTGAAAAGCGACTATCCCCTTATTCCATGGGCTTTCAACCAATGAAGTTAAAAAGTACGTTTTTATAGCCCGTTAGAGTTGCCCCTCTGCTGTAACCGCGTCTTGCAAGGGGACAAAGACTGTTGATAACTTGGACTTTGATTTTTAAAAATCGGGAGTAACCGTCTTTGACAGGAAACGGTTTTTTTTTATACAAGCAAACAGAATCCAAACGATCTCTTAATATGATCATAATCCCTTTTCTTTTAATTATTCCAAATTTCACCTATTGCAGGATCATTCATGCTCTGGCACAAAATTAAAGAAATTCTTGCAGAAAAACTCCCAGAAAGCGCATATTCGCTCTGGATTAACCCATTATCCGCAAAAGTGAATGATAACAGCACCCTTGAACTTGCCTGCCCGGATACCTTCTTCTGCACCTGGGTAAAGGAGAAATATCTTGGCGCAATAGAGGAATCCCTTCATTTGCTCGGGCAAGGTGACGTGCGGATTGTTTTTAATTCAAAGGGCGGCAACAGCACTTCACCGTCGCTTCTCGCCGCCCCCGCAGCCAATGAACCTATGCGGCTGCCTGACATCCCAAGGGTGAAGCAATCCATAAGAACGCTGCACCCCCGTTTCACCTTTGATGAATTCATTGTGGGCAGCTGCAATATCATGGCCCATTCCGCCTGCGCGGACATAGCCATGAATGATTCAACCGTTGGCTCCTGTGTTTATCTGAAGGCGGGAACAGGGCTGGGCAAAAGTCACCTCACCCACGCTGTGGCGCATCACATCATTGGACATAAGCCTGCCACCAGGCTCAACTATCTCACCGCACAGCAGCTGACGGCTGAAATGGTCAAAAACATAAAAAACAACACCATGAACCATTTCAAAAACAAATACCACAAACAGTGCGATGTCCTGCTGATCGAGGATGTGCATACGCTGGCCGGCCGGTTGAAAACCCAGGCGGAGCTGTCAGAAGCCCTTGATATTCTCCTGGAAAGCGGCAAAAAAATCATTTTCACCAGCTCCATGGGACCGCGGGAGATTCCGGATATCGATTCCGGCATCCGTTCCAGGCTGTCATCCGGCATCATTACCGCCATCAACCCACCCAATCTGGAAACCAGAATAAAAATAATCCGCCGCAAAGCACTCATCAATTGCCTGGATTTAAATGAGGAGCATATCCTCTACCTGGCGGAAAACATCAAAGGCGACATCCGCCAGGTGGAAAGCACCATCATCAGCCTCAAGGCCCAATCCGCCCTGATGCAGGCCGCGCCTGATTTCACCATGATCAAGGAAGCACTGGCAAACATCATCGGCAACAACCGGCAGCTTTCACCGGTGGTCATCAGGGATTTTATCGCCACCCAGTTCAAGGTTGACATTGCGGAACTGCAGTCAAAGTCCCGCAAGCAGGCCCTGGCCTTTCCCAGACAGATTGCCATGTATCTCTCGCGGAAATACACCGAGATGCCCCTTGTCGATATCGGCAAGGCATTTAACCGGGATCACTCAACCGTGGTCCATGCCATCAGGGTTATTACCGACAAACGGATACGGAACACCAGCATCCGCCGGCAGGTGGAATTTCTTGAAGACAAGCTGGAGAAAAAATATCTTTAGGAAGTATCAGAAATAGACGGGTTTCACCGCGGCAGCGGCCTCTTCGCCCCTGCCGCCGGCACTGATGGCAACCGCTGCTTTACGAGCGGATTTCACCATGTCGTTGATGCCCACCCCATCCCAGCCGAAGCCGCAGATATAAAGCCCCTTGTTTTCCCGCTCAAGCCCGGCCCTGTAGGCAAGCATCTTCGGATGATCCATCTCAAGCTGGGGGATGGCGCTGGCCGGACGCAGAACTTTGGCAAACAGCGGTTTCTCCGGCAGCTCCATCAGCTGCCGGATGTCCCGGCAAACCGAGGAAATGATCTCTTCATCGGCAAGCTCCAGCCGTTCAGGATGCCGGCGGCCCCCGACCAGGGCCTCCATCAGCACCTTGCCCGCCGGAGCTCGATTGGGAAACATATGGGAGGAGAATAAGACGCCAAGGGTGAAACGCTGCTCGCACTCCGGCGCCAGATAGCCGAAACCATAGGGTACCTTGGC
>JALNXE010000141.1 GCA_023230525.1 Desulfobulbaceae bacterium
AGGCAGGGTGATGACCGTGCGGCCGCTGTAGGGGACGGCGGTTTTACTGAAACGGTTGGTGAAAAGAGAGATCTCCAGGCTGTTGGCCAGGGCATGCTGGCCGCGCAGCCGCACCGCCGCCTGGTCGATATAGGTGGCCAGGGCCTCGTTGAGTTCGGCCAGGGCCTCCACCTGGTAGCCGAAGGATTTGGAGCTGGCGATGGATTTGCGGCTGATGGGACAATTCTCCAGGCCGAGGCAGGAGATGCCCCGCAGCTCCATGGCGGTGCGCAGGCCGGTGATGCTCAGCTTTTTACGCAGCCAGTCATCCGCGCAGTTTTTCAGATCCAGGGCGGTGGTGACGCCGCAAAGAGCCAGCCGCTGGGCCAGGCGGCGGCCAATGCCCCACACCTCGGCCACGGGAAAGCGGCCGAGAATTTCATCAACAGCCACGGTGGTGATGTCAAACACCCCCTGGTGCGCCTCATTTTTTTTGGCAATATGGCCGGCAACCTTGGCCAGGGTCTTGGTCGGGCCGATGCCGATGGAAACCGGCATGCCGGTGCAGCGCCGCACCGTCTGCCGCAGCTGCCGGCCATAGTCGGTGAGCGATCTGCCGGCAATCGCCGTGAGATAGAGAAAGGCCTCATCAATGGAATAGACCTCCACCTCCGGCTCAAGCTGCCCCAGCAGCGACATCACCCGGCTGGAAATATCGCCGTACAGGGCGTAATTGGAGGAAAAAACCTCCACCCCCTGGGCCTTGAGCAGCTGCTCGCACTTGAAATACGGGGCGCCCATGGCAATGCCCAGGGCCTTGGCCTCGTTGGAGCGGGCAATGATGCAGCCGTCATTGTTGGACAGCACCACCACCGGTCTGCCCATGAGCTGCGGGTTAAAGAGCCGCTCACAGGAGGCATAGAAGTTGTTGCAGTCAACCAGGGCGAACAGTTTGCTCATGGGACAAGTATCCTCAGGCGGCGGCAGGCAGCGCCGCGGCAGTTGTTCAAGCGCCCGGTTACAGGCGGTGAATGGCGCAGGTCACCACCCCCCACACCTCAAGCTCCATTTCCTTTTCTATTTCCGTAGGCGGATAAAGCGGATTCTCCGCCACCAGCCGGCAGCAATCTTCTGTTTTTACCAGCCGTTTCACGGTCAGCTCACCGTCAACAATGGCGATGACGATCCTGCCGGACGCCGGCTCAAGGGAGCGATCGACAATCAGAATGTCATCATGATTGATGCCGGCGCCGATCATGGAATCGCCGGCCACCCGGACAAAAAAGGTGGCCGCGGGATTGGTGATCAGATATTCGTTCAGATCCAGCTCCCGGTCAATATAATCATCCGCCGGCGAGGGGAAGCCGGCGGAAACGCCGCTGCAAAAAAGAGGACGCAGCACCCGGCTCTTTTTTTCAAAACGGTAGATGCCGGCAATGGCGGGAGCAAGACGGGGAGCTGTCATCCGAGTATTCCTTTGGCAGAGAGAAAAAAGGGCGGGCGAGCCGCCCGGCAACCTCTCCAGAAAATAACAGAGGGACTTTTAACAGTCAACCCGGTTATAATAACGGCCAGCATACAGGGCTCAGGAGACAGAATGCAAGAAGTGATTCGTTGCCAGGAGAAACTGCTGCAATGGCTGCAAAAACGGACGGAAACAGGCGGCTGTTTTTTGGTTTTCTCCTCTGACTCCTGAATTCTGTCTCCTGATTCCTGAACAGCGCAAATTTCATGGAGAAACAAAAATGAAAAAGACCCTCATTGCCGCATCATCAGCCCTGCTCTGCCTGGCCTGCTGCCTGCCCGCCCTGAGCGCGGAATACACCACCACCCTGGCCGACCAGCAGGGCGTCAGCGTCACCATCTACAACCAGAATCTGGCCCTGGTAAAAGACCGGCGCACCATCAATCTGCCGGCCGGGCAAAATGTCCTTGCCTTCCGGGAGGTCAGCGCCCAGATCAAACCGGAAACCGCTTTGCTCTCCGGCGGCGACCTGCACGTCCTGGAGCAGAATTTTGAGTTCGATCTGCTCACCCCCCAGGCCCTGTTGGAAAAATACGTGGGCCAGGAGGTGACGGTGATCCGCACCCACCCCACCACCGGCGAGGAAACTCGGGAAAAAGCCAAAGTTCTGAGCGCCAATAACGGGGTGGTGCTCAAGCTGGGCGATCATATCGAGACAGGCATCCCCGGCCGCCTGGTGTTTGACCATGTGCCGGAAAACCTGCGGGACCGGCCCACCCTGACCATGCTGGCCGACAGCACAACGGACAAGCCCCAGCAGGTGGAGTTGAGCTATCTGACCGAGGGGCTCGCCTGGCAGGCGGACTATGTGGCGGAACTCAACCCCACGGATAACGCCATGGATATCAACGGCTGGGTCACCCTGACCAACCAGAGCGGGACCACCTACAACAACGCCAGCCTGCAGCTGGTGGCAGGCGATGTCCATCAGGCGCCCCCCGAACAGCCGGCCCGCAGGCTCGTCCAGGACAAGGTCATGACCATGGCTGCGGAGAGGCAGGATGCCATGGCCGAGGAGCAGATGTTCGAGTACCACCTCTACAGCCTGGAGCGGCCGACCACCATCCGGGACAACCAGACCAAACAGGTGGCCCTGCTGCAGGCCGGCCAGGTGCCCTGCCGCAAGGAACTGATCCTGCAGGGCGCGGACTATTATTACCGCAGCCAGTACGGAGAGCTCGGCGAGAAAATGAAAATCGGCGTTTTTGTGGAGGTGGCCAACAGCAAGGACAACCATCTGGGTCTTCCCCTGCCCAGAGGGGTGGTGCGGGTTTACAAAAAGGATGCCAAGGACAGGCTGCAGTTTGTCGGCGAGGACCGTATCGATCACACCCCGGAAAACGAGACCCTGCGCCTGAAACTCGGCGATTCCTTTGACGTCACGGCAAACCGGAAACAGACGGATTTTAAAAAGGTGGCGGGCTCTTCCCGCTATGACTACGTCTACGAGGCTGTCTTCGGCATTGAGCTGAAAAACGGCAAGAAGGAGGCGGTAACCGTCAAGGTGGTGGAACCCATTCCCGGCGACTGGGAGATGCTGGCAGAGTCGCTGCCCCACGTAAAGGCGACAAGCAACACGGCAGTCTGGCAGGTGCCGGTGCCAGGGCTTGGCTCAACCACCCTGACCTACAAAGTCAGGGTGAAATATTAACGCCGGTCAGAATTTTTTCGGCTTTTTGCGCCAGCCGTCCAGCAGGTGCATGAAGCCGAGATAGGGATGATGGAGCATCATGCGCGGCCCGACGTAGCGCATCACCTTCCGGATCTTTTCCCGCATCACCGGCTTGTAGCAGTGGACGGCACATTTGCCGCAGGTCGTCTTGCCTTGCTGAAACGGGCATTTCCGCAGACGCCGGCGGGCATAGTCCAGCAGCTCGCCGCACTCGGCGCACAGCGGCTGGCCGCCATGATGCAGCTTGCGGCAGTAAATGCGGATCATGGCCTCAATGGTTTCGGCCTCTCTTTGTATCCGGCTGGAAGAATACATGGGGTTTAAAAAAAAATATTTTTTGCGCGGCTCAAATAAGATTGGGTTTATCCGCCGGAAGGCTGCCGAATTCTTTCCGCAGGCCCTTCATCGTCTCTACCGGGACATTAGCAGCCAGCAATCATGCAAGTCAAGCGGAACATCACTGCGGCCGGGCAAAGAAATTGAGTTGCAAATTACGGTTTCTCATGCTAAAAAACCCTTTAAAATTTTGCAAGCCTTCACGCGCCCGTAGCTCAGCAGGATAGAGCACCGGCCTTCTAAGCCGTAGGTCGCCCGTTCGAATCGGGCCGGGCGCACCAATAAAATCAAGAAGCCATTAGCTCGTATAGAGTTAATGGCTTTTTTGTTTGGTTCTTTGAAATAGACAAAAAACTATCAAAAAAGGTCAAAGATTATAAACGCGTCTGGCAATCCTCGGCATCAGATTTAACTGAATTTTGTTACGTATAACTCAGGAAACATCTTAAGTCTAAGTATCTGGTTCCAGAATAAATATTACCAGAGGATATTTACTCCCCTTCCATGTTGTAACTCACCTGTTTTTCAAATCAAATTTCGGAAATATTATCTCGACTTTGCAGCGCAATCGGACTAATAACAAAAAAAAATCGATAACACATATTTTGCGCATCTACATTTGTTTCTAAGTTTCGGCTGTTGCTGTGTATGGGGGGAGAAATGTTAATTTTATCAGATGATTTTGCCGACCAGGACCTGATTGGCCATAAAGATTATTGTGATGGTTTAGTTGAAATGATCCGAACGGTAAAATCCCGCGGATCGTTTACCATTGGGGTTTATGGGCAATGGGGCTCCGGAAAGACCAGTATGCTGCAACAAATAAAGAAAGCCCTGGATGATACGAAATCCGCAGAGCAGCCAATAGTTACGGTCTGGTTTAATCCATGGCAGTTCGTCGCTGAAGAACACCTGATCATCCCATTTTTTCACACGTTGATTGCCTCTTTGCAAAAAGAGGTCGAAAAACCAAAAATCGAAATAATAGCGAAAAAGTTGTCCGGCTTTATCGAGAAGATTGCCCATGTCCCTTTGGCGCTGGTCTATGGCATGGAGGCGGAGCTGAAAATACCATTGATGAAATTAAAAATGTGCCCGTCAAAGTCAATGGATTACCAGCAGAAAAAGGAGGATGCAATTGACGCGGAAAGCGCCAAAGAAAATGAAACCGCCATGCAGGCTGCAGCCCGGTGTTATGAGAGCACCTATTATAACCTCCTCCAGACCCTCCAGGATGCTGCAGACAATCTGGAGGTAAAGATTGTCGTCTTTATTGATGACCTTGACCGTTGTTTGCCCGAGAAGGCGGTGCAACTCCTGGAAGGACTGAAGGTGCTCCTTGATCTGCGCAATTTCGTCTTTGTCATGGGGGTGGCCCAGGAGGTCATCGAGCGGGGCATCCGGGTGCGTTACAAGGAACTGTATCTCACCGGCCAGCAGGATGACCTCCCCAATATTGAAGGGCAGTATCTTGACAAGATCGTCCAATTCCCTTTTTCTTTGCCTGGGGCAGATCCTGAAGATCTAAAACAAAAAATACTTGCCGAACAGCTGGAAAAGCTGGAAGGGGCCGAGCCATTTGTCGAAATGATCCATGAGGCGCTGGGGAGTAATCCCAGAACAATCAAGCGTTTCATCAACGCTGTTTCCTTTTCCCTGCATCTTGCCGGCAAAAAATCCAATAAAGACAATCTCTTTCATCCTGAACTCTTGATCAAAACCAGTCTCATTGGCTATCTTTTCCCATCCCTTTATCGGCAACTTGAACAATATCCAAGTCATCTGGTGAGGTTGGAGGAAATTGTCAGGGAAACAGTAGAGGAAAGGGACCAGAAAAGAAATGCCTCTGGCGAAAAATTTATTGAGGGTCAAGGCCACCAGGTGAAAAAGACTGATTTACCCATTATTGACCAGTGGCTTGAAGATGACAAAATCCGTAAGCTCCTGCCGATATTAAAAATCCGTACAACTGCCGGGGAAACAGGCTTTCAAAACCCGGAAACCGTAAAAAAGTATGTTCGCCTGCTGGCCACATCCCTGCAATCCGAGGTCACCTCCAAGGCAAAAGCGTCGAGGACAGTAAATAAATCTCTCCGGGAGCAGATGCGGGATCGCATGCTTCCCATCCAAGGGGGGAAGTTTACAATGGGTGATAACGAAAGTGGCCGGGTGGAGGTGACCCTGAGCAATTTTAAGATGGATAAGTATCCGGTAACCCAGGCGCTCTATGAGCAGGTCATGAATACGAACCCGAGCCACTTCAAAGGGGAAGACCGGCCTGTTGAACAGGTCAGCTGGTTTGATGCGGTTAAGTTTTGCAATGAACTGTCCAGGCAGACAGGACTGGAGCCGGCCTATGAGATTGCCGGCGAGCAGGCGAAAAGAAAGCCCAAGGCAAACGGCTACAGGCTGCCCACCGAGGCGGAGTGGGAATATGCCTGCCGGGCGGGGACAACAGGCGATCATTATGGAGATCTGGATGAGATTGCCTGGTATGAGGAAAATTCAGGGGGAGAGAGCCACGGGGTCGGGCAGAAGAAGGCCAATGACTTCGGACTCCATGACATGCTGGGCAATGCCTGGGAGTGGTGTAATGATTGGTATGGTGACTATCCAAAAGGCACAGTGACTGACCCTACGGGCGTAGAAAATGGCGCATACCGCGTGTTTCGCGGCGGCAGCTGGAACGACTTCGCCAGGTACGTGCGCGCGGCGTACCGCTTCAGGTACTCACCTGATTACCGCTACATCAACCTGGGATTCCGGCTTGTCCTGCCCCCAGGTCAGTGAGCCAGGGGACGGGAAGCGGAGCACAGGGGGCAGGAAGGCACAGACGGCGACAGCCCGGAGGGACGGAGGGCTGTGCCAGGCTGGGCAGGCCTGGCCCGGTGCGGAGCACTCGCGATTTTTTTTAATAGCGTCAATCCAACATGCCTCTACAATATAAAATTTTCTCCATCGCCGCGCGCGGCAATCCTGAAGATGAAGAGGAACTGAACCGTTTCCTCCGGCACAACAGGATACTGGCTATTCATCGCGGGTTCGTCCAGGACGGTGAAAACTCCTACTGGAGCCTGGCTGTTGAGTATCTGGGCGGTACAGACCGGGCAACAGGGCAGCAAACTCCTGGTCGTTCAGGAAAAGAGCGGGTGGATTATAAGGAGGTCCTCTCTCCCGAAGATTTCGCAATATTTGCCCGGCTGCGGGGATGGCGCAAAGATACAGCCGATGAGACCGGGGTGCCGGTATCCCCGCCAAGGCCAAGCAAGCTCTGCATGGCCTCGGGCAGGGGAGAGGAGAACTCAAGTTCCCGGCCGCTGAGGGGATGGCGGAGGCGTAAGGTTGCCGCGTGCAGGGCCTGCCGGTCCAGCCGCAGGCGCTGATGGTCAGCCGCGGTCAACCCACCCTGCCGGAAACGGAGAAACAGCTGTTCGTCCACCCCGTAGAGCTTATCGCCCACCACCGGGAAACCGAGACTGCAGAGGGTGGCCCGTATCTGATGGCAGCGGCCGGTGACCGGTATGGCCTCCAGCAGACTGATGCCGTTATCACTGCGCAGCCGCCGCAGGGTCGTGCGGCATGGTACGGCCCCGGCAAGAGCCGCTGCAGTCAAATCACTCGGGTAAAAGCGTACCTTCTTGCGGATGGCGCTGGCCGGATCAGGGGCCAGGCAGCCGTCGGCCTGCAGATCCCCAAACGGAAACTCCCCTTCCACCAGCACCAGATAGCGCTTATCTACCTGGCGGCTGGCAAACTGCTGATAACAGTGGCGGGCCGCCTGTTTGTTCTTGGCCACCAGCACAATGCCGGAAGTCTCCCGGTCCAGCCGGTTGATCAGGGAGGGTTTAGGCAGGCCATGGCGCTCCCGCAGCAGAGCCCACAGGGTATGCCGAAAAAAACAGCCGGCCGGATGGCAGGGCAGACTTGCCGGTTTATCCACCACCAGCAGATCATCATCCTCGTAAAGTACGGCAAAATTTTGATCCACAGGCGGTTCCGGCAGCTCGGGCAGCAGATAGACGAGCCGGTCGCCTGCTGCCAGCAGGGACTGGGAACCGGCGGGCGCGCCACTGAGCAGAAAACGGCCGGCATCAAGCTCCTGCCGCCACTCTTCCCGGCTGCGGTAGGTGAAGCGGGCGGCGACAAAATCCAGCACCAGGCAGCCGGCATCTTCCGGCTTGATGACCACGGCGGTTTTCCTCGCCAGCCCAACTTCAGCCATTGTTTTTCCTGCAGGTTGGTCTAAGGGAGAGTTGCCATGGGCTATTTTATCCGATTGTTTTCTTGTCATGCGCCTTGCTGAAAATTATCCTGCTCAGGCGGAAAAAGCCCGTTGGCGACATCGTAATAATCGCGGTTATGGTGTACAATACGGCCCGTTTAGCGTTGAACATACTATGAAGCCAGCCATTCTGCTCAAAAAAACGGGAACACGACAGGTGAAAAGATGAAACTATGGGTTACGCCGGAGGGAGACCGATGGCTCTGCGATGAGTGCCAGAAACAGTACGAAAAGGTGATCGAGGAAGAAAAATGGCGGGTGGCCTTTGAGAAATGGGAGCCCATGCTGCGCTGTTCGGAATGCCAACATACCGATATAGAGCCTCTTGATTAAACGGAAATTTGTGTCAAATCGTTTACCGCAAGCACCCCGCCATGCTTGAAATCCGCAACCTGCGCATCAATCCCCCGCTGTTGCTGGCTCCCATGGCTGGCCTCACCCATTCGGGGTTCAGGTCGCTGCTGCTGCAGTTGGGAGGGGTGGGGCTGCTCTCCACGGAAATGCTGTCCGCCAGAAGGCTGCCCATGGAAAATGCGGCAGTCTCTCCCTTTCTGGTCAGCACCGAGGCGGAGCATCCGCTTTCTTACCAGCTGCTGGTTGCGGACCAAGCCCATCTGGCAGCGGCCATTGACCGGGTGCATCGGCTGGGGGGTGATGCCATTGATCTGAACCTGGGCTGTCCTGCCCCCCAGGTGCGGAATTTCGGCGGCGGCAGCAAACTTGTCGATGATACCGATCATCTGCAGCGGCTGGTGGCCGAGGCCAGGGCGCGCACCGAACTACCCCTGACCGCCAAGATCAGGCTGGGGGAGGAGTTGGATGCAGCGCGCCTGCAAAGTCTCTGCCGGATGCTGGAAGGGGAGGGCATTGATCTGCTCACCGTCCATGCCCGGCTGCGCAAAGAACCGTTCAGCCGGAAACCGCGCTGGGAATGGGTGGGCAAGGTGAAAAACTGGCTGTCCATCCCGGTGGTGGCCAATGGCGGCATCTTCAGCGTTGAGGAC
>JALNXE010000142.1 GCA_023230525.1 Desulfobulbaceae bacterium
TATCTCCCACCGCCTGCAGGTCATTAAAGTAAAGCCCGCCGAATTCGTTGGTGCAGTGGGGACAGCCGCGCAGCCACAGAATATGATGGCGGTAACTGTTCTTGGCAAGTTTCCGGTAAACCCACTGACTGCTGCAGCATTCAAAACAGTAAAGCAGCGTCCACTCATTGCCGAGCAGGGCGGTTGCGCAATCATGGCAGACCGGAACCACCATCTCCCGTACGGCAACGTCGGTAATCGCATTTTCCGCATAGCCAAAGGGCATGATAATGTAATCGCTTGCCGGAAAGTTTTCCTTGCTCACATTCGGCCCGTGATTCAACTCGCATAATTCATGGCTCAGGTCCGCCATAAGCTGAAGTTTATCTATCTCGTTCATGGTCCCTCCTTGAACCGTTTAACCGGTTACTCTTGCAGTTATCGAGAAAAATTATTACTACCTATCTGATCGGATATTATCAGCAAATTGATTAGTCAAATTTTTTTAAAATGCCGGGTCAATAACCATCTTCAGGCAAGACCAGATCAGCGGGACCATCCCTCCACACCCGGAACCTGCTGATTTTTCTTGACTGCTCAACTCTCCACAGGACACGCATAAGGCCTCATCATGCTTTGCGAATTGCTGTATCCATGTTATAAATTCATTAATTATAAATTTATTTAATACTTGTCATAGCAACCTGCGTGCCACAATGTGCTAATATTTATTACTAAAAAATTATACAATGATAATATATCATTAGTTATTTTCTAAAAGTGAGTGAATGATCATTTTCTCATCATATGGAATTTTCCCCAATATAATTTTGGTTTTCCGGAAAAATAACCATGACTCACGGAACAATTTAAAAAAAATTTAGGCCTCACCCTGAGAAACTATCCGGCATGGAAACCGCGCACACGCAAATAGTCTTTGAAGAACAGATATTACACAGCATACATGCCGAGTTCCCGGCCCGATATATGGCCACATGCAATCTGCATGCGCTTGCCCGCAGTCAGCCGCACTGCATGAGTATTGACCACATCAGCAACCTGGAAAAGCTGATGCATGACCCGCTTGTCCTGCGGCATCGTCAGTCGTTTTTTCTTTTCCGCGAAGCGGCGCGAACTTTGACCGCGATTGTCAAGGGCAAGGTCCCGGGCTTGACAGAATACACCCTGGCGACCCTGGAAAGACTGCTGCGCACCGCTACCGGCAATTCCCACCGGGCTGCCACGGAGGCCGTTGGCTCGCTGCCGGTTGTCATCTGTCAACATGTGCAGCACCAGACGGTCGAACAGAATATACCCGCTGTTTCCTTTAAACAAATCACGGAACTATGCGGCGGCCTGGCCCTTGACCAGGCGGTTTTCACCGGCAGGAGCCTCACCTTGCCGTGCATTACCGGGAAAAGGCTGCTGGTCATCAAGCTTGCCCGTTGGGATGATTCACCCGGCAATCTTTTTGCCGAAACATTCTGGATGAAAAACCTAAAAAATCACTTTCCCTCCCTGCCGGTCCGTTTCAACATCCCGGAACCACTGGAGTTAGAGGGATTTTCCGTTTTCCGCCTGACCGGCCTGCCGCTTATCCCGCCGCCGGGTCAGCACTGCCATCCCGAGGCCATCGCCATCGCCTTTGCGGCCCACAGCGAATATTTCGCCTACGCCAATGAGCCCTGCCACTACCGGCAATTTTCCGAGTTCAAAGAGGTCCTGATCCGTAACGGCTGGCTGCTGGGCCATCTTGCCTCCCAGGGCAACATTCACACCGCGCCCATCCCTCTTTTTCACAACCGGGTACAGCGCCACAGGAGAGAAGACAACGGACTTTACGACTGGCCGCTCGGTGGCCGGCTTGACCAGTGGCTGGCCTCCTGCCAGCATCCCAATTTCGGTCTTACCGGCCTCCGGGACTTTGAACATTTTCAGGCAACGGGCATATCAGGTGAAAAATTTTACTGGGATCTCGGCGCCCACATTCTCAGCCTGCTTCTCGTCTCCGCCAGCTACTTCCGCAACCGGGAAAAAGGGCTGCAGGGGCTTACCCCGGCAGGCAAACCGGTTGACGCCAGACATCTTTTTAACGAAAATCAACTTATTGAGTTGATCAGGGAAACCCTGGCAAGCTATTATAAGGGCTTTGTCGGCCAGGACTTTCCCGGCGAGATGCCTTTTGACGTTAAAACCCTGGCGTCCCGCATGGTGGAGGAAATGGGTGTTGACCATCACATGGAAGAGATGCTGCGGCAGATCGATCAACAACAGATGAGTGACGGGGAATTCCGAATGTTTCTGGGGGAAAGAGGTTTTTCGGTAAAACAGGCTGCCACGGCCCTCAAAGGAAAACAGGATATTGTCCTGCACACCGGACCGCATCTTGGCGGATTCAACGAGAGCATTTCCATTCCGGAGCTTATAACCGCCACGGCCTCCATGGCGGCGACCTGCGTGCTTGCCAGGTATGCCGGCGAAAATTCATCACCCCGGGCAATTCATTAAATCATGCGGACAACATTAGACTGCCTCCCCTGTTTTCTCAAGCAGACGATCCAGACCGCCCGACTCTGCAACGCATCACCAGCCCTGCAGCAGGAAATCATGCATGAGGTGATAATAAAATTTCTACCCTCCATCGATTTCACCATCACCCCTCCTGAAAACGCCGTTCATCTCTATGGGCTCATCGCCGGTATTTCCGCACGTCCTGACCCATTCGCCGCCATAAAAAAAGAAAGTAACCGCTTTGCCGCAGGCATTGCCCCCCTGATCAGACAAAAAGTTAATGACGCGGACAACCCGCTGCTGGCCGCGCTCACCTTTTCCATTGCCGGCAACATCATCGATTATGGTTCCCTGCACCAGTTTGACATGGGAAAAATCATCCGCGACGCCCTGTCCCTGCAGATGGCAATCAACGATTTTGCTGAACTGGAGGCCGACCTGCAGCAGGCCGGCAGAGTTTTATATCTGGGCGACAACAGCGGAGAACTGGTCTTTGACGGGATTGCCATTGAGAAATTGAACAGGGACGTGACCTTTGTGGTCAAAGAGAAAGCCATCATCAATGACGCCCTCATGGAGGATGCCCGGGAATGCGGCCTGCAGAACATCTGCCGGGTGATAACCAATGGCACCGGTTGTCCGGGCACCCCCCTGCCCGATTGCTCGGCAGATTTCCGCAAACTGTTCCATGATGCCGATCTGATCATCAGCAAAGGGCAGGGTAATTTTGAAACCCTCTCCGAGGTGAAAGCCCCCATCTATTTTCTGCTGACCGTGAAATGCCCGGTGGTAAACGACCATCTTTTCCGGCTGACCGGCTCCCCAGCCCGCTGGCCTACGCAATTACCCTTCCCCGTGCTGCTGAAATCCCCGCACTTTGCCAGGGACAAGAGAGGATAGCCGCAGAAAGAGTCTTGCCGGCATAGGAATGGTGCAAGCCTGCAGCAGGTCTTTGCCTTTACTCCATCTCAGCCCGCCCCAGCAGCTTTGCAGGCCAGGCCCTGTCCTGAAAACAATTTGCCCTGTCCGCTGCCGCCTGATCTCCTGAAAACGCCAGTATTTTTTATATTCACTTTCCCGAAAATCTATGAATATAATGAAATGGTTGGGACAGCGCTCCAACCACAATCTGCCAGGCAATACAACCCGCCGGTTGCCGGTACGGACGCCCCTCGGCCCTTTCAGTAAAAAGCTTCTTCACGCTTGTCATCCGACAACACGAATGTTGTATGTACCTTCAAGGAGAAAATTATGTCCATAGCGAAAAAACTCGGTCTGGCGGGAGGCCTCTCCATTCTGGCCCTGCTGATTCTCTTCAGCGTCATGTTCTTTGCCAACCGCACGGTCGATTCATCCATGGCAATGAGCCAGCTGAGAAATCATCAGCTGAACACGATCAATGAGATGGAGAAGAGCACCATCGAATTGCTGCTGGCAGCCATGGATTCCATCATTGACAAGGATCATGGCTCGATTGACAAGGAACGCATGGATAGTATCAGCCGTTCCGCCTCCTTTTTGAAAATCAATCTGCCGGTCCTGACTGAGGCTGCGGACAATGCCGAGGAAAAACAGCTGGCCACCGCCATGGTCGGCAACGTGGAACAGCTGGTCAACGCCATCCAGAAAGACCTCAAGGAACTCATCGAAGTCTCGGGCAGCGAGATAGGCTTTATTGAGAAAGAATTTGACCATATCGACGACACCCTGGATGAATACGGTGAAGCCGTGGGCGGCAACCTGGGCAAACTTGACGAGTCACTCCATGCCAAACTGGCCAGCGCAACGGGCAAGGACCACGAGGAACTCAGCGAGACCATCCTGCTCATCACCGACATGCGCATGGCCCATCTTGAGGTGATGCTGGCGGCCATGGATTCCTTGATTGACAAAAATGAAGGAAAAATGAGCGATGACAGGCTGGCCGCGATCGATCAGAACTTGAAATTCCTCAACGCAAATCTTGACAAACTCTCCTCCTTCCCGGCCACCTCCGGTGAGCGGCAAATGATCGCCGAAATCAGCAAAGGCCTCCCGGCCCTGGAGAAAGGCGTCAAGGTGGAACTGAAAGACCTCATCGAAAACAGCGCGGTGCAGCTCAAAAAAATGGAAGCCTCCTTTGACAAAATGGACGACACCCTTGATGAATACGGCACCCAGGTAACGGAAGGTCTGCACAAATTCGGGGTCTCGGTTGAGGCGGAACGGGCGGAAGCGGAAAAACATCTGGCCAGCGTAGTCACCGCGGCCAACCTCATCGCCCTGATCACCTTTCTGCTGTCTGCAGTGGTGCTGTCGCTATTTCTCTACAAACTCTCGCGCTCCATCATTGATCCGCTCAACATGGGCGTAAAATTTGCCGAATCCGTGGCTGAAGGCGATCTCACCGCGCAGATTACCCTGGAGAGCAACGACGAGATCGGCGCCCTGGCCAATGCCCTGCGCAAGATGTCCACCAGACTGGAGGATACCGTGGTGACCATCCGGGAAATCGCCGCCCAGGTGACCACCGGCAGCAATGAACTGGGCGCCACCTCCCAGACCGTGTCCCAGGGGGCCAGTGAACAGGCGGCCACCGTGGAAGAAATTTCCTCCTCCATGGAGGAAATGACCAGCACGGTGGACCAGAGCGCCGACAGCGCCCGCCAGACGGCGGTCATTGCCAACAAAGCAGCCCAGGATGCGGAGAGAGGCGGCCAGGCCGTGGCGGATACGGAAAAGGCCATGCGGACCATTGCCGAAAAAATCGAAATCATTGAAGAGATCTCCCGCCAGACCAATCTGCTGGCCTTGAACGCTGCTATTGAGGCGGCCCGGGCCGGCGAGCACGGCAAGGGATTTGCCGTGGTGGCGGCAGAGGTGAGAAAGCTTGCCGAGCGCAGCCAGACAGCGGCCATGGAGATCAAAGGGGTGGCCGGCAGCAGCGTGGAAATCGCCGCCAACGCCGGCAAATTGATCCTGGAGATGGTGCCGCAGATCAAGAAGACCGCTGATCTGGTGGAAGAAATCGACGCGGCCAGCGCGGAACAGGCCAAGGGTGTCCAGGAGAACACCCGGGCGGTTGAACAGCTTAATCAGGTCATCCAGCAGAACAGTTCCGCCGCCGAGGAGCTTTCCGCCTCTGCCGAAGAACTCAATGCCCAGTCCAATGAACTGATGCGGGCCATCTCCTTTTTTAAGATCAACAAAGAATACACCACCCAGATACGGCACAGCACAATCTCCCCGCCAATAGAGAAAAAACTGCATCTCCCGCCTGCCCAGCCAAAGAAAACCGCTGCCGATGAGAACAAAAAGGGGGACGGTGTTAAATTAAAGTTAAGCGATTCCGACGACGATTTTGAAAGATATTAAGGAGATTGCCATGGATATGCAAAATGAAACCGCAAGCAGCCAGTATCTTTCCTTTACCCTGCGCGAGGAGGATTTTGCCGTGGAGATCTTCAAGGTGCGGGAGGTGCTCGATGTGGCCACCCTGACCAAAATCCCGCGCATGCCTTCCTATCTCTGCGGGGTTATCAACCTGCGGGGCAACGTGGTGCCGGTGGTGGATCTCGGCCTCAAGCTCGGCATGGAACCGGTCAAAAAAACCATCAGCACCTGCATCATGATCATGGAAATCGTGGTTGAGGCTGAAACCGCGCCGGTGCTCATGGGTGTGCTGACCGATGCGGTGCAGGCGGTCCTTGAACTTGAGCCAGCCAACATTGAGCCGGTTCCCCGCATGGGCACCAATCTCAATACCGATTTCATCAAGGGCATGGGGCGCCATGAGGACAAGTTTCTTATCCTCCTCGACATTGACAAGGTTTTGGCCAGCGAGGGAGAGGCAACCCTGCGGGATGCGGCATCAGGCGCCCTGGCTGCCCAGGCGCTTGAAACAGAGGCACAACCCTCTGCATAGGAGCGGGCATGGCCGACCATGATTTTCTTGCCGTTTTCCAGGAAGAGGCCGGGGAGCTTAAGGTGCTCCTGATCATTGGCACCCATGCCCTGGCCCGGTAGGCCCTGCTCGAGGAGTCAACAGATGCCCGCCGGCAATAGCAAAAAAGAAGTCCGCTGGTCCGAAGCCGAGACAGACGAATTTGCGCCGCTGCTCTCCGACAAGGAGTTTCACAGGTTGAGCAGCCTGATCTATGACATATGGGGCATCAATCTGCCGCCGCCGAAAAAGACCATGGTGAGTTCCCGGCTGCGCAAGCGCCTCAAGGCGCTCAGGCACCCCTCGTTTCAAACATACCTTGACTATGTCCTCAGTCCGGCTGGGCGCCAGCAGGAGTGGAGCCATCTCATTGATGCGGTCAGCACCAACAAAACCGATTTCTTCCGGGAAAAGGTTCATTTCGATTTCCTGTCCCGCAACCTGCTGCCGCGCCTGGCGCATGATCTGCGACAGAGCGCCGGCAGGATTTTACGGGTATGGAGCGCCGGCTGCTCCAGCGGGCAAGAACCTTATACCCTGGCCATGGTGCTGGCTGAATATCAGAACCAGAATCCCTGGTTCAGTTTTGCCATTACCGCCACCGACATCAATAATCAGGTGCTTGAAGAGGCAATTCGGGGTACTTATGATGATGAGATATTAAACCCGGTGCCGAAATTCCTGCTCTGCAAATACTTCATGAAGGGCAAAGGCAATCAGGCGGGCTATCATCGGGTGGTTCCGGAACTGCGCCAGCGGATCTGTTTTCAACGGGTCAACCTCATGGACGGAAATTTCGGATTCAAATCGGCATTTAACGTTATTTTCTGCAGAAACGTGATTATATATTTCGATCAGCAAACCCAGCGGCAACTGTTTCACAAGTTCTACAGCAATCTGAGCCCGAACGGTTTCCTGTTTCTCGGCCATTCGGAAAACCTGCATGGCATGGAAGATAAATTTGTCAAAGTTGCATCATCAGTATATCAATGCAAAAAATAAAGAGCATAATGAACCAGCTTCCTCTTCACTGGCTGCACCCCGGGGAGCTGTTTGTCTCCAGGCAACCGACCCTGGTCACCACCATTCTCGGCTCCTGCGTGACGGTCTGTCTCTTTCACCCGCGGCACCGGGCAGGCGCCATGTGCCATTGTCTGCTGCCGGTGGGCGACCATGACCGCAACAACCCGACTTATCGTTATGTGGACAGCACCCTGCCCAGAATGATGCAGGCGCTGCAGGAAGCAGGCCTTCCCCTGCAGGGCCTGCAGGCCAAGCTTTTCGGCGGCGCCATCATGACGGCTAAAAGCGCACCCGTGTCGGCGACCGCCTTAAGAGTCGGCCCGGCCAACGTGGAAATGGCGAGAAATGTTCTGAAAAGTCTGGGAATACCCCTGGTTGCCGAATGTGTGGGAGGTCATAAGGGCTACAAGCTCTTCTTCAATTCCGGCACCGGGGATGTGTTTCTGAGCAGGTTGTAAGCATCGGGCCTGATTGCCTGCCGGGATGCGAGGAAAGAGTTTACCGGCACATGTCCCAGGCGGCCGGCAGGATGGGCGCGGTGGACGAAATCGTTCCCCTTGCCGAGAATCGTTGCCCAGCGAAATTAACAGGATTGTGAGGACATTATGGATTTACTGCAGAATTTTTCCGGCAAGGACATGATCGAACAGATTACCATCCTGGATGAGATCCAGACAAGCGGTCAGCCTGAAGCGATCCCTGCCCTGTTTGACATTTACGCCGTCCCCCTGCCGGATGTGGCGGTGGACGAGATGGTCTATCATGCCCTGATCAGCCTGCTCAAGGGCCGGGACGCCTTCATCCTTGCAGGCCTCGGCCATGGCTCTCCCCGGGTCAGGATGCTGTGCATCAAGGCTGCGGGTGAAAACAATATCCACGCAGCCCTGCCACTGCTGACCCAACTCCTGCAGACCGGCAGCCAGGAAATCGAAATACTCACCGAGACCGTGCGGGCCCTGTCCAGGATGGCTGATCCGGCTATTCTCGACATTCTGCTGCCCTATATCAACCATCAGGATGCCACCATTGCCGGGCTGGCCATGGACAAGGCGGCCGACAGCGGCGAGGAACGGGGCCGTGACGCCCTCTGCAGCTATATCTCGGCAGCATGCCAGGACGGCGGGACGGATGAGTCCCTGGGGGTCGGGCTCGCCTTTTCCAGGCTGGGCAGCTTCACCGACGGCAAAACCATCGACTTTCTCATTTCCCATATCCATAACCGCAATCCGACCATCCGCAAAATCGTCCA
>JALNXE010000143.1 GCA_023230525.1 Desulfobulbaceae bacterium
CAGGCGGCGGTGCGGCTGCGCGGCCAGCATGCCCTGGCCAACAGCCTGGAGATCTCTCTTTTCACCAACCGTTTCAGTAAAACCGCCGTCCCCTACAGCGGCCGCACGGTCATCACCCTGCCTGAACCAACGGCCAGCACCACCGTCTTGATCCGCCACGCCCTGCCCGCCCTGGCCCGCCTGTATAAGCCCGGATTGCGTTACCAGAAGGCCGGGGTGGTGCTTTTCGGCCTGGTGCCGGAATCCTTTTACCAGGCCAATCTCTTTCGCCCGCGGGACCGGAAAGGCAGCGCGCTCATGGCGGCCCTGGACCGGATAAACGGCAAGTGGGGCCGCTGCACCATCCAGCACGGGGCGGCAGGTTTTGATAAGCCGTGGAAAAACCGGCAGCAGCAGAAATCCCCGGCCTACACCACCAGCTGGCAGGAGCTGCCGGTGGTTAAGGCGTCCTTGCCGCCGGTTTAGGAGCTGTTACGAAATAACGTAGCCCGGCGGTCAGTTTTTTTCGTTTTCTTTCCACATCGGCCCCTTGGCCGTGTCGATCACCGTGATGCCCTGTTCGGCAAGCCGGATGCGTACATCGTCCGCCTTGACCCAGTCCTTTTCTTTCCGCGCCTTTTCCCGCTCCTGGATCAGCTTGTCGATCTCCGGGGCCAGCGGGCACTCCTCAAGTTTCAGGACATGGAGAACCGAGTCGATCCTTTCCAGGGTTTCCTTGATGTACTGTTTCTGATCGCGGTCAAGCTGGCCGTCATTGATGATGGGGTTCACCTTCTTGATGAAATCGAACAGGCTGCCAAAGGCCTTGGACACGTTCATGTCGTCATCCATGGCGGTTTGGAAGTTCTCTTCCATTTCGGTGACATAGGCTGCCACCTTCGGATGGGGCAGGTCCGGCGGCAGGCACTGGATTTTGCGGGTGAATTCATCAAGGCGTCTGAGGCTTGCCCTGGCCGCTTCGAGTTTCTTGTAGGAAAAGTTGATGGGCTTGCGGTAATGGTTGCGGATCATGAAAAAACGGACTTCCCGGGGACTATAGCCCTCTTCGACCAGCTGCCGCAAGGTGATGACATTATTATTGTCCAGGCTCATTTTCTTGCCGTCCACCAGCAGCAGTTCGCTGTGTATCCAGAACCTTGCCAGGGGTTTGCCGGTCAGGCTTTCGGCGATGGCGTTTTCATTTTCATGGTGCGGGAAGATGAGATCGCGGCCGCTGGTGTGGATATCCATGGTGTCGCCCAGATAATGCAGGGTCATGGCCGCGCATTCAATGTGCCAGCCAGGCCGCATGTTGCCCCGGTCGGTCTGGAAGAAAATGCCGCTTTTCAGCTCAGCCAGCGTTGACCTCTTCATCAGGGTGAAGTCCAGCGGGTTGTTTTTTTCGTAATCATCCAGGTCAACGGTCTTGCCCACCTGGATTTTGTCCAGCGGCACCCGGGAAAGCCTGCCGTAATTCTTGAATTTGCTGATGTCGAAATAGACCGAGCCGTGCTGCTCGTAGGCGCACCCTTTGTGGACCAGCTCATGGGCGATGTTGATCATCTCATCAACATGGGCCGAGGCGCGGGGATAGCCGGTGGCCTTTTTTACCCCCAGGGCCTCGATCTCCTTCATGAACTCACTGATATAGTATTCGGTGAATTCCGGCAGCGATTTGCCCGCCTTGGCCGCGCCGTTGATGGTGTTGTCATCAAGATCGGTGAAATTCATGTAAAAGTGGACATTGTAGCCCTTGCTGAGCAGGAGGCGGTGGATAAGATCCGCCACGATGAAGCGCCGGCAGTGGGCCAGGGTGGTATGCTCATAGGCGGTGGGGCCGCAGGCATAAAAGGTCACTTTAGTGGGTGAAAGGGGCTGGAAGGTCTCCTTTTTATGGTTCAGGGAGTTGAAAAAGCGCAGGCCCGTTGTTTTTGTCTTCTTTTCTTTCTTGCGGGTGAACAGTTCGGTGCTCAGATATTTGTCGCCGCTGTCCGGCAGGATGACGACAATTACCCCCTCCGCGAGCTGTTCCGCGACCGTCAGGGCGGCATAGATGGCCGCGCCGGAACTCATGCCGGCAAAAATCCCTTCCTTTCTGGCCAGCATCCTGGCGTGGCGAAAGGCCTCTTCGTCCGGAATATTGATGATCTGGTATGGTTTGCTTTTGTTGAAAATTCCCGGCTTATAGGACTCTTTCATGTTCTTGAGCCCCTGGATTTTATGGCCGAGAAACGGCTCCACCGCCGTTACCCGCACTTCGGGATGGCTGGCGGTGAAATAGTGGCACAGGCCCATCACCGTGCCCGAGGTGCCCAGGGTAGCCACCACATCGGTTACCCGGCCGCCGGTCTGCTCCCAGATTTCCGGCCCGGTTGTTCTCACATGGGCCATCCAGTTGGCATCATTATTAAACTGATCGGCGAGAAAGTACTTGTCCGGATGTTCCCTGGCCATGGCATAGGCCTTTTCAATGGCGCCGTCCGTGCCCCTTTTGCCCGGCGTCAAGAGGATTTCCGCCCCGTAGGCCTCCATGATCTTGCGGCGCTCAATGCTGGCGGACTCAGGCATGATCAGCTGGCAGCGGTAGCCCTTTACCGCGCAGACCATGGCCAGGCCGATGCCGGTGTTGCCGCTGGTCGCCTCCAGCACAATTTTGTCAGGGGTCAGTTCTCCGGATTTTTCCGCTGTCTCGATCATGGACAGGGCAACACGATCCTTGACCGAGCCGCCCGGATTGCCAGCCTCGAGTTTGGCGTAGATGGTGATGTTTTTATAGGGATTCAAGCGGTTGATCGGCACGATTTTCGTGTTGCCGATCAGATCAAGAATATTTTTATATTCCATATGCAGTAGACAGGCGCCCGTTGGGTTAACTGGAAAATTTCAGGAGAATGCTTCAATGAACATACTGACTGATTATAATGCGGGGCGCGTATTGTCAAGAGGAAAGCCGGGCCGGCCATGGCTGGCTTAATGCGGCAGGGGGTGGCGCAATCATTTATCATGAGAAGACGGCACGGAGCAGGAAGACCCCGTGCCGCCCGCAGAGAGAAGTGAGAGTAGAAAAGAGATCTGCGAATGGCCTCGGTGGTGCCGGTCACCGGGGCATGCCGCTCCGTGCTCTATTATACGGGCAGGAGCGGCTGCATATTACATCTTGTTAAAGTACTCTTTTTCCGCGCCGCACTTGGGGCAGACCCAGTCAGCAGGCAGGTCTTCGAAAGCCGTGCCGGGTTCAACCCCATGATCCCAATCACCTTCCGCCGGGTCATACACATAACCGCATGGGCATTCATATTTCGCTTTGGCCATTTTGTCCTCCATGTAATTTACTGAAAAAATTAATTAATGCAAACCAGGCAAAGTTAAATGACGGCTTTCCCTTCAGCGGTTATTGCATATTTGCATCTTGCCGGGCTGTCGACGTAGCCATTTGTCTTTAAAGTCTTTAAGTGGCTGCCCACCGATTTGCCGTCTATGCCGGTGGCTGTTGATACGTCTTTGCAGCCGCAGGGTGTTGCCATTGCCGACATAGCCGTTAGAATTTTTTTCTGTTCATCCGTGATTTCACTTTTGCAGGAACATTTACAACCCATCTCATCACCTCATTGACTAGAATTATTGCGGTTAATTTCTAATAATAATTATCAATAACTTTAATCTTGTCAACCCATTTTTTATTATGTGGGAAATCAGCCGGCAATTCAACGGGTAAGCAAGCCCTCCGCACAAAAAAAAAGAGCAGACCCGCGGGTCTGCTCTTTTTTTGCATCTATGGAAAAAGGCAACTATGCTGCTTTTTCACTCTCCAGTTTTACGGAGATTGCTATCTTGTACAACACGGTAATGATAAAGAAACCGGTTGCCCAGATACCTGCGGTAATGCCTATTTCAACAAATGTCGGGACGTACTCGGTGATCTGCTCAAGTCCGCTCGGGACAAACCCGCCGAGGACCAGGCCAAGACCCTTGTCAATCCAGAAAGAAACAAAGATCAGGATGCAGGACAGGGCCAGCAGGGCGTCGGACTTCAGGTAGCGTGACACAAAAATCAGGCCGATGCCGGCAAAGCCCATGACAACCGAGGCGCGCATGAACGGCACCAGGTTGTTGAAGACCTCGCCTGTGCTGTGGTCGGCCAGTCCGAAGTAAAGGTAATCCAGGGTATGCATATGCCCCGGAATCCTACTGTAGTAAGCAACAAAAATCTCACAACCCAGAAAAAAGAAGTTGAGCAGGGCTGCATAACCGATGATGGTTACCAGTTTGTCCTGGGCCACCCGGCCGATGTCAAATTTGGTGGTCCGTTTCATGATTAAAGCGATAACCATCAGCAGACAGGGTCCGGCGGCAAAGGCGGAGGCGAGAAAGCGGGGGGCCAGAATGGCGGTGAGCCAGAAGTGGCGGCCCGGCAGACCGCAGTACAGAAAAGCGGTTACGGTGTGAATACTAACAGCCCAGGGGATGGAGACATAAATAAACGGTTTGACCCAGCTGGGATATTTGATTCCCTGGTACTCAGAGTGCAGAACAACCCAGCCGCAAACCACATTGAGGAACAGATAGCCGCTCAAGACGATCATGTCATAGAACAGCATGGAGTTCGGGGTGGGATGAAAGACAACATTTAACGCACGCATCGGCTGGCCAAGGTCTGCCATGATGAACAGCATACACATGGCAACTGCGGCGATGGCCATGAATTCACCCAGGATGGTGATCCGGCCGAAGTCTTTGTAATGGTGAAGATAGTAGGGTAGAACCAGCATCAAACCACCGGCAGCGACACCGACCAGAAAGGTAAACTGGGAAATGTATATTCCCCATGTTACGTCGCGGCTCATGCCCGTGGCGCCAAGTCCGTAGTTGTACTGGACTATGTAACAGATGACGCCCACCCCGATGATACCGAGCAGAAACAGTACCCATGCCCAGTATCCTAAGTTACCTTTGAGCGATTTTTCTAACATAATTGATCACCTTAGATTATATAAAATACTGAGGGCATGGTGCCCAAAGAGGGTTTACGTTGAATGGTGAACCTTGCCTTCAATACCTGTGAAACCTCGGAATTCGGGTCATTCAGGTCACCAAAGACCATGGCCTTGGTATCGCCGGTTGCTTCCACACAGAGCGGCTGCAGACCCCTTTTCACGCGCAGATCACAGAAACTGCATTTTTCCACAACACCCCGCATTCTGGTGGGGAATTCCGGGTTGATTTTCTTGATGAATGGCACGCCGTCCTTGGAGCCCCGGGGATCACGCCAGTTGAAACTCCTGGCGCCGTACGGGCAGGCCGCCATACAGAAGCGGCAGCCGATGCAGCGGTGAAAGTCCATCATGACAATGCCGTCCGCGTTCTTGAAAGTGGCCTTGGTGGGACAGGCCCTTACGCAAGGGGGATTGTCGCAGTGGTTGCAGAGCAGCATGAACTGCATCGCATGGGTCCGCTCATCCTTTTTGTAGTGGCTTTCATCACCGGGAAAGGCGTTGGTAAAGGGCATCTGCCAGATCCATTTGATCTCATCCTTCTTGTTGCCGAAATTCGGCACATTGAAATAGGAGTGGCAGGCTTCGATGCATTTTTCCGCCAAACCGGGAGTGTCGTGGAATTTCACCGCGTCAATCACCATGCCGTACCGTTTGCCGACCGGGGCTGCTGCGTGGGCGCCTTCGCCGCCATGGGCATCGGTTTGTGCGCCATGACCGCCACCTTCTGATGATGCCCGCACCTCATTTTTCATCAGCATATTCAGGGCAGAAGGCGCTCCTATTCCGGCAACAGCTGATATGCCGGCAATCTTCAGGAATTTTCTTCTTGAACTATCCATTATCTCGCCTCCTTCAATGCCACATCTTCCTGGGGTGCGACATGGCAGTCCCAACAGTATGGATATACAGAAGCATACTCGTGACACGTGTCACAGAATTTCTTCTTGCTGGTGTGACAGTGCATACAGCCGTTCTGCAAACTTTTTTCGTACATTACGCCGCCGACTTCTATTGGTTCTCTTTTCCCTTCACGAATGACTTCATCACGCCAGACGTTCAGGAGTTCCATGTGTGACTCTTTCATATACTGAAGGGGTTTCACACATTCCTTGTACCCAACCGGTTTTTCCGGTTTGGGCGCCTCAACCTTTTCCCCGCCATCCCAAAGAACGGCAAACAGCATCAGGCCGACGAAAATAATCAGGCCGGGAATAATTGTTCCTTTGTTGTACATAGAATTATCCCTCCATTCCTTCAAGAGGTTCGAAACGGAGTCCCGTTTCCCTCTCTTTTTCGCCGTCCATAATGAGGGCATTGCCGACCATTTCCGAAAGTCCGCATACGCCGACAGTCGGGTTCCAGTATTCCATCAGAGCTGATAGTGTTGCCCGGTCAATGGCGCAGACGCAGCTGAGCATGTTGACGTTGAATTTGTCTACTACATGTTTTACCGCATTGGCCCTGGGCAGACCGGACCGCATCCTGAGCTCCATGATCTCACCGGTGTTGAGGCCGGTGCCGCTGCCGCAGCAGAAGGTTTTTTCCCGGATGGTGTTTTCCGGCATCTCATACCATTTGGGCACCACGTGATCGAGGATGTAGCGGGGCTCATCCAGCAGACCCATGGCCCGGGCCGGGTTGCAGGAGTCATGGAAGGTCGGGATGCGATGCGCGTTACGCATCGGGTCGAGTTTCAGTTTGTTGTTTTTGATCAGGTCAGCCGTGAATTCGCTGATATGGATCATCTTGGTCGAGGCCGCATTTTCAAAGACCGTGCCGGTGATCGGTGATTTGGGCACCTCCAGGTGATCGGCAGGACCGTTCATGGTGTCCATATACTGATGCAGAACACGCCACATATGGCCGCATTCCCCGCCCAGGATCCATTTGACCCCGAGTCTCTTGGACTCGGCGTACATCTTGGCGTTCAGTTTCTTCATCATCTCGTTGTTGGTGAAGAGACCGAAGTTACCGCCCTCGGATGAGTAGGTCGACCAGGTATAGTCCAGACCGATGTGCTCAAAGAGCAGCAGATAGCCCATGGCGGTGTAGATGCCCGGCTCGGCAAAGACGTCCGCGGAGGGGGTGATGAAGAGAATCTCGGCACCCTTGCGGTTCCAGGTGGGGGTAATTCTGATGCCGGTAATCGTCTCGATGTCATCGCAGAGATATTCGACGTTTTCCTTCAAAGTGTGGGGCTGCAGTCCCATGTGGTTACCGGTGCGGTTGGAGTTGGCCGCCGGTTCCAGGATCCAGTTGGTGCCCACGCCGACCAGATGCAGCAGTTCGCGCATCATCATGGTGATTTCCGCGGTGTCAATGCCGTAGGGGCAGAAGACGGAGCAGCGGCGGCATTCCGTACACTGATAGGAGTACATGAACCATTCTTTCAACACGCCGACGGTCATGGGACGGCCGCCTGCCAGTTTGCCCAGCAGTTTACCGGCGGTGGTGAAATCATTGCGGTAAACGGAGCGGAGCAGTTCCGCCCGGAGCACCGGCATGTTCTTCGGATCGCCCGTGCCCAGGAAAAAGTGGCACTTATCCGCGCAGGCGCCACAGCGGACACAGATGTCCATGAAAATTTTCAAAGAGCGGAACTTATCAAGCCGCTCTTTCAAGCCGTTTAAGATGATATCCTCCCAGCCTTCCGGCAGTTTCCAGTCCTCCTGATCGGGGCTCCACTCCCGGGGATTAGGAAACTTGTGGTATTCCACCATGGATTTTTTGGCAGGATAACAGAAGTTGCCCTCCTTGAATATGGCCGGAACATCCATCCAGTCCTTCTTGGGGATGGATCCGGTCATCAGGGATGGCTCCCTTACTACACTTACACCTAATTGAGCTGCTTTTGGAATCGCCATTTTTATTTATTCCTTTTCAACTGGGATACCGGCATCTTTCATGAATTCCCTGAATTCATCTTCATAAGCCGCATATGAATGGGGCTTGATTGCCGGATCGTTCCATGGATTAATATGTCTGACCGCCCGATTGTTATTTGCCATGTTGCGTGTGGGACTGAGGAAAACCCCGCCCATATGCATCAGTTTGCTGAATGGGAAGTAAACCATCAATGTGCACACCAGGGTGACATGGACGAAGAAAATGGAATGAATTCCCGCCGGCAGGGTAGGTGAAAAGGCTGCCAGGCCGGCTGTAAGCTGTTTTACCGCCGCGATATCCACCCGGTAAACGTAGCGCATGAGCAGACCGGTGACGCCGATGGCAAAGATCAGAATGAGTGGAAAATAGTCAGCCGGCAAGGAAATGTAGCGAATCTGGCGCAGCATTATCCTTCTCAGGAAAAGGAAGGCAATGGCCGCCAGAAAGATGCTGTCGGTCAGGTACAAACGGGGTGCGCCGATCTGCAGCATGCCATCCGCGAATTCAATCAGCGGCACAAAAAATGGGATGGGCGC
>JALNXE010000144.1 GCA_023230525.1 Desulfobulbaceae bacterium
TCCGGCTGGTAGGGCTCGCCGCCCACGGCCATCACCGCCACCCCGTGTTCAAAGCTCTGGCCGTCGGAAAAGGTGGTGGTGAATTTTCCCACCGAACCCGCCACCTCTTTGATCTCACAGTGGAACTTGACGCTGATCTGCGGGTGGCCGGTAACCCTGGCCGCCAGATCATTGATAAAGGGCAGGATGGTATCTCCCTTCCAGTTGCGGAAGACCTTGCGGCCGTTGCCGCCGAGCAGGTCGCTCTGCTCAAGCAAAGTGACCGGATAGCCCTGTTCGGCAAAGGTGAGGGCCGCGGTCATGCCGGAGACGCCGCCGCCGATAACCAGGGCCGATTTGGTCACCGGCACGGTGTTGTAGGGCAGGGCCCCTTCACCGCGCACCCTGGCCACGGCCATGCGCACCAGGTCCATGGCCTTGGCCGTGGCCTTGGCCGGTTCATGCTGGTGGACCCAGGAGTCCTGGTCCCGGATGTTGGCCATCTCAAAAAGGAACTGATTCAGCCCGGCATCCCGCAGGGTTTCCTGGAAAAGGGGCTCATGGGTGCGGGGTGAGCAGGAGGCCACCACCACCCGGTTGAGCTGCTCTTTTTTGATGATGTTGATCATCTGGTTGATGGTGTCCTGGGAGCAGGTGAACAGATTGGCCTGGGAAAAGACCACATCGGGCAGACTGCCGGCATAGTTTGATACCGCCGCCACATCAACGACACTGGAGATGTTGATGCCGCAGTGGCAGACGAACACCCCGATGCGGGGGGGCTGGGCATGGATGTCCAGCTCCGCCGGGTACTGTTTTTTGCTGGTTTCGGTCCAGCGTACCGGGGCCAGGAGGCGGCTCGCCTCACCGGCGGCGGCGCTGGCCTCCATCACCGACTGGGGGATATCCTTGGGTTCGGAGGCCGCACCGCAGACATAGACGCCCGGCCGGCTGGAGGCCACCGGATTGAAGCTGTCGGTCTTGACAAAGTGGTCGGCGTCCAGCTCAATGTTCAGCATTTCGGCCAGTTCCACCATATTCCGGTAGGGCTGCAGGCCGGTGGACAGCACCACCATGTCGAACACCTCGAAGTTGACCTTGCCCTGCTGGTCCACATAGCGGATTTTCAGGTTTCCCTGGTCATCCGCCGGAATAACGGAGTGCACCCGGGCCCGGTGGAAGCGCACCCCCTGCTCTTTGGCCCGATTGTAGTAACTCTCAAAGCCCTTGCCGTGGGTGCGCATATCCATATAGAAAATAGAAGGCTCAAACCCGGGGTGGGCATGTTCCATACTGATCACCGCCTGCTTCAAGGCGAACATGCAGCATACCGAGGAGCAGTAGGGATTACCGGCCCGGTGGATGTCCCGGGAGCCCACGCATTGCAGCCAGGCGATTTTTTGCGGTTCCTTGCCGTCGGAGGGCCGTTCCAGGTGGCCCATGCAGGGGCCGGACGGGCTGAGCAGCCGCTCGAACTCCATGGAGGTGACCACGTTGGGCAGCCGGCCGTAACCGGTGAAGTCAAGAGAGGACGGGTTGAAACGGGAAAAACCGGGGGCCAGCACCACGGAGCCGACCTCCAGGACATGTTCCTTCTCCCGGTCGTCAAAACTGATGGCCCCGGCCGGGCAGATCTTGGCGCAGATGCCGCAGCGGCCCGGTTTGTTGATCCAGATGCAGTGGGCGGGATCAATGGCGTATTTCAGGGGAACGGCCTGGGGATAGCTTAAGTAAGCGGCCTTGCGCTTGCCGATGCCCATGTTGTAATCGTTGGGCACCTTTTTTGGGCATTTTTCCGCACACAGACCGCAGGCGATGCATTTTGCCGGGTCCACATAACGGGGGCGCTGGCGGACAACGGCCCTGAAGTTGCCGGGTTCGCCATCCAGTGAGACGAGGTCGGACAGGGTGAGCAGATTGATGTTCATATGCCGGCCGCATTCCACCAGCTTGGGCGAGAGAATGCAGGCCGAGCAATCGTTGGTGGGGAAGGTCTTATCCAGCTGGGACATCTTGCCGCCGATTGCCGCGGTTCTTTCCACCAGATGAACGAGAAACCCGCTGTTTGCCAGGTCCAGCGCTGCCTGCACACCTGCAATCCCGCCGCCGACGACTAATACCGATCCTTTGGGCATGTTTCTTTCCGTTTTGTTTAAAAAATGTTCAAGCGTTCAAGCGTTTAAGCGTTTCAACGTTCCGGGGTGTATCCACGTTTGAACGTTTGAACGCTGAAACGTTGTAACTCTTCTTCATCTCACCAGCGCCTTGACAATCCAATTCCACAAATGGGTGGTCTGCCATTTGCCGCCGTAATACTTGCAGATGTCCTTGACCTGGGTATGGCAGTTGTGGCAGGGGGTGATCACCACATCCGCGCCGGTGGTATGGAGCTGCTCGAACTTCATCCGCCCGTGTTTCATGCGGTTTTCGGTGAAGCCGGCCTGGATCGCCCCGCCACCCCCGCCGCAACAGTAGTTGTTGGACTTGTTGGGCCAGACGTCGATGAAATTTTCCTCGCCGCACACCTGTTTGATAACAAACCGCAGGTCATCCGCCACCGGATCCCCCAGGGACTGGCGCACCAGCTTGCAGGGGTCCTGCACGGTAAATTTCAGCCCTGCCGTGTTCCAGGATGGATCGAGTTTCAGCCGGCCCTCTCTGATCCATTTGGCGTACAGGCTGATAATGCTCACCACTTCAAAATTGTGAGGAATTTTAAATCTTTTCAACCCTTCCAGGGTTGCATAAAGCATGTGGCCTCATTCGGTGTTGATGTACGTCGGGCACCCCAGGGCGTCCACCGTTTCCGCCTGCATCCGGGTGGTGTATTCCCAGTCCTGGGGATCGCCGGTAAAGAGACAGTAGTTGGCGCCGTCCCACCATTTGGAGGAATAGGTCCAGTCAATGCCGGCCGCATGCAGGATTTTCCACAGGAAAACCATCTCTTCCGGCTCGACGGTGGGCTCCTTGGCGTTCTGGTTCAGGTAAAACTCGGCGCCGACCTTGTCCATGGGGGCCTGCAGATCCGCCCATTCCGGTTCGTTGGCATGGACCTCTTCGAGGATGTCGCCGACCACCCAGACAAAATCCGCGTTGGGGATGCCGGTGGAATTGCCCTCTTTCTGCAGATCGCAGGATTTCTGCAGGTTCTTCGGCCGCAGCTCCTTGGGTTTCATGCCTTTGAGCTCGTAAACGAAACGGCCGACGTGGATGCCCATGGGGCAGGCGTATTCACAGCGCTGGCAGATGGAGCAGGTATATAGCCAGTTGGTATTTTTGAGTACGTCGTCCTGGCCCAGGAGCAGATACCGGATGAATTTGCGGGGGTCCATGCCTTCGATGTCGCTGGCCGGGCAGCCGCTGGCGCAAAGGCCGCAGGTGAGGCAATACTCAAGGTTGGAGTTGGGCAGCGACTTTTGGAAATGCTTTTTGAGTTCCGCCCGCAATGGAGAAAGGTCAATTTCTGTCATGACATACCGCAAAAGTAAGAAATTTTATGTGGGTTTGAGGCAAGGATGAGCTATGTAAAAATTGCTTTTCTTATAAACAGCTTCTGTAAGTTTTGCAATACGCCAGCCGAAATATTTCTGTTTTTTTATTTGTAAATCCCGGTGTTGGAAATTAAAATTATACGTTATAAGGAAGTGATGGTATCGTAATGGTTAGGATAAGGGAATTATCTGGAGATGTTACCGGAGATTTACCACAAGGGGAGAAGGGAATATGAAAGATTTGAATGACCTCACTCAGGATGAAGGATTTCTTTCAGAAATTATCAATGCCATCACCTCGGGAATTTTTGTGACTGATCCCGACCATAACATTCTCATGATCAACAAAGCCGGCGCGAATCTGGTCGGCAAAAGGTGCGGGGAATGTTTCGACCGCAAATGTTACGAGATCTTCAAAACCCCCCTCTGCAATACCCCCAACTGCACCTGCCGGCTGGCCATGGAAAACCAGTCGATCATCCAGGGGCAGACCGTTCTCCTTTTCAACGATCAGGAAATACCCCTGGAATATTCGGCCCGCCCCCTGCGCAATTACAAGGGCGAGATCATCGGCTGCGTGGAGAACTTCATCGATATCACCGACCGGCTGGAAAAGGATAAGATCATCTGGGAGCAGAAAGAACGGCTGATTAAAAAGCGGGAGGAGGATATCCGCCACCTGCAGGATGAAATCATGGAGCTTTCCACCCCGGTGATCGAAATCTGGGATGGTATCCTGACCCTGCCGCTCATCGGCACCCTGGACAGCCACCGGGCCAAGATTGCCATGGAAAGGGTGCTGGAAGCCATTGAGCGCAGCCGGGCCTCCTTCGTGATCATCGATATCACCGGCGTGCCCATGGTGGATTCCGAAGTGGCGGGGCACATCCTGCAGACGGCCAACGCCACCCGGCTGATGGGCAGCGAGGCCATTCTCACCGGGGTGGGGCCGCACATCGCCCAGGTGATCGCCCAGGGCGGGGTGGGTCTGGAGAACCTGACGGTAAGAGGCAGAATGACCGATGCCCTTCATTTTGCCATCGGCGAGATCGCCAGGAAATCGGAGCAGGTGGCCAGGGCGACGGCTCTCGTCCGCGGCGCCGGCGAGTAATCGCCAAAAGAGGCGATCATGCAACCGTTTTCCTTCTTCTCCCTGGGGGCCATGCTGCTGGTTTCCATCCAGGAGGATATCGGCGATGCCGAGGTCTCCCGGATGTTTGACAGTCTGTCCAGCCAGGTGAGTGAAAAAAAGATCCGGGGGGTCATCGTTGATCTGCAGAACGTTGAGGTGGTTGATTCCTATATGGCGGGTTACCTGCAGGATATGGCGAAAACCCTGCGTCTGCTCCAGGCGCACATGGTGGTGGTGGGCCTTTCCGTGCCGGTGGTGATGACCCTGACGGATTTCGGCATCCTGCTCAGCGATCTGGAGTTTGCCCTGGATGTGGAAAAAGCGGTGGCCAAATTGGCGGAAAAAATGCAGACCGGCGAAAATGGATAATCATGCTGCCATCCTGTCTTTTTGCCGAGATTCCCATTGAAGACATGGCCAGCGCCACGGTGGCCAGAAGGGTGGCCGGCGAACTGGCCATGCTGCTGGGGTTTCCCCAGAACCGCCAGGCCGAGGCCGTGCTGGTGACCAGCGAGTTGGCCCATAACCACGTCATGCATCACACCGTGCATGGTTTGATCCGCCTCTCCGGCTTTTATGCCGCCTCAATTCCCTGTTTAGCCATTGCCAGCCTTGATCAGGGCCCCGGCTTTGATCCCGCCGCCGGGGTACTGCACCGGAAGAATCTGGCGGGCTGCGGGCTGGGCGCGGGCATGGGCACGGTCCTGCGGCTGTCGGACCGGCTGGATATTTTTTCCCATATGGCCAGGCCGGACATGCAATCCCCTTATGAAACGATCATTGCCGCCCTGCTCGGACCCGCCCGTCAGGCCAATGAGGAGATCATCCGCATCGGCGGGTCCCTGGCGATCCTCAGCCAGTCCAGGGGAGGTTCGGACTGGGGCGGCGGGGACGGGGTGCATGTGCAGCGGGACGGGCGCTATACCCGCATTACCATGGTTGACAGCCTGGGGCTGGGCAAAGGGGCGGCGGAGATCACCGGCCTGGTTTTCGCCGAGCTGGACAGGCATGCGCTGTTCTGGCCGCCGGCCAACCTGTTGGAAGAGGTGGAATTCGCCCTGGCGGAGACCAACGGGGCCGCGGTTCATGTCCTGCTGTTTGACCAGGTCAAAGGGCTGCTCTTCTCCGCCGGCATCGGCAATATCGCCACGCTGATCTCCCTTGACGGTGAGCTGATCAAGGAGACGGACCGGTCCGGCATTCTCGGCCATGCCAAATGGCGGAAGATAACCGGGCAGGAGTACAAGGTGCTTGCCGGGGTACGGGTGTCCATGCATACCGACGGGCAGAAGAGGATTGCCGATTTATCCGCCGATTTCACCCTTTCCCCGGCCGTAATCTCACAGATTCTTTTTGAACCGCTCACCCCGCAACGGGACGATGCAACCCTGGTGACCTGGCAATGGCCGGAGAAATCTACGAATCATTACACATAATCAGTCTTGTCATCAACCGCAGGCAGGACATTCCCCTGATCCGCGCCAAGGTCAAGATGCTGGCCGGAGCCGCCCGCTGTCCCCGGCTGGTGGTCACCCAGCTGTCCACCACCGCCTCCGAGATGGCCCGTCTGCTGTGGCAGAAATACGGGGGCGGCAAGGTGGATCTCTCCCTGATTCACTTGCCGGGCAAGGATGTCCGCACCGGCCTGGAGCTTGCGTTTGAGGGCCGGAAACCCTTTGTCAGCCTGGATGACGGGGCAAGTGCGGATTACCTGTCCGCTGATTACATTTACGAAGAGTTCGGCAGATTGGCGGCGGTCAAGGGAGCCCGCAGCGTGCTGGACGAGGTGGTTCTCGCCCAGGGCATGCGGGGCATGCCGGTGTGCATCAAATGTCTGAAATGGGGACTGGGGCGGGCCTGGGAAGAACTCCAGCAGTTGGAGGATCGGATAAGAAAAGAACTCTTTGCCGATACGGAAGAGTCCTATGTGGAGAATTTAAAGGTCAAGCATGAGGAGGTCGTCAAGCTGCTCAAGGAAAAATCGGCCAGAACCAGGGAGCTGGACCGGGTAAACGCCGAGCTTCTTTTCCTGAGCAGAAGCCTTGAGGAAATGGCCGAAGAGCGGACCATGGTGGAGATGTCCCTGCGCATCGCCGACCGCATCAGAAATCCGGCCACCGTAATCGGCGGCCTGGTCCGGCTGCTTGCGGCCAAGAGCACGGGGGGCGATAAAGAGGAAAAAAAGCTGCTGGCCTTGAAGAAGCAGGCGGAAAAACTTGAGGAAGCGGTGCTGGATTTCGACTCCCTGGCGGCCCGCAAAAAAAATCTGTTCCGCGATGAGGACCTGATTGAGGTGGTAAATGAAGCCCTTTCCCTGTGCGTGACCTTGAGCAGAAAAAAAATCCGGCCCAAGGTGATTCTGCCGGACAAAAAGGTGCTGGTGCAGGCCAACCGGCGCACCCTGACCATCGCCCTGCTCACTATTTTCCGGCATGCCGCCGCCGCAACTGGCATGGGCGGCGAGGTGATCGTGCAATTGACCACCTCCGAGGACCGGCCCTGCATCACGGTTTTATATTCCCCGACGGCTTCTTCAGAGTCCCGGCGGCAGGAAAGCCGTAATCTGACCCTCAATCTGGCCAACCAGATCATGGCGGAACACCAGGGCGAAGTGCATTTCAAGGGCCAAGAGGGTGCCGGCGGCCTGCAGTCCATTGAGATCTGCCTGCCCCTGTTCTGGCATGAGGCAGGTTTGTTGGGTAAGATTATTCCCACCTGATCGTCTGATCATTTTTCCGCCGGGCAATTCCTCTTGACAAGCAGGCTCTTTCGTTGTATTCGACAAAGATTTTGCATATTGAACAGGGGCGCATTCGCCTGCAGCTTGCTGCGGGCGGGGCGAGTGGATGAAATAAAAGCTTCCTAACATCAACGACTCCCTCGGCTTGCTGCGGGGCGCTTCAATTCATATCTGCAATTTTATCACTGTGTTCTGTTCTTTTTACCAATAAACCTAAGGAGTAACCGATGTGCCGGTTAGCGTTAAAAACCGCCAGTGAGCCATTCTCTCCCTATACCGTACTGCAGGCCATGGAGGCAATGCAGGAAGGATATGATGGCAGCGGCTTGGGGCTTCTGTTGCGGGGTCTGCAGTTTTCCGATTACAGCCACAAGGCGGGCGAGCCGGTCCTTTCCGGAATCGCCCATACCGAAGCGGCCTATGATCGTCTGAACACCTTCATGCAGAGCCGTGGTTTTCAAATTCAGTACGACCATGAATTTGATGTTGATCTGGCCAGGATTGAGGCCAGGGACAGATACAAATATCTGCTGCGGGTTTACCGGAAACCGGTGGCCTGGGAGGTTCTGTCCAGGGCCCAGATCGAAAACGAAATGATGATGATCCGCCTGGCCCTGCGCAAGGATGGTGAAGATCACGGCAATGACCTGACCATTTATTCCTTTTGGCCCGATGTGGCCATGATCAAGGAGGTGGGCTGGCCCCTGGGCGTGGGCGAGGCGCTTGGCCTGGACAGCCACCGGATCAAATCCCGGGTCTGCATGGCCCAGGGCCGGCAGAACACCAACTGGGGCATCAACCTCTATGCCTGCCATCCCTTCTTTATTCAGGGGATCGCCACCATGACCAACGGCGAGAACACCGCCTTTATTCCCATCAAGGACTGGCTCACCGGCAAGGGTTTCCCCGGCTATATCGGCTACCAGTCAGACAGCGAGGTTTTCGCCCATATCCTTCACTATGTGGTGAAACAGCTGAGGCTGCCCCTTGAGGCCTATAAACA
>JALNXE010000145.1 GCA_023230525.1 Desulfobulbaceae bacterium
GATGGTGAAATCCCAAAAAAAATGGGATGAATCTTTACATTTAACTTGACCCCAAAGACAGTTGCTCAAGGGGGTACTGAAAAGAGTGCTGTTCCGCGCATTTCTCTGGCCATGTTATTTTTTACCACGGCTTATCGTTATCGTCGTGCTCGAAAAGATCCTGGATTCCCGCTCAACAGCATGGCGGGAATGACAGCGCTTTGGGACTTGACAACCGCTATATTTAAAATTGCCGAGTCCCAAACTGTTGCTGCCGATAAACCTTAACCTGTCAGCCAGCCGAATTGAAAGAACATGGATGAACAAGAACTGCTCAGAAGACTCAGGGAAGCATTCAAGATGGAATCGGCGGAAAGGCTTGCTTCCCTCTCCACCCGTCTCATGGAATTGGAAAAAACCGACAATGCGCAACAGTGCCAGGAAATCCTTGAAGTGGTGTACCGGGAGGCGCACAGCCTGAAAGGAGCGGCGCGTGCCGTCAATCTCTCTGAAATTGAGACGATCAGCCAGTCCATGGAAGGCGTCTTCGGCGCCATGAAACGGGGCGAAATCACTCCCTCCTCCACTGTTTTTGACACCATGCATGAGGTGGTGAGCTTTATTGAAAACATCATGGCGACCGAGCAGAAAAGCGCCGACAAGGATGAGGTGTCTGCCATTCTGCAGCAGTTAGAGAACCTGCAGTCAGGGCAAGCCGCAGCAGGTCAGACAAAGCCGCCCCGTGCGGCTGAACCTCCGGCAGCCAAAGTTGCCGCACAGCAGATCATGGATACCATGAACGCAGTGCTGAAAGAGCAGAGCGGCAAGCAGGCGCCGGGCGAAGCCCATGCCGGCGCCAAGCCAGCCGCTCCGGCAAAAGAAACTCCCGGCAAACCGCCGCAGAAACTGAAACCAACGGTGGAAAATCCCAATTTAGGCAGCAATGTGAGGATTTCCACCGAGAGACTTGACCGGCTGCTCCTCAAGGCAGAAGAAATGATTGCCGTAAAACTGAGCGTATCCCAGGAAGTAAATGAACTGAAAAAGCTCTGTCACCGCTTTGAAAACTGGCATAAAAAATGGCTGAGGAAGGATTCCCTGCTCCGGAGGTACCGTAAAGAGCTGGCCATAGAGAAAGAACAGGGGGATACCAGGAGCGCTGAAATTCAAAAATTTCTCGATTGGAATCGGGATTTCATCAATTCCATTCACAAGGACATCCGCGTTCTGGCTAAATCCGCCGAACTGAACCAGCGATTTCTCGACCGGAAGATCACTTATTTTCTGGAGGACATGAAAAGTGTCATCATGCTGCCCAGCACCACCCTTTTTGCCCCTTTCCCCCGGATGGTGAGAGAACTCGGCAGGAGTCAGGGCAAGGAAATCGATCTGGAGCTGAAAGGCGCTGAGATCGAAATCGACCGCCGGATTCTGGAGGAACTGAAAGATCCGCTGGTGCATCTGCTACGCAACTGTGTGGACCACGGCGTGGAAAAACCCGAGGAACGCCGGATGCTGAATAAACCGGAACGGGGCCGTATTTTCCTGCATATCGATCAGATCGAAGGGGGCAAAGTTGAGATAACCCTCGGAGATGATGGCCACGGCATTGATCCGGACATGGTGCGTAATTCAGCAGTAAAAAGGGGGCTTATCTCTGCTGAGGATGCGGCCAGACTGACGGAAAAAGAGGCCCAGGGCCTTATTTTCCACTCAGGCATGTCAACCGCCTCAAGCCTCTCCCAGCTTTCAGGTCGAGGGCTCGGCATGGCCATCTTTCTGGAAAGGGTGGAAAAATTGGGCGGGCAGCTCGATTTTGCCAGCATTCCCGGCAAAGGCTCCTCGTTCACCGTATGTCTTCCCCTGTCACTGGCGACTTTCAGGGGTACCCTGGTGCAGGTTGCCGGGCAACCCTTTCTCGCCCCCAGTTCTCATCTTGTGGCTGTGCTGCATGTCAACGCTGCCTCCATCCGGACCGTTGAGAACAAGACGACTATCACCTACGACGGAGAACCCCTTTCACTGGTGGGGCTGGCCGACACCCTGCAGTTGAAAAAACCGGGCATACGCAAGGAATCAAATAAAATCCAGGTGATGGTGCTTGGCACCTCAAACAGACGAATCGGTTTTGAGGTTGATGAGGTGCTGGCTGAGCAGGAAGTGCTGTTCAAGGAACTGGGCAAACAGCTTCTCAGAGTAAAAAATATCGCCGGCGCCACCATTCTCGGTACGGGCCAGGTGGTACCCATTCTCAATGTCCACGATCTGCTCAAATCCGCGGTGGGCACCGTTGGGGAGAGATTTGCCAGTGGCCGGGCAAAGCAAGAGGAACAAAAACCGAAGTCAATCCTGGTGGTGGAAGATTCCATCACCTCCCGCACCCTATTGAAAAGCATTCTGGAGGCAGCAGGCTATGTGGTTACAACCGCGGTTGATGGGGTCGACGGCTACACGAAACTCAAAATTAACCCCATTGATTTGGTATTATCCGATGTGGAAATGCCACGCATGAGCGGTTTTGAACTGACGCAAAAGATCAGAGCCGATGAAGCCCTGGCCAATATCCCTTTGATTCTCTGCACCAGCCTCGCCACCGATCAGGATCGGGAACGGGGGATCCAGGTAGGGGCAAATGCCTATATCGTCAAAAGCAACTTTGACCAGAGCAATCTCCTCCAGGTGATAGAGAAACTGATATGATCCGAGTCCTTCTGGTGGATGACTCAGCCACAACTACTGCATTCATCGCCGCGCTTCTGGATGCGGATGATGAACTCAGTGTCGTAGGCAGGGCAACGGATGGAGGGCAGGCAATCCGGATGATGACCCTGCTGCAGCCCGATGTCGTGGTGATGGATATCAATATGCCGAACATGAACGGCTACGAGGCCACCATGCGGATACTTGCAATCCACCCGGTACCCATTATCATCTGCAGCAACATCTGGCAACCGGGAGAACTGGTCCGTACTTTTGAGGCAATTGAGGCGGGAGCGGTGACCGCCATCCCTAAACCGCCGGGTCCGGGGCATCCCGATTTTAAAAGGCTGGCCAACCACTTTGTGCAGACCGTCAAAGCCATGGCAGAGGTACGGGTGGTGTGCCGCAAGCCATGGCAGCAGATGAAAAAAATCTACCAGCAGGTTCCCTTTTCCCTGGGGGAGATGAAGGTTGCTCCCCAGCTGGTTGCCATGGGCGCCTCAACCGGTGGCCCCCCAGCCATCAAGGCCATCCTGGAGAGACTCAATAAGAAATTTCCCTTACCCATTGTTATTGTTCAGCATATTGCCACAGGCTTTGTTGAAGGGATGGCTTCCTGGCTGGGGAAGAACATATCTTTACCCGTAAAGATCGCTGAACATGAAGAACGGCTGCAGGCCGGTCATGTTTATCTTGCCCCGGCGGCGGTGCAGATGGGGGTAGCCAAGGGAAAAATCATCATCGACAAAACAGCCTTTCCGGAAAACGGGCTGCGGCCGGCAGTTTCGTTTCTGTTCCGTTCGGTAACGGAAGAATACGGTATGTATGGTATAGGGGTGCTGCTCACAGGTATGGGCAAGGACGGCGCTGCCGAACTGCAGGCATTACAAAAAAAAGGCGCCCTCACCATTGCCCAGGATGAGGCCAGCGCAGTGGTCAATGGCATGCCGGGGGAAGCGGTAAAACTGCAGGCAGCAAGCTATGTTCTGCCGCCGGTTGAAATAGCCAGGCTGCTCAACAAAGTGACACAACGTGCAACTCCATAAATAAGGATACAATATGCCACTTCCGCAAGATACCCTTATCTTAATCGTAGAAGACAGTCTCACCCAGGCGGTGCAGCTGCAGTTTCTTCTGGAAAAAAACGGCTTCAAGGTGACTTGCGCCCATAACGGCCGGCAAGGGCTGGAGAGTGCCCGCCAGGAAAAACCGTCCGTCATTATCAGCGATATTGTCATGCCGGAGATGGATGGTTACGAGTTATGCAGCAATATCAAGGCGGATGAATCCTTAAAGGATGTGCCGGTGATCCTGCTCACCTCCCTGTCTAACCCCGAGGAGGTGATCAATGCCCTGGCCTGCAGCGCTGACAGCTTTGTCACCAAACCCTATGAAGAAAAATTTCTCCTTTCCCGCATCCGGCATATTCTGGTCAACCAGGAGATGCGCCGCAGCGCAACGAGTGAAAACGGCATCTGTATCTTTTTCGCCGGCAAGTCCCATTTCATTACATCCGACCTGACCCAGATCGTCGATCTCCTGGTTTCCACCTATGAAAACGCAGTGGAGCGAAATGAAGAGCTGATGCGGATGCAGCTGCAGTTGAAAAAGGCCAATGAAAATCTCCACGCCCTTTATCAGCAGAATGAACTCCTTCTGTATCATGCCGGTGAGGGAATTATCGGACTCGATGCAAAGGGCGTCATCAGTTATGCCAATCCTGCGGCGGAAAAAATTCTGGCCTCCATGGAAAAGGAACTGGTCGGCAGCCACATCAAACGATTCATGTGTCATGACGACAACCCCGCCTCGGCCTGGGAAGAGTCTCCGGTGTACAACGTGCTCAGAAACTGCGGCCAGCACAGAGACGAAGAGGCAATATTCCGCAGATTCAACAACGAAAAGTTCCCGGTTGAATATACATGCGCCACGGTGCATGAAGGAAATTGCGCAGGGACCGGAGGCGTCATGCTTTTCCAGGATATCTCAAAACGAAAAGCCATGGAGAGAAAACTTCGTGAACTCGCCCATTTCGACCCCTTGACCGGTCTGGCCAATCGCCGGGTGTATCAGGAATTTCTTGATATGGAACTTGATCGTTCCGTGCGGCATAACCTGCAGATGGCCGTTCTGTTCATGGACCTGGACAATTTCAAACTGATCAATGACACCAAGGGACACGACGTGGGAGATCTTCTGCTGAAGAGCGTCGCTGATCGGGTCAGAAAATGCGTGCGCAAGGAAGATCTTGTCGCCAGGCTGGGCGGGGATGAGTTCGCCATTGTGCTTGTTGAAATCGAAAACCCGGAAAATGCGGCTCTCGTGGCCCAGAAGGTCCTGGAAAAGCTGGCTGTTCCCCATCAATTGGCCGGCCATGAAATAATCACCACCTTCAGCATCGGCATCTCCGTATATCCTATGAGCGGCAACACGGTAGAGGATATCTGCAAGGCGGCAGACATTGCCATGTATCACGCCAAGGAGGACGGCAAGAACAACTACAAGTTCTTCGAGCCCGAGATGCAGCGGTTTGCCCTGGAGCGGATGCGGCTGGAAAAGGATCTGCGCAGCAGTCTGCAGAATGAGGAGCTGGCCGTTCATTACCAGCCCCAGATTGAGATCAGCAGTGGCAGAATTGTCCGGCTGCAGGCCCTGGTGCGATGGCATCATCCCACCCAGGGACTGGTCAGCCCGGCTATTTTCATCCCCATCGCTGAAAAATGCGGCATCATCGGCCCGCTCGGCGAATGGACTCTCCGCACGGCCTGTAACACCAACGCCAGGTGGCACCGAAAATTCGGCCCCGCCTTTAAGATGATTGTTGCGGTGAAGGTGTCCATGAAACAGCTGCGCAATAAAAACCTGTGGGAGGCCATTGACACCATCCTGGCAACCTCCGGGCTTGCGCCGGATCAACTTGAAATTGAACTGACGGAAAGCGCGGTGATGAATGATCCGGAAACGACCGTTGCCCTGCTCAATAAAATCCATCAACTGGGTGTGCGGGTTGCCATCGATGATTTCGGCACCGGATACTCATCATTGAAATATCTGCAACGCCTGCCCATCGACACATTGGAAATCGATCTCTCCTTTGTGGCAAATATCGGGCGCAGCGTTCACGATGAATCAATCATCAAGGCCATTATCTCCCTGGCGCACAATATGGACCTGCAGGTCACCGCCAAAGGTGTGGAGACCGAGGCGCAGTATCTTTTCCTGAAAGAGCATCAATGCGATCTCATGCAGGGCCATTATTTCATGAAGCCTTTGCCTGCTGAAGAGATAGCAGAAGTGATGATGAAACAAGTCGAGGCGGATCATCGCCAATAACCGGCCTTTTTAGTTTTTGTTTTTTCTCCGGCCAGCCCCGCTGCTAAAAAAATTCCAAAGCTTCCCATTGCCACAAAGCCCCTCTCGGTAATGCCGGCAAGTTCTGCCGAACCCCTCCCCCACTGCAATGATCAGTGAAATGATGCCGGCCTGCCGTAACCCATCTGCCTCCCCATTGTTTAACGAGAGCTATCCTTTCGGCAAATATTCAGCTCAATCAATTAGTTATCAAGACAAAAGCAAGATAATTATTTACAGATCCGCACACCTATCCCTGCTCGTCCTTGTTGCTTGCACTAGCTGTACCACAAAAATATAACTCATTGAGATAGTGAAAAAATTGAAAAAGAAAAATGTCCCGGATGTTAAAAAAAAGCAATTTTGCCGGCCTTTCCTGCCGTTCAAAAACAATAATATTCTGCTTTCTGCGACAATTTACCACACCGCAAATTTATCGCTAAGTAGTTATACTAGCCCGAGCAAAAATTGAGCATTCATTTTTTTACAAGATCTGTTATAATTTTTGCTATAAAATGAATGCTCAATTTTGTTGTTATTTTTTTAAAATAATAGAAATCTTGGTTAATTACTGCTTTCAATTTTTATCAGAGCATGTAGTATATGGGAGAGATAGCTTCTTCATTCTGAATGAAAGAAGATAGAATCTATTTTTTTTTTGAGGCGATTTTTTTTATTAAAACAGACAACTCATAATTTCTTAAAATACCGTAGAATTCATAATTGAATAGTGAATCACATCAGGGTCCGCCCCTTATTTGTTGACGTGATCCCGAAATTCACTTTTTTTATGTATTAAACGGTATTTGAACAAACAGAAACACATGATGAGGGAGGGATAATGAAAAATCATTTAAGCAGATGTGTCTGCCTCTTTCTAATGATTTGGATGGTTTCAACGCTGAATGCTCCATCCTTCATTTACGCGGCGGATGAAGAGGCATGTAGCGTATGTCACAAGTACCCTGGGTTGGCCAGGGTTGACACACAGACAGGCAGATCGCGCCTGTTTTACGTCAGCCAAAGCATATACTCCAACAGTGTTCACGGTAAAGTTCTGTGCAGGAACTGCCATCTGAATCTTGACGTAATCCCCCATACAGATGCAAAGAAAGTGGATTGTTCCACCAAGTGCCACCTCAAGGAACCATCCACGGACAAAGAATTCTCCCACGGCGGCATTTATGCTGAATTCAATACCAGCATCCATGGCCTGTACACCCCGGAAATGACCAAAAAATGCACCGAGGATCTGCCCCAGTGCACCGACTGTCATGTGAACGCGGTCTACCAGCCCGTAACCGACCTCACCACCATGGAGGCCGGCATTTCCCAAGATGCCCTGCGGCGCTGCCTGGGCTGCCATGAGAACAAGGAGTGGACCAACCGCTTCTACCAGCATTTCGCCCACCGGATGCACCGGTCAAAGACCGCGGTACAGACAGTCAAACTCTGCCTCGATTGCCATAAGGACGAAAAGAAGATGGCCCGTCATGGGCTTACCGCCACGTCCAACTATAAGGATACCTTCCACTGGAAAGGCGTCTTGTATGGCGACCCGAACATGCCTGATTGCCTCAGCTGCCATGCCCCGGTCGGTTATACGGTTCATTCCATGAAAACAGGGTCTGATCCCGGTTCAGCGGTTAATAAAAAGAATCTGCAGGCGACCTGTTCCAATCTGAACGGCACCCAGATATGCCATCCCAAAGCCACCGAGCAGTTTGCCACAGGCAAGATCCATCCCACCGGCAGCGGATTTGAGAAAAAGGTCAGCGCCTATGTTGAGGGTGAAGCCACATTGGGCGATATGGAAAGTCTGAGACAGGAAAGGCGTTTCCGCGATCTAAGCGGCATCACGGCCGAGGATGCGGATATCTCCAAGCTGGATGAACAGCAGCTTTTTCAACGGAAAGTCTACATAATTGTAAAATATGTGTATACCCTTTTGATCACCGTGGTGATTGGAGGAATGTTGGCACACCAGGTGCTTGATTTCATAAGAATACTCATAAACAAAAGCAGAAATAATCATCTGGGATAACAGCTATGGACTCCGATAAAATAATTGGCAAAGATGGTGAGATGATGCATAACAACGACAACCTCCCCAAGGAAATTGTAAGGCTGAATGGCTCAGAGCGCCTTCAGCA
>JALNXE010000146.1 GCA_023230525.1 Desulfobulbaceae bacterium
AAAAATCATGCAGCGCTATATGTTGAAATCAAAAATCCACAAGGCAACCGTCACCCAGGCTGACCTGATGTATGAAGGAAGTCTGACCATCGATCGTGACCTCATGGCGGCCGTGGGTCTTTATCCATATGAAAAAATCAAGATTTATAATATTTACAACGGGGAGCGTTTCGACACCTATGCCATTGAGGGTGCGCCCGGCTCCGGCATCATCGGGCTCAACGGCGCGGCGGCCAGGAAGGGGATGGCGGGAGATCTGATCATCATCGTCAGTTACGCCCTTTACTCCGAGGAGGATCTGAAAAATTTTGAGCCCCAGGTGGTGATCCTTGACAGTCAGAACAGAATCAAGGAAAGGGCCAAGACCCATTTCGCCGACAGCGTCCTCACCCGTGATATCTGAACATGTACCTGCTTGTCGCGGCAACGGATCTCGAGCTTGAACCGGCCAGACAGGCCCTGGCCGGCGCGCAGAATGTGGCTTACCTGCTGTCCGGGGTCGGCCCGGTGGACGCCGCCTTCAGCCTGACCCGCTATCTGTCCCTGCATTATCAGGTCTCGGCGGTCCTCAACGTCGGGGTGGCCGGGGCCTATCTCCACACCGGGCTTGAGGTGCTTGACCTGTGCGTGGCCCAGCAGGAGGTGCTGGCGGACCTGGGCATCTGTTTTACCAACCGGATTGAGCCGTTGACCATTGATGCCCTGGCGGTCAACCGGGAGTTTGACCTGGAAAATGAGCTGTTTCAGGAGGCCCGGAAAATTCTGGATTTTGAAAACATCCCTTTTGTCAGCGGCCGGTTTCTCACGGTGAACTGCGTCAGCGGCACCGGCCTGCGGGGTGATTACCTGCACACGGCCCATCAGGCGATCTGTGAAAACATGGAAGGGGCTGCCCTGGCCAGGGTCTGCCAGGGGTTCGGGGTTGATTTTTTTGAGCTGCGCTGCGTGAGCAACATGGTTGAGGACCGCAACCCGTCGCAGTGGCGGCTGAAAGAGGCCTCGGCCGCAGCCGGTTTTGCCGTGGCCAAGGTGGTGCGCGGATTGAGCGGCGCCGAATTGTCGCGTTTTTAGTGAGGAGTGAGGAGTGAGGAGGGAGGAGGGAGGAGGGAGGAGACGATTCTGTTGCAGCCGGCAGGAGCGGGCCATGCCCGCGATCATTGTTCCATTGTGCTCAAGGTCGCGGGCATGGCCCGCTCGTACCCTTGGTGCATGCGATCTCTCTGAAATGAAAAAGGGGAGTTATTTTGACTTTTTACGGTACTCCTCACTCCTAACTCCTCACTCCTTACTTCTGAAATTATGCTGACCATCGGTTTTTCACCCTGTCCCAATGACACCTTTATCTTCCACGGCCTGGTGCACGGGCTGACCGGGCCGGCATGCCCGTCTTTTGCCGAGCCACTGCTGGCTGATGTGGAAACATTGAATGGCTGGGCCATGGAACAGGCCAGGCTGGATGTGACCAAGCTTTCCTTCCATGCCCTGGGCCATGTGCTGGATGACTATGTGCTGCTGCGTTCCGGCGGGGCCCTGGGCCGCGGCTGCGGGCCGCTGCTGGTGGCCCGGCAGCCTGTGTCCGGCCGGGATCTTGCCGGCAAACGGATCGCCATCCCCGGCCGTTACACCACTGCCGCCATGCTGCTGAGGCTGTTCAGCCGGGCCGACTATGAAATGGTGCCCATGTCCTTTGAGACCATCATGCCCTGTGTGGCCCGGGGTGAGGTGGACTGCGGGGTCATTATCCACGAGAGCCGTTTCACTTACCAAGAGCATGATCTCATCTGCCTGCAGGACCTGGGCGCCTGGTGGGAGGATGAGACCGGGCATCCCATTCCCCTGGGCGGCATTGCGGCCAGAAGAAGCCTCGGCCCGGAATTGCTCCGGCGGATCGAGGGCTGCATCCGGCAAAGCGTGCAGCTGGCCTTTGCCGATGCCGGTAAAAGCCGCTCCTATATTAAAAGATATGCCCAGGAGCTGGATGATCAGGTCATCGCCAGTCACATCGGGCTTTATGTGAACGATTTTTCGGAGGATCTGGGCACCAAGGGCATGGCCGCCGTCAATGAATTTCTGGTCCGGGGCCGGGCTGCGGGCATTCTGCCCGCCTCACCAAGGGAAGTTGTTATTTATTGAACTCGAGTTTCTGACTTGATCTATTTTGTCGAAATAACGGTATTTTTGTGACATAGTTGCTGCTCTGATCTCCGTCATGGGAATTCAGGAGACAGGAAACAGAATTCAGAATGGTTGATTTTATTACGTTTTATTCTGGCTCCTGATTTCTGGCTACTGAATTCTCTGGAAACAAGCTGCCGGGACCATGAGAATATCAATTTAATTTCAACATATTCCATAACTCAGAAAGTTGAATATTAAAGAGCGGAATCCGCCATTACTCTTTGACAATTCGTGATAATTATTCCTGTAATTATTGAACCCTTGCTTGATTTCGGTTATAGATGGATTGATGCTTGACAATTTGTAGTCAGCCGCTATATTGGGACCCTGCCTAACTTGTCAGAAATCAACCATAAGTCGGCTCTCCGCAGCATGATTGTCAGCAGTGCGTTTACCGGGTTTTTTTGTTTTTCAATACCATTGCCATTAAATACTACAGCAGGAAAATCTTATGAAAATCACAGGCGCACAGGCGTTGTTGAAATGCCTGGAAGAACAGAAGGTGGATACGATCTTCGGTTTTCCCGGAGGCGCAGTCATCGATTTGTACGACGAGATACTTCGATCCGACAAGCTTACCCATGTACTTGTCCGCCACGAACAGGCAGCAGTGCACGCTGCGGACGCCTATGCGCGGGTTACCGGTGATGTGGGCGTGGCCCTGGTAACCTCGGGGCCCGGCGCCACCAACACGGTTACGGGAATTGCCTCGGCCTACATGGATTCGATTCCCATCGTGGTCTTTACCGGCCAGGTTCCCACGGGCCTGATCGGCAATGACGCCTTCCAGGAGGTTGACATTGTCGGCATCACCCGCCCGTGCACCAAACATAATTACCTGGTCAAAAATATCAATGACCTGGTGCCCACCATCAGAGAGGCCTTTTATATCGCCAGGTCGGGAAGACCGGGGCCGGTCCTCGTCGACCTGCCCAAGGATGTCATGGCCACCAGGTTTATCTTCCCGGAGCCGCAGCAGGTCAAGATGCGGACCTACCGGCCGACCTATGAGCCGCATCCCGGCCAGATTGAAAAGGCCTGCCGGGCGATTCTCAAGGCCAGGAAACCGGTTATTTACGCCGGCGGCGGCGTCATCCTTTCCAATGCCCATGAGGATCTGACCCAGCTGGCCAGAACCGCCGATATCCCGGTGACCATGACCCTGATGGGCCTCGGCGGCTTCCCCGGCACCGATCCGCTTTCCATGGGCATGCTGGGCATGCATGGCACCTATTACGCCAATATGGCGGTGGCCAACTGCGATCTGCTCATTGCCGTGGGCGCCCGCTTTGACGACAGGGTCACCGGCAGGGTAGACGCCTTTGCGCCACATGCCAAGATCATCCATATTGATATTGACCCGACCTCCATCAGCAAAAACGTCAAGGTGCATATCCCCATTGTCGCGGACTGCAAGCATGCCCTGACCGCCATGAATACCTGGTTTACCCGCAGCGAGGAATTCAATGCCGGGGCCGAGAAGGAAAATCACGCGGCCTGGCTGCGGGAGATCAATGACTGGCGGGTGGCGCATCCCCTGGGTTATGTGGATACGCCGGATGTGATCAAGCCCCAGTTTGTCGTGCAGAAACTGCATGAACTGACCCATGGCGACGCCATCATCACCACCGAGGTCGGCCAGAACCAGATGTGGGCCGCCCAGTTTTATCATTTCAATCATCCCCGGGCCTTCATGACTTCCGGCGGCCTGGGGGTCATGGGCTATGGGTTCCCCGCGGCCATCGGCGCCCAGATGGCGGCCCCTGGCCGGACCGTCATCGATATTGCCGGCGACGGCAGCATCCAGATGAATATTCAGGAGATGGCCACTGCCATGCAGTATAAGCTGCCGGTAAAGATTGCCATCTTGAATAACGGGTTCCTCGGCATGGTCCGCCAGTGGCAGGAGTTGTTTTATGACAAGCAATATTCCGCCACGCCGCTTGATGTGGCGCCGGATTTTGTCGCCCTGGCCAGAGCTTATGGCGCAGTGGGTCTGCGGGCGACCAAACCCAGCGAGGTTGAGCCGGTCATCAAGGAGGCCCTGGCCACAAAAAATCTCGTGGTGATGGATTTTGTCATCGCGAGGGAAGAGGGGGTTTATCCGATGGTTCCCGCCGGAAAAGCGACAACTGAAATGCTTCTGGTTTAACACCGGAAATAGATAAGAAAGCAGGGTATCCTTATGAAACATACCATATCTGTACTATTGCAAAATAAACCCGGAGTTCTGTCTCGCGTCACTGGCCTGTTCAGTGGCCGGGGCTTCAACATTGAAAGCCTGTCCGTCGCTCCGACCCTGGAAGCGGATGTCTCCTGCCTGACCCTGGTGACCGTAGGCGATAATAACATTGTCGAGCAGATCACCAAGCAGCTGCATAAGCTCATCGATGTCATCAAGGTCACGGATATCAGTGAGTTTGAATTCGTCGAACGGGAAATGGCGCTTATCCGGGTAAAGGCCGAGCCGTCAACCCGGGCCGAGATCCTGAGAATCTGCGACATCTTCAGAGGCAAGGTGGTGGATGTCAGCGCCAAGAGCTATGCCCTGGAGGTGACCGGCACCTGTGACAAGGTGCAGGCGATGATCGATATACTCCGTCCCATCGGCATTCAGGAGATCGTGCGGACCGGCACCATTGCCATGACCCGCGCCAGCAAAAAATATTAAGCGATTGAGGGTCTGTCCGCAGGCGGGCAGACGGCAGCATTATTTCATGGCAATAAACCGGTATCCCCCAGGATACCGGTTTATTGCGTCTCAGGAGAGATAGTCCGGCACACTTGCGGGCCAGGCGGAATTTAGACATGAAAGAACAGCACATACCGGTGGCCAGGGAAGGTTATCCCTTTATTGGTTTCGCCGCCTTCCTGACCATGATTTTTGCCCTGCTCGGTTATGATATCATCGCCTTCTGGGCCATGCTGCTTACCGGTTTTGTCCTCTATTTCTTCCGGGACCCGAGCCGGATTATCCCTGCCGCGCCGGATGCCCTGGTTTCTCCGGCTGACGGCAAAGTGATCCTGGTGGAGAAGGTCTTTGATGACCGGTTTGTCAATGAACAGGTCTATAAGGTCAGCATCTTCATGAACGTCTTTAATGTTCATGTGAACAGAGCACCTTTCCCCGGCACGGTTCACACCATCACCTATTCACCCGGCCGGTTTTATTCGGCCGATACGGAACGGGGCGGCCTGGAAAACGAATTCTGCGCCGTCACCATGGCCACCGATTCAGGTCAGCGCTTTGCCGTTGTCCAGATTGCCGGTCTCATTGCCCGCCGGATTGTCTGCTGGGCGGAGCAGGGTGATTCGCTCAGCCGCGGCCAGCGTTTCGGGCTGATCCGCTTCGGTTCCCGGGTGGACCTCTACCTGCCGCTGAAAACCCAGCTCGAGATAGCAACCGGCCAGAAGGTCAAGGCCGGCGAGACGGTGCTCGGGTACCTTTCCTGAAATTTTTCTGTGCAATTAGAGTGCTTTGCCTTTGGGGTGAATTATTATAGTATGGAATAATATCTTTTCCGCTGACATTGGACTGTCAGCAGGCCCGGACCGGTGCCGGGGTGTTGCGGTTTTTTTGGGGGACTGACGTGATGCGAAATAACAATCAGCTGGAAAATGGTCCGCGCGGTTCGGTATACCTGCTTCCCAACCTACTGCTCATTATGGTCGTTGCCACTAAGCCTCAGGTTACTCTGTTTTTCATCGGTGTTCTCTCTATCCTATCCGGACCCCTGGCGGGGGTTTACCGGATGCTTGACAACCAGCAAAAAGAGGTAATCGAAAAAGAATTAGTTGGGTAAAGACAGCTTCCGCCTGGAGTGGGCGGCTCGATAGAGGATAACATTATGACAAACGGTAACGTAGCAGCAGAGAGAGAGAAGGTTTTCATCTTTGACACCACCCTGCGGGACGGCGAGCAGTCCCCCGGGGCCAGCATGAACATGCAGGAGAAATTCCGCCTGGCCCAGCAGCTGGTGAAGTTGCAGGTGGACGTGATTGAGGCCGGTTTTCCCGTTGCCTCGGTGGGCGACTTCGACTGCGTCAAAAATATTGCCGACAATATCACCGGCGTGCAGGTGGCGGCCCTGGCCCGGGCCAATCAGAAGGATATCGATACGGCCTGGGAGGCCCTGAAGAAAGGGGATAACCCGCGCATCCACACCTTTCTCGCCACCTCGGACATCCATCTGCAACATAAACTGCGCATGAGCCGGGAGCAGATGCTTGAACTGGCGGTTGCCTCGGTGCGGCATGCGGCGAAATACACCGCCAATGTGGAGTTTTCCGCCGAGGATGCCTCCCGCAGTGATCTGGATTTCGTCTGCCGGGTATTTGAGGCGGTGATTGCGGCCGGCGCCACCACGGTGAACTTTCCGGATACCACCGGCTATGCCCTGCCGGATGAATTCGGCGCCAAGATCGCCTATCTGATGGAAAATACGGCCAATATCCATAAGGCCGTGGTGAGCGTGCACTGCCATAATGATCTCGGCCTGGCCGTGGCCAACTCACTGGCCGCCATCAAGGCCGGGGCCCGCCAGGTGGAGGCGACCATCAACGGCCTCGGCGAGCGGGCAGGCAACACGGCCATGGAAGAGGTGGTCATGGCGCTGCGCACCAGGGCCGATCAGATCAATGTGCGCACCGATATCGTCACCGAATACATCCATGCCTCCAGCCGCATGGTCAGCTCCATCACCGGCATCATGGTGCAGCCCAACAAGGCCATTGTCGGCGCCAATGCCTTTGCCCATGAGTCAGGCATCCATCAGGACGGGATGCTCAAGGAAAGGACCACGTACGAGATCATGAATCCCTGCGATATCGGTCTCACCTCCGGCAATCTGGTGCTGGGCAAACACTCCGGCCGGCATGCCCTGAAGGAACGGGTCAAGACCCTGGGCTACGATAATCTCACCGATGAGGAGCTCAATCGCGTTTTCCACCGTTTCAAGGGGCTGGCGGATGTCAAGAAGGAGATGTTTGACGAGGATCTGGAGGCCATTCTGCTGGACGAGATCGTCCGTATTCCGGAGACCTATCAGCTGCTGTCCCTGGGGGCCATGAGCGGCAATAAGACCATGCCCACCTCGGCGGTGAAACTGCTGGTGGAGGGCAAGGAGGTGCAGGATGCCGGCCTGGGGGTTGGTCCCATTGACAGCGCCTTCCGCACCATCGCCAAGCTCACCGGCACCACCAGCAAGCTGCTCTATTTCGCCGTCAGCTCCATTACCGGCGGCACCGATGCCCAGGGCGAGGTGATGGTCCGGGTTGAGGATGAAGGAAAGATCGTTATTGGTCAGGGTGCTGATCCGGATATTATCACCGCATCGGCCAAGGCTTACTTGAACGCCCTGAACCGTTTGGTATATTTAAAAAAAGAAAGAATAAGCAAGGGTTGAAAAATGAGTCGATCAGAAGGGTATAATGTTGCGGTGGCCGGCGCCACCGGTGCGGTTGGCGGCGCCATGCTCGATGTATTGGAACGCAGGAATTTTCCGGTAAAGGAACTCAGGCTGCTTGCTTCCGAACGTTCGGTGGGCAAGAAGCTTGTTTTCAAGGGCCGGGAGATTGCCGTGCAGATGCTCGCTAAGGATGCCTTTACCGGTATCGATGTGGCGCTCTTTTCCGCCGGCGGGTCCCGTTCCCTGGAATTCGCCCCGGCGGCGGCGGCGGCCGGGGCGGTGGTGGTGGACAACTCCAGCGCCTTCCGCATGGAAGCCGATATCCCGCTGGTGGTGCCCGAGGTTAATCCCCAGGATATCGCCCTGTACAAGAACCGCGGCATCATCGCCAATCCGAACTGTTCCACCATTCAGATGCTGGTGGCGCTGAAACCGATC
>JALNXE010000147.1 GCA_023230525.1 Desulfobulbaceae bacterium
GCCGTTTCAGCGGCTGCACACTGTCAGCGAATTCCCCGGCACCGGCATCGGGCTGGCCACGGTGAAGCGCATTATCAACCGTCACGGCGGCAATGTCTGGATCGAAGGAGAACCGGGCAAAGGGGCTGCCGTCTTTTTTACCTTGTAAACAGGCCGGGCGTTTTAAACGAAAAAAAGTGAGAACAGCGGCCAGGGAAACAATATGAAAAATAAACATATCCTGCTGGTGGAGGATAACCCGGATGATGTCAAGCTGACGTTGCGGGCCCTCAAGAAGAATAATATCCTGAATGAGGTGGTGGTGGCCGAGGACGGGGTGGAGGCCCTTGACTATCTGCATGGCACCGGCCGATTTGCCGATCGCGACCTGAGCGTGATGCCCCAGCTGGTTCTGCTTGATCTGAAAATGCCCAAACTGGACGGTCTGGAGGTTCTCCAGCGCATCCGCGATGATGCCAGGACCAGAATCCTGCCGGTGGTTGTTCTCACCACCTCAAGCGAGGACAGGGACCGCATTGAAAGCTATAAGCTGGGGGCGAACAGTTACATCCGCAAGCCGGTGGACTTCAATCAGTTCCTGGAAGCGGTGCAGCAGCTGGGGCTCTACTGGCTGGTGTTGAATGAGGCGCCGTGATGGGCAGCGAAAAACCTCTGGTGCAAAGTGAGATGGCCACCCCGCTGCGGGTTCTGATCGTTGAGGACTCGGAGGATGATGCATTTCTCATGCTCCGCGAGCTGCGCAAGGGTGGCTATGCACCCCAGGCCGAACGGCTTGAAACGGCTGAAGCCATGGAGCAGGCCCTGGCGGCAGGGCAATGGGATATGGTCATTTCCGATTATGTCCTGCCCCGGTTCAGCGGCCTGGCAGCCTTGCAGATCCTGAAGCAGAGCGGCCAGGATCTGCCTTTTATCGTCGTCTCCGGCAACATCGGCGAGGACATTGCCGTGGGCGCCATGAAGGCCGGTGCCCACGATTATATCCTCAAGGGCAATCTGACCAGGCTGGTCCCCGCCGTGGAGCGGGAACTGCGGGAAGCCGTGGTGCGCCGCGAACGCAGGCGGGCGGAAGCGGCCCTGCAGCGATCATACGAGGAGCTGGAACAGCGGGTCAGGGAGCGGACGGAAGAGCTGAACGCCAGCAAGCTTGAACTGGAGCGGCTGGTGGGGGAGCTGGAACGCTCCAACCGGGAACTGGAACAGTTCGCCTATGTGGCGAGCCACGACCTGCAGGAGCCGCTGCGCATGGTGAGTTCCTTCATGCAGCTCCTGGAAAAGCGGTTTGAACATCAGCTCGACGACAAGGCGCGGCAATACATCAACCATGCCCTGGACGGGTCCCAGCGGATGAGTCAGCTCATCCATGACCTGCTGATGTTTTCCAGGGTGCGGCGCGGCACCTGGGAGCCGGCGCCGGTGGATCTGAACGATCTGTTCAGCCAGATCGCGGACAACTGCCGGACCACCATCGAGGAGACGGGCGCCGTGATCACCTGTGAGAAGCTGCCCGTGGTCCAGGGGGAGCCCTCACAGCTGTGCCAGCTGCTGCAGAACCTGCTGGTCAATGCGGTCAAGTTCCGCAGACAGGATGTCATCCCCGAGGTCCATGTCTCGGCCACCCGGCAGGGGAAACACTGGCTGCTTGCCGTCCGGGACAACGGCATCGGCATTGCCCCGGAGCAGCACGAACGGATTTTTCTCATCTTCCAGCGGCTGCACAGCCGCCAGAAATATAACGGCACCGGCATCGGTCTGGCCGTCTGCCAGCGGATCGTCGATTTCCATGGCGGCCGGATATGGGTAGAGTCCGAGCCGGGCAAGGGATCGACCTTTCTCTTCAATCTGCCGGCCTGATTCCCGGCGCAGCCGGCTGGGCGGTCTTCATTGCCTTTCCGTGGTTGCGGGTCCGTCAAAGCCGCCTTCCGGCGCTTGTCTGTCCGGGATGGTGAAATAAAAAGTCGATCCCTTGCCCGGTTCCGATTCCAGCCAGATCGCTCCACCGTGGTGCTCAACGATTCTCTTGCAGATGGCCAGACCGATGCCGGTGCCGGGATATTCCCGGATGGTGTGCAGGCGCCGGAACATGCCGAATATGATTTCCGCATATTTGGGTTCAATGCCGATACCATTGTCCCGTACTGAGAAAATCCAGCTGTTTTCTTTTTGTTCGGCCGCAATATGAACTCGCATGGCTTCCTTGCTGTGAAACTTCAGGGCATTACCAATGAGGTTCTGGAACAGCCTGCGGATCAGTGAGGCATTGGCCAGCAGAGAAGGAAGCGGGTCCATGGTAATGACCGCGCTGGTGTCGGCAACAGCGGCTTGAAGATTTAACACCGCATTGTCCACCGCCGCGGAGAAATCCACCGTCTCTAAAATCGTACCCCGGCTTGCCACTTTTGAATACGTCAGCAGGTCTTTGATAAGTGTCTGCATCCTCTTGACCCCGTCCACCGTATACTCGATATACTGATCCGCCTTTTCATCGAGCCTGCCCTGGTACCGGCGCGCCAGAAGATTTACGAAACCATCAATCACCCGCAACGGTTCCTGCAGATCATGGGCTACGATGGCGGCAAACTTGGTCAGGTCTGCATTCGAACGCGCCAGCTCGTCAGCTGTGGTCCGCAATTTCTCTTCCGCCTGCCGGCGCTCGCTGATGTCCCGTATCACTTTTGAAAAGCCTCTCAGTTGTCCCGCCTCATCTCTCAGCGCCGTGATGACAACATTGGCCCAGAATTTTGAGCCGTCCTTCCTGACCCGCAAACAGTCCTCTTCATAGCTGCCCTGTTCAGCGGCAATTATCAGCTGTTCCTCGGGTTTGCCTTGCTCTGCATCTTCCACCGGGTAAAAACAGGAGAAATGTCTGCCGAATATTTCCTCGGCCCGGTAGCCCTTGATTCGTTCCGCCCCTTCATTCCAGCTTAAGATTCTGCCTTTCGGGTCGATCATGAAAATCGCATAGTCCTTGACTCCCTCAACCAGCAGGCGAAACTGCTCCTCGGTCCTTTGCCGTTCTTTTTCCGCCCGCCGGCGCTCGCTGATTTCATGCTTGAGCTGTTCAATACTTGCGCTGAGTTCAGCGGTGCGTTCCCTGACCAGTTCCTCAAGCTGTTCATGGTATTTTTTTAATTCTTCTTCCGCCTTTTTGCGCTTAACGTGTTCCTTGGCCTCCTTCAGCGCCCGGCATACCGCAGGGGCAAGCCGGGACAGACGCTGCTTGAGCACATAGTCCGTTGCCCCGTTTTTGAGGGTATCGATGGCGAGTTCCTCGCCCATGACGCCGGAAACAAAGATAAAGGGCACATCAGGAGTCTTTACCCGGGCTATGGCCAGGGCTGAAAGACCATCAAAAGAGGGAAGCCGGTAATCGGCGAGGATGATATCGTACTCTTTCTCCGCCAGAGCAGCCATAAAGTCTGCCCTGGTTTCGACACAGGCCGCGTCAAGACGGTAACCGCCCTCTTCGAGGGCGGCCCGCACGAGTTCCGCATCATTAAAATCGTCTTCCAGATGGAGGATGCGCAATGATGAGTTCATGTTTTTTAACGTTTGCCGACTCTGTCCACGCTTCCCGGAGGAGGCTCGTTGATCACTGCCCAGAATACCCCGAGCTCTTTGACCGCTTCCACGAAATCATGGAAATCAACCGGCTTCACCACATAGGCGTTTATGCCCAGCTGGTAACTCTCTATCCAGTCCCGCTCCTCCCTGGAAGAGGTCAGTATGACCACCGGGGTCATCTTCAGCTTCTCATCGGATCTGATGTGGCGCAGCACCTCCATGCCGCTGACTTTCGGCAGCTTCAGGTCGAGCAGCACGACGGCGGGATTTGCGTTCGGACGGTCCTGGAAATTCCCGCGGCAATAAAGGTAATCCAGGGCCTCTTCGCCATCGCCTGCGACAACCACTTCGTTGGCCAGGTTGTAATCACCCAGGGCTTCCAGGGTCAGTTCCACATCCCGTGGGTCATCCTCAACCAGCAGAATACGTTTCAGTTTCGAGACCATTTATTCCTCCATTGCTTGACTTTGATGAATTCGTAAAAACTGAAAATTAACCACAGAGAGCACAGAGCCCACAGAGATAACTTGTTGAAAATAAAAAATATTTTCTCTGTGATCTCTGTGTGCTCCGCGGTGAAAACAGACTTTTTACGAGTTCATCAACTTTGGCAGGGAAATTGAGAAGGTTGCGCCGCCATCTACCACGCCTTCAGCCCACGTCTTGCCCCCGTGGCGATGAATAATCCGCTGGACATTGGCCAGCCCGATGCCTGTACCTTCAAACTGGCCTGCGCTGTGCAGACGCTGGAATACCCCGAAAAGTTTGTCTGTATATTTCATATCAAATCCTACGCCATTATCCCGGACAAACAGCACTGTTTGCCCTTCCCGGTCCGGGCCGGTGCCGATCTGTATCCTTGCCGGTTGACGCGGCGAGGTGAATTTGACGGCATTGGCCACCAGGTTCAGCAAGACAAGCTTGATCAGCGCCCGGTCGCCGTAAACAGCGGGCAACGGCCCTATTTCCAGTTGAATCCCGCGGTTTGCCATTTCTTGTTCCAGTTCGCCCAGGATTTCGGTAATGAGTTGTGCGAGGCTGAACTCCGCCATCCGCATTTCAATGCGCCCGATCCGGGAAAAAGTCAGCAGGTCGTCGATCAGAATCCCCATCCGTTTTGCCGAATCCGAGATGGTGGTCAAGTAACGCAGATTTTTTGCATCAAGGTCTGGCGATGCGTTTTTCTGCAGCAGTTCCACGTACCCCATAATATGTCTGAGTGGCGCACGAAGATCATGGGACACGGAATAGCTGAATGATTCGAGTTCCTTATTGGCAGTCTCAAGTTGGGTGATGTTGTTGTGCAATTCCTTGTTCAGTTTCAAAACCTCTTCTTCCGCCCGTCGGCGCTGGGCAACTTCTTTCAGCGTCTGCTGCAGGAGGTGCTGGCGCTTGCGGAGGATGAAGTAGGCGGCGGCCGTTGCCATGGCGGAACTGAAAAGAACCGTGATAATGTTCGACTGAATAAGGGAAATATGCGGCAACAGCAGCAGCTTCAGCCATTGGTAGAGAGACATGCCGAACAGCATGACAATGGCGGTGATGAACAGGGGAACAACTAATCTGGTATTTGGGCTGGAATACCTGGAGGCAGGTTTTGCGATTGCCAACTGATCGGCTGGTGGTTTTTTGGCCGGTTCGTCCATCAGAAATGGGGAAGGTGTGAAAAGAAAATGCTTTTCCGCGCTGAGACCCGAGGGGGTACAGGTTCACACTGATCCGCATGCCCTCGGAACGGAATTGACATTAATCTAGGGGGACGATCAATGTCAAGCTGAAAGAAATGATTGTTGCCGGCGGCAGGAGACGCCGCCGCCAGGGCCGCCGTCATGGGAAAGAATGCTTTGCAGCGGTTCATTTTTTTGGTATTTCCAGAGAGATGAATTTTTCACTGGCCCGGCAAGGCAATGATGTTTTGTTTTTCCGGGCACGGCCGCAATCATTACCCCTGGCATGAGCTTGATGAACTCCGATGATGTAAAAACAGGCTGGATCGAAATCTGGGCACTGTCCTGGCCGCTGGTCCTGACCATGTTCCTGCAGTTTGTCGTCGGCCTGACCGATGTCTACGTGGCCGGACTTTTCCGGCCGGAGGTCCAGGGGGCGGTGGGCTTCGGCAGCCAGGTCCTGTTCTTTTTCAGCGTCTTTGCCAATGGCCTGGGGGTGGGGATCGTGGCCATCATCGCCCGCAGCGTCGGCGCCCGGGACCAGCAGGCCATGTGGCACACCGCCCGCCAGGGGCTGCTCCTGGCCGTGCTGGTCACCGCCCCCCTGTCACTGATTGGCATTGTGCTCGGCTCCTTTTATCAGCTATACTGGTTCCTGCCCGAAAAGGTTGCCGTGGAGGGGGCACGGCTGCTGCCCTTTTACGCCGCCTCCCTGCTGCCCCAGGGTGTCATGACCATTGTGGCGGCGGTCTGCCGGGCCAGGAGCCGGATGCTGGCCGTCCTGCTCTGTTACGGGCTCATGGCCCTGCTGAATCTGGCCGGGGATTTTCTCCTGCCTTTCGGCTTCTGGGGTTTTCCGGGGGTGGGGGCAAAGGGAATCGCCATGTCCACCATGGCAAGCTCGCTGATCGGCGCCCTGCTGGCCATGCTGATTTTAATGCGCCAGGGCATGCAGGTCAGAAACTGGCGGCCGGACCGGCAGCTGGCCGGCCGGCTCTGGAAACTCGGCTGGCCGATGGCGCTCCTGCAGCTCGGCTGGCAGTTCTGCAGCCTGACCCTTTATGCGATTCTGGGATATCTGCCGGCCCAGGCGGTGGCGGCCACCGCCGCCCTGACCAACGGGCTGCGCCTTGAGGCGATCCTCTATCTGCCGGCCTACGCCCTGAACATGATTGCCGCCGTGCTGGTGGGCCAGGCTCTCGGCAGGCATGACCGGCAACGGGCGGAACAGCTGGGCTGGCAGGTGGCGGGGATCGCCGCCCTGGTGCTGAGCCTGCTTGCGGTGCCGGTATTTATCTATTCCCGGGAGCTTGCCAGGACGATCAGCCCGGACCCGGTGGTGCAGCACTTGACCCATCTCTACCTGCGGTTTAACATGATCAGCCAGCCGTTCATGGCAGTCGGGGTCTGTCTGGGCGGGGCGCTGGAGGGGGCAGGGGACACCTCCGGCACCATGAAGGTGGTGCTTGGCGCGCTGTGGGTGATCCGCATCCCCCTGGCCGCGGTGCTTGCCCTGGCGACCCCCCTCGGGGCTGCGGGGGTGTGGGGGGCCATGGTCGTTTCCATGATCCTGCAGGGAATATTCATGTCAATCCGTTTCAGAAAAGGGCGCTGGAAGGATATCGACTTTGCCGGAACCCCCCAGGCCCAGCAGGTGAAGATGTGAGAATTTTTGAACTGGAAGATTTCAATCAAGGAAGAACGCTTATGGCATCTCCCGTGTTATCGGCAGGCGTTATCATCGTCCGCCGGCTGGCGGACAGACCGCATTTCCTTCTGCTGAGGGTCTATCGTTACTGGGATTTTCCCAAGGGCCTTACCGAAAAGGACGAGGAGCCGCTGGCCGCCGCCCTCAGGGAGGTGGAGGAGGAAACCTCGCTTGCCAACCTCTGCTTCCGCTGGGGCATGGATTTCCGGGAAACCCTGCCCTATGCCATGGGCAAGGTGGCCCGCTACTATGTGGCCGAATCGGACCGGGGCGAGGTCAGCCTGCCGGTTAATCCCGAACTCGGGCATCCCGAGCATGATGAATTCCGCTGGTGCACCTATGAACAGGCGCGGGAACTGGTGGCGGACCGGGTCAAGCCGATCCTTGACTGGGCCCATTCCCTGATCATTGCATAACGGCTGAACAGCTCCACGGCAAAAACCTGATATCGCAAAGTTGAGGATTTCCTGGTGAGCGGCAAACCGACCTATGAAGAGCTGGAAACAAAATTGGCGCAATACCGGCAAAACTGCAGCCGTTTTGCCGGTATTTTCCGGGCGATCCCTGATGCGGTGGTGTTTGCTGATGTAAATCGCCAGATCGTGATGGTAAATCCTGCCGCCAGCCAGATTTTCGGCTATGCGGAAGAGGAGGTGATCGGCAGAAACACCCAGCAGTTTTACGCCAACGCCCAGGAATATGAAAAACAGGGGGAAGAGCGTTCCATTCTCATCGCTGAGGAAAAGCTGCAACCCTATGAGGTAAATTACCGCAGGAAGAATGGTGAGGTTTTTCACTCGGAAACGGTGGGCCGGGTTGTCCGGGATGATGAGGGCAATATCCTTGGTTTTCTGGCCATCATCAAGGACATCACCGAACGGGTAAAGGCGCGGCAAGCCCTTCAGGAGGCATATCATGTCCTGGAAAGGCGGGTTGAGCTGGGAACGGATGAGTTAAGAAAGGTCCAGGAAAAAAAGCAGAAATATCTCGATGTTGCCGGCGTCATGCTGGTGGCCCTCAATGCCGCGGGTGAGATCACGCTGATCAACC
>JALNXE010000148.1 GCA_023230525.1 Desulfobulbaceae bacterium
CAGCCTGGTTTGTTGCAGAATGCAATTGTTGTGACATTCCGCAACAAGGCTGCAGATCATTACAGGAGAATACTTTCCATCATCTCGGGAAGCGAGTTCACCAGCTGCAGCTGCAGGCTGTTTTTTACATCGTCCGGCAGGGCGGTGACCTCTTCATCATTGCGGGCAGGCAGCAGAACCATGGAAACCCCGCCCCGGGCAGCCGCAATCACCTTGTCCCGGATGCCCCCCACCGGTAGCAACTGGCCTGTCAGGGTCATTTCCCCGGTAACGGCAACATCCCGGCGGGCCGGCCGTTCGGTGAGCAGGGAAATAATCGCTACAGCGATGGCTGCTCCGGCGGATGGCCCGTCTTTGGCTATGGCCCCGGCCGGAAGATGAATATGGATATCCATGGAATCAAAGAAATCTTCAGCAAGACCGTACAACGCGGCATTGCTCCTGATGTAACTGAGCGCCGTTTGCGCTGATTCCTGGAGAACGTCGCCAAGGGATCCGGTCAGTATCAGCTTGTTATGGCCTTTCATTTTCAAGGCCTCCACGAACATGATCTCGCCGCCGAACGGCGTCCAGACAAGACTGGTAACCACCCCGACCAGATCGTTTCCCTCGGCGGCTTCCCTTCTGTATTTTCTGGCACCGAGCAGCTTGGTCACCATCTTGTCATCCACTGCGCGAACCTGGCTCGAATCCTTGTTTACCAGAATGATGCGGGCAATTTTCCGGCAGATGGTACCGATTTCTCTATCCAGCCCCCGGACCCCTGACTCCCGGGTATAATCCTCGATGACCTTTTCCAGGGCGACATCAGTGAACTCGGTGTTCAGATCAGCCAGGCCGTTTTCAGCCAGCTGTTTGGGGACAAGATATTGTTTGGCGATAATCAGCTTTTCCTGGTCGGAGTAGCTGGGAAAATCGATCACCTCAAGCCGGTCCAACAGAGGACCCGGCAACTTGCTGACATCATTGGAAGTAGCGATAAACATCACACTGGAAAGATCAAAGGGAATCTCCAGGTAATGGTCAATGAAATGGGCATTCTGTTCCGGATCAAGCACTTCAAGCAGGGTCGAGGCCGGGTCTCCCCGGAAATCCTGGCCTATCTTGTCAATCTCGTCGAGCATGAAACAGGGATTATTGACCTTCACCCTGTTTATTTCGCTGATAATCCTGCCCGGCATGGCCCCCACATAGGTCCGGCGATGGCCGCGGATTTCCGCTTCATCGCGCAGTCCAGCCAATGATACCCGGACAAATATACGGCCAAGGGCCATGGCCACTGACCGGCCGATGGAGGTCTTCCCGGTGCCGGGCGGCCCGGTGAAGCAGAGCACAGGACCTTTACCCATGTGCAGCCGCTGCTGTTTCTGCAGAACCTCTTTGACGACCCCCATCAGCTCCTCAAGCTGAACAGGCTTGGAGAGATAATGGGTCGCCCCTTTACGCAGGGCATCGACCGCGGTGGAAACCGTGGCATAACCGGTTACCAGTATAACGTTGGTATCAGGAGAAATTTTGGTGACCCGCTCAAGCAGCTTGATGCCGTCCATCTCATCCATTTTGAGATCGGTGATGACAATATCAAAACAGCCGCCATTTTCAAACCGGCTTAAAGCTTCCCTGCCGTTGCCCGCTGTCTGGACGGTATATCCGGCTTTGGCAAAGAAGTAGCGCATGTTATTTCTGGCGATTTCCTCATCGTCCACAATGAGAACCCTGGCCTTCTGCTGGCTTCTGAGGGTTTTCGCCGCCAGAAACTCCAGCACGCGCTCCTTGACATGCTCCAAGCCGAAATGATGTTTACTGAGAATGGCCTGGGCCCGGTTGAAGTCCAGATTATCCTGGGTGGAAAAACACCAGGGCAGGGACAGAACTATTTCGAGATAATGCATGCCGATGGCATATTCGGCAGCAAGCGGATCGGTTTTCTCCAGCTTTTCCAATTCATTTACGGCCTGCTGGCGGGCATGTTCAGGCAATTCCGTTTGCGCAATCTTCTTGCCGAGGTCGGATAATTGCTGGGACTGGGCTGATGGGCTTACCGAGGATAAAGCATCATCTGTTTTTTTAAAAAAAATCATAAAATTCCTGTCAGGAAATTATCTCTGCCTCATGAGAGGCAGAATCTCAGCGTTATCGACATTGACAATATTTCTACAAAATAAATGCCCATCTGTGAAGCAGTAAATCAGCTTCACAGAAAAGTTATGGGAAAAATATCCAAGCCGCCGGGATCAAGATACCGGGGTGTTTTTCTCCCCCTCATAACTCTCCTTCTCATTGGGTCAGAGTTTTCAATCCGCAGAAGCCCATGGAACAGGAAAGGGAAGCATGCATGATCCCGGCACGGCCGGGACCAAATTTTCTGACAAACCAACCGGCAAAATATCCCGGCTGAGCAAACCGCGGCAGCCAGGGCGGTTTGTTACAAAATGAAATAGCATTCCTGCTGGAAGCTCATTATCCGCTAAAAAAATTCTTCCTGCATCATATTGAGAAACAGCTGGTTGCATAGCTGGCTGGCGAGACACCTGCATTGCCCTATGCAACGTTGCATAGGGCAACAATAGTGCAATTTGCAATATAGGGTTATATGCGGTATATATCTTATATATGACGTGAGCAAAAGACTTCTTGCGGCAAAGAAGCGCTTTCCCCTTTATGCCCGAAGAAAATCTTTATAGGTGAGAATACGGATAAAAGTAAGCCTGCGGCCTGAAATTTGCTAACTTAACTCCAAAGCTATCGTTAAGGCAACAAATTTAAAAAGAGAATAAAAGATGTTTCAACTTAAATTACGACAAAAAATGTTGGGCTTTTTCGTTTTGAAGCTCACATTTTTCATTTCATTAGGAGCCTTCCTCTATAATGATTTTGAAAAATTCAACGAGGATGTAACCATTCTTATTCAGGCCATCAGACTCAGCAATACCAGCCTTGAGATCAGGCGTTACGAGAAAAATTACATCATGCGCAGTGAACTGGAAGATTTCCTGACCGCTCAGAAATATATCAATGAGGCTATTGAATATCTGGCTATTGTGCAGAACGATCTGAACCGGCCGAAACCGCAACTCGTAGGAAAAATCGAGACGAAACTCCAGCAATACCGTTCAGCCTTCAAGGCCTTGAAAGATAACTGTGAGATATGCAGCGAACATGACATAAAACTCTTAAACGACAGCCGCGAGCTCTTGCGCACACTCGGAAAGGAACTGGTTGCCTTAAGTGATGAATTCGTTATTTTCGAACAGAACAAACTGAGCCGCTTTGTTCAGCATTTTCAGATACAGCTCTTTTTCTACCTGCTGCTGCTTGGTATTTTTACTATTTTTACCACGATCATGCTCTTCAAAACCCTGATCAAGCCGCTGAAGATGATCGAGGTGGCGGCCACCACCATAGCCAAAAACCGTTTTACTCCCCTGCCCCTGCCGGACAAAAAAGATGAGCTGCACAGTGTCCTGCGCGCCTTCAATAAAATGGTAAAGGAAATTGAGGAGCAGCAGGAACAGCTTTTCCAGGCGAAAAAGCTGTCCTCCATCGGCACCCTGGCCTCCGGCACCGCCCATCAGCTCAACAATCCCCTCAACAATATCTCCACCTCCTGCCAGATCGCGCTTTCCGAGTTGAAAGAAGGTGACTGTCAATTTATTGAGAGCCTGCTCAAGAACATCGAGCAGGAAACCCATCGTGCCAGTGAAACGGTCAAAGGTTTGCTGGAATTTTCCCGGGCCCAGACCTTTTCCATCCAGCCCGCTTTTCTCGACGATGTGGCGGAGCGCGCCATTCGTCTCGTTTCAAGCGATGTCCCGGCGGATATCACTATCAAAAAGGATATTCCGGCAGATCTCGCCATTAAAGTCGACATCCAGAAAATGACGGAAGCACTGCTCAATCTGCTGTTAAATTCTCTGCAGGCGATCCCTTCACCTCCCGGCACCATCACCATCACCGCGGCAGCGGACAGTGAAAACCAAAATGCGGTCATTACCGTTGAAGACACCGGAATAGGCATTGATGAAAATAATATCCAGAAAATCTTTGATCCGTTCTACACCACCAAAAACGTCGGCAAAGGAACGGGACTGGGCCTGGCGGTCGTTTATGGCATCATCAAAAAGCATAACGGCACAATCAGGGTGGAAAGCAAATTGGGACAGGGGACAAAATTCATCATCACCTTGCCCCTGGCCTTTGATAAGCCCAAATCACGCGAAGCCTGATGGACCGGTATTTATACCCCTTGCGGGTGAAAAGTCTCGGCAATGAAACCACATGACGATAAATCAGTAAGTTATCATGCACTGTACGGCTGTCGAGCGGCTTTTTTGCGAGACAGTCAATCTTAACCCGATATAAAGAAATGCAAGAAGACAAAGCAATACGCATACTCGTGGTTGATGATGAGATTATCAATCTGCAGAACATTCACCATGTACTGACCAAGGAGGGTTATCATGTTGAAACCGCCTCCTGCGGCAAGGAGGCGGTGGAAATCATCACCCACAACCGTTTCGACCTGATCATAACCGACCTGAAGATGCCGGATATAGATGGGGTTCAGGTGATGAACATCGCCAAGGAAATGCAGCCTGAGGCCGAGGTGATCATCATAACCGGCTACGCCACGGTCAATTCAGCGGTGGAGGCCATGGCCGAAGGCGCGTTTTACTACATGGCAAAACCGATCAAACTCAACGAACTGCGCGCCCTGGTCAAAAAAGCCCTGGAAAAGACCATCCTGAAAAATGAAATATCGCGGCTCAAGCAGCATATCATGTCAAAAAAAGGGGTAACCCAGTTTGTCGGGCAAAATCCCGCGGTCCTGAAGCTCAAGGATAATATCGCCCAGGTTGCCCATCTTGACTGTAATGTCCTCATCATCGGAGAAACAGGCACCGGCAAGGAACTGGTGGCCCGCACCATTTATGAGCTGAGCCCCAGGGCCAACAAACGCTTTCTGCCGATCAACTGCGGCGCCCTGACCGAAGAACTCATGCTCAACGAACTCTTCGGCCATGAAAAGGACGCCTTTACCGGGGCATCCAAGTGGCGCAAAGGCCTTCTTGAATCGGCTGACGGCGGCGTGGTGCTGCTCGATGAAATCGGGGAAATGCCCCTGAACATGCAGGTGAAACTGCTGCGGGTTCTGCAGGAAAAAAAGTTCATCAGGGTGGGTGGCACCAAGGAAATCCCGGTTGATGTCCGCATCCTGGCCGCCACCAACCGGGATCTGCAGGAAGAGGTGCAGCGGGGGCGGTTCCGCCAGGATCTCTATTACCGGCTCAACGTGGTGTCGCTCAATATTCCCCCTCTGCGGGACCGCAAAGATGACATCCCGCTCATTGTCCATCATTTTCTGGCAAAATATCCCGCGCCGGAGGGGAAGATTAAATCCATCGAGCCAAAGGCGCTTGACCTGCTGCAGGATTATGAATACCCGGGCAATGTCCGTGAACTGGAAAACATCATTGAAAGGACCCTGGCGCTTTGTGGCGAGCCGGAGATCAAGGCATATCACCTGCCGCCGGAATTCGGCATCCAACAACCCCACTTCACCATGGCGGCCAAGAATGAAAAACCGGTGCAGACCCTGGAGAACCACGAGCGCGACTATATCATGTCGGTGCTCAAAAGCGTGGAGGGCAACAAAAGTCAGGCGGCCAAGATCATGAATATCGACCGGGTATCCCTGTGGCGCAAATTAAAAAAATACGAGGAAAGCGGTTTTAATATCGATGACTTTCTGCAGAAAAAATAGCCCATCAGGAGGTTCCAGCCACCGGAGACGCGACAATTTGCCATCTTTACAAACAAGCGCCGGCGTCATAGAAATTTGTTAGGGTAGTATACAGATAAAACCAAACCCACCGCAAGATGGGGACGGAAAGCCACGGAGCTTTTAAGCGAGCCGGGTTGCCTGATTCATAGTGGTGGCTCGGCTTTTTTTTGTAAGCACGGCAAGCCGGTTAAGAACATCCTTTTTAAGCAAGTTGCAGAATGTTTGCCTTATGACCAAAGAACCCCGAGGAACACATTAATCCTATTCAGATTTAAAAGGAGGGAGCAATGAGAGCTTGTCCAGGGAGTACATTGTCGCAAAAAATTATCGTGGCGGTTGGTTTTTTTGTTCTTATCGGCTTTATCATGCCGGCCATGGCGCTGCCTCCTGAGGTGGAGGCGGACAAACTGCTGATGTCGGCGACGGCGAAGCTGGACCGGGAGGACCAGGAGGCTGCGGGCCGGGACTTGGAAAAGATCAGGGCGCTCAAGGTCAGGTTGCCGGTAGAGTATTATTTCCAGAACGGCCGCTACCTTGCCGCCGCCAAGCAGCCGGCCGAGGCCAAGAAGAGCCTGGAGACCTATCTGGACAAGGCGGGGAAGGAAGGGAAATCCTATGATCCCGCCCTGAAATTGTACAGCCAGGTAGAGGCGGGCGAGAAACGCCTGGCACGGTTCAAGAATAACGGCGACGGTACGGTGACCGATGCCCAGACCGGCCTGATGTGGGCGGCAAGTGACAATGGCCGGGACATTAACTGGGCAGACGCCAGGGAATATTGCCGGACTTACTCAGGCGGGGGGCATACCGGCTGGCGCATGCCAACCCAGGATGAACTGGCCGGGCTCTATGACAAGGAGGAAGCAGGCCCATACCATATAACGCCGTTGATCAAACTCTCAAAATGCTGTCCTTGGGCTATGGAGACTCAAGGCTCCGAGGCGGCCCACTTCTCGTTCGGCGACGGCTACCGTTACCTGGGCAGCCAGTTTGGCTCCCTCGAGGACCGGGTCTTGCCGGTGCGCAACGGCAAATGATCCTTTGATTCGTTGAATATTTGATTTTCGGGTTACAGGGGGCGCGCCCCCTGTAACCCTGCCTGGCTGTTATTGACAATATGCTGTTTCGACTTTCAGGTGCTACGTATACTCAGGGAACATCTCAAGTTCCCTATTTTCATTTTGGATTGAGACCGCCAGTGGATATCTTTCATCTACTGGCTTGCTTATACCCTCTTGTCATCTGCCTGAATTTCAAAGGTTCATGCATTCCGCCAGTCGTAAGCCGCAACCGTAAAGCAGTTTGATGATCAGAGCGTAAGGATACCCGGCATTAGCGACGATTCTGTCAATTTCCTCCCGAGATAAGACAACGGGGATGTACGGTTTACGCTTGGCCCGGACGATGCCTTCAACTTTTGGAAACTCTTTTTCGAGGATATGCCGAAAAAGAAATAAAAGGGCATTAAAAGCAAGGTTCTGACTGGAGGCCGAGACATTTCGCTTGACGGCGAGAAAGCTCAAAAAGTCCTTAACATCAGAGATCTCAATAAGTTCAGAGTCTTTGTTCTTGACAAAATTTTGGAAATGATGAATCCAACCTTGATAGGCTTTCAGTGTTTTGGGAGAATAATGCCTGACTTTGATGGCTGACTCCAAAGTCCTATAGACTTTTGTCCAGTCCGAACCAGTTGTTTTTGGTGAAGACTGTTTCGTTAGTTCCGTCTCGTTTTTGCCCGCAGTGCAGTGAGTCGTGAGTTTGGGAGGCTATACATCCATGTGATTGCCTTTTGCTTTACTTTGTCTCCCTGTATCACCACCTCGCGACGTGGGCGGAGCGGAGGAACTGATCTTTTCGCTGGTGCTTTGGGAAGTTGAGGCTGTTGATGCTTGAGGGGCGACTGGGTGCGAGTGAGTTGCGATAAGTTCAAAATAGATCGACAATGTAGTCCGTTTTTATCCAACCAATCTCGGAGAATCTAAAATGGCCAACAACATTGAAATATTATAAATCACATAACCAGTCACTTCAGCGGACCCTGTATAAGCTCAGACCACCTGATTTCGGAAGAATTTATCATGACACCAATTCGTAGACCAGGCGCATGGATGTGCCAGGAAACCGGGTCATGGTGGCATTCAATTCCTCGCATAAATGGCGCAGTACCTCG
>JALNXE010000149.1 GCA_023230525.1 Desulfobulbaceae bacterium
ATAAAATCAACCATTCTGAATTCTGTCTCCTGTCTCCTGAATTCCCATGACGGAGATCAGAGCAGCAACTATGTCACAAAAATATCGTTATTTCGACAAAATAGATCAAGTCAGAAAGTTGAGATATCAGGCAAGGAGAAAGCCATGCGCATCCTGATCGCTGAAGACGACTTGACGTCGCGCATCATGCTGTCGGCCGTGTTGAAGAAAGAGGGGCATGAAGTGCAGGAGACCACCACCGGCCCGGAAGCCCTGGCAGCTCTACAGCAACCCGCCGCGCCGCGGCTGGCCATCCTCGACTGGATGATGCCCGGCATGGACGGGCTGGAGGTGGTGCGCCGGATCCGGGCCCTGCCTTCCCTGCCGCCGCCCTATATCATCATGCTGACTACCAGGGGAGGAAAGGCGGATATCATCGCAGGCCTTGATGCCGGGGCGGACGACTATCTGGCCAAGCCGTTTGATCACGGAGAACTGCGGGCCAGAATCGAGGTCGGCCGGCGCATGGTCCGGATGCAGGAAAAATTGAGCGCCCAGGTGCAGGAACTGCGTGAAGCCGCCCTCCACATCAAAACCCTGCAGGGCATTATCCCGATCTGTTCGTTCTGCAAGAAGATCCGCAACGACCAGGGCTACTGGGACCAGGTTGATGCCTATGTCAGCCGGCATTCCGAGGCCCGGTTCAGCCACAGCGTCTGTCCCGATTGCCTGGAAAAGAACTACCCGGCATGGCCAAACGGCGTTGACGGCGGCCCAAAGGGGAAGATATGAAGAGTGGTACATCTGATCCGCCGGCAGTCCGGGCGGTGGTGGTAAACGACGACCTGACCCAGCTCAGGGTGCTGGCCGGATTGCTGGCCAGGGAAGGGCTCGAGGTGCTGCCATTTCAAAGCGCGGAGGCGGCTCTTGCGGTCCTGGACCGGCAGCGGCCGGCTGCGCTGATCGTCACCGACCTCTACATGCCGGGCATCGACGGCTGGCGCTTCTGCCGGCTGCTCCGTTCCCCCGAATACCAATTCTGCAATCATATCCCCATCCTGATCGTCTCCGCCACCTTTGCCGGCGAGGAGGCCTCCCGCCTCGCCGAGGAACTGGGCGCCAACGCCTTTCTGTCTTCGCCGGTGGACGGCGCCCGGTTTCTTGAGCAGGTGCGGGCGCTGCTGTCCGGCAGTTCGCTGCGTTTCGGCCGCCGGGTGTTGATTGTTGAGGACAGCACGTCCCTGGCCAAGGCCCTGCAGCAGGTCTTTGCGGCCCACGGCTACCATGCGGATACGGCATTTACCGCCCGGACGGCCGCCGAGGCCTTCAGCGGCGAGGCTTACGACATTGCCCTGCTGGACTATCACCTGCCTGATGCCAAAGGGGATGGGCTGCTGGCGGATTTCCGCCTCAAACGGCCTGACTGCGTCTGTCTCATGATGACCACCGACCCGAGTCCGGAACTGGCCCTGGCCTGGATGAAGCAGGGGGCGGCCGCCTATCTGCGCAAACCCTTTGACCCGGAGTATCTCATCGAGGTCTGCGCCAGGGTCTGCCGGGAAAGATCCCTGCTGCGGGTGGAGGATCTGCTGGAGAAAAGAAGCCGCCAGCTGCAGGAGGCCGAATGCCGCTATCGCGCCCTCTTTGAGCAAAGCCCGGACGGCGTGGTGATCCTGGATCCGGAAACCACCCAGCCGCTTGAGTTCAATGATCAGGTCTGCCGGCAGCTGGGCTATTCCCGGCAGGAGTTTGCCCGGTTGCGTCTGGCGGACATCGAGGTGGCGGAAACCCCTGAACAGAGCCGGGCCCGCATCCGCCAGGTCATGCGCGATGGACAGGATTCTTTTGATACCTTGCAGCGCACCAAGCAGGGAGCAACCAGACACGTCCATGTGATGGCCCAGCTGATTGATGCGGGGGGACGCCCCGTCTACCACTGTATCTGGCGGGATATCACCGAATGCAAGCGGGCGGCGGAAAGGCTGCGGGAAAGCGAGACCCGGGTCAGGGCCAAGCTCAATGCCATTCTGTTGCCGGAGGGAGATATCGGCCTGCTTGAGCTGCGCGATATCCTGGATGTGCCGGCCATCCAGGAGCTGATGGATGATTTTTATAAACTGACCAATATCGGGGTCGGCATTATCGATCTGCAGGGCAAGGTGCTGGTGGCCACCGGCTGGCAGGATATCTGCACGAAGTTTCACCGCCTTCACCCGGAAACCTGCAGAAACTGTGTGGAAAGCGACACAGAGCTGTCCGCCGGGGTCCCGGCCGGCACCTTCCGGATCTACAAATGCAAAAATAACATGTGGGATATTGCCACGCCGATCACCGTGGGCAACAGGCATATGGGCAACCTGTTCCTCGGCCAGTTTCTTTTTGCCGAAGACCGGCCGGACCGCGAAACCTTTGCGGCCCAGGCCAGGCAATACGGGTTTGCTGAGGATGAATACCTGGCCGCACTCCAGCGGGTGCCCCGCTGGAGCCGGGAAACCGTCAACACCATCATGAACTTTTACGCCCGCTTCACCACCCTGCTTTCCACCCTGAGCTACAGCAACATCAAGCTGGCCAGGGTATTGGAAGAGCGCCGGAAAGCCGAGGAACTGCTGCGGCAGAGCGAGGCCCGGCTGGCGCAATCCAACCAGCTCATGGCCGGGGTGTTGGACCATACCCACATGATGGTGGCCTTTCTTGACGTGCGGTTCAACTTCATCTGGGTTAATCGCGCCTATGCGGAAACCTGCCGCCACGACCCTGGCTTTTTTCCGGGCAGGAATCACTTTGAACTTTATCCCCACCAGGAGAACCAGGCGATCTTCCAGCGGGTGGTGGATACGGGGGAACCCTATTCCGTGGCGGCCAAGCCGTTCGAGTTCCCTGATCAGCCCGAGCGGGGGGTGACCTACTGGGACTGGAGTCTGAATCCCACCAGGGATGCCGCCGATAAGACCGCGGGACTGGTTTTCACCCTGGCCGAGGTCACCAGCCGTGTCCGGGCCGAGCAGGCCCTGTGGCAGAGCGAGGAGCTGCTGAATGACACCCAGCGGCTGACCAGGGTGGGCGGCTGGGAGTGGGAGGTGGAAAAACAGACCATGTTCTGGACTGAGGAGGTGTACCGCATTCATGGCTTGCCGCCGGGCGGGATAGCCCAAGGCGCAGACGACTGCGTGGCCAGGAGCCTGGAGTGTTACGATCCCGGGGACCGGCCGGTTATATTGTCCGCCTTCCAGGCTTGCGTCAGCCAGGGGCAACCCTATGACCTGGAGTTTCCGTTCACGCCTTTCAGCGGAGGCAGGATCTGGATCCGCACCCGGGCAGAGGCCGTAATGGCGGCAGGCAAGGTGGTGCGGGTCGTCGGCAACATCATGGACATCACCGAACGCAAAATTGCCGAGGCGGCGCTGCGGGACAGCGAAGAGCGGTACCGCCTGCTCTTTGAGGCAATGGACTCGGCCTTTGCCCTGCACGAGATTGTCCGGGACGCGGCGGGCTCGCCGTGCAACTACCGCTTTCTGGAGGCCAACCCCGCCTTTGAGCGGATGACCGGGCTCAAGGCCGGGGACCTGATCGGCAGAATGGTCCTCGATGTGCTGCCCAATACCGAACTTTCCTGGATTGAACGCTACGGCCAGGTGGTGGACAGCGGCGAGACGCTGCATTTTGAGAGCTATAGCCGGGAACTGGGCAAATATTATGCAGTCACCGCTTATTGCCCAAGGCCCGAACAGTTTGCGGTGATCTTCATGGACATCACCCAGCGCAAGCGGGTGGAGGCGGAACGGGAACGGCTGCTCATGGCCATTGAGCAGTCCGGCGAGATCATCGTCATCACCGATCCCGCAGGAAACATTCAATATGTCAATCCGGCCTTTGAACGCACCACGGGCTACAGCCGCTTTGAGGCCATCGGCCGGAACCCGCGCATCCTCAAGGGCGGCACCCAGGACGCGGCTTTTTATGGGGAGATGTGGCGGGTGATCTCCGGCGGGAGCAACTGGATGGGACGCTTGGTCAATAAACGCAAGGATGGCACGCTCTTCACCGAGGAGGCCAGCATCTCGCCGGTGCGGGACGCCGAAGGCCGGATTGTCAACTACGTGGCCGTCAAACGTGATATCACGGAGCAGCTGCGCATCCACGAAGAGAAAGTCAAGCTGGAGGCCCAGTTTCAGCAGGCCCAGAAACTTGAGTCCGTCGGCCGCCTGGCCGGCGGCGTGGCCCATGATCTCAACAACCTGCTCTCCCCCATTCTGGGGTACGGCGAGATGCTGCTGGAGGAATTCGGCGAGGGAGACGGACGCAAGGAGGACATGCAGGAAATCGTCAAGGCGGGCAAGCGGGCCCGGGATCTGGTGCGTCAGCTGCTGGCCTTGAGCCGCAGACAGGTGATGGAGTTCAAACCCATTGACCTGAACAGCGTGCTGGACCAGTTTGAAAAGCTGCTGCGCCGTACCATCAGGGAGGATGTCGTCATTGATGTCAGGGGGGCTGCCTCATTGCCGCTTATCCGGGGTGATATCGGCCAGCTGGAGCAGGTGATCATGAATCTGGCGGTCAACGCCCAGGACGCCATGCCCGACGGCGGCAGGCTGAGTATTGAAACCGAGAGGGTCGAGGTGGATGAGTCCTATGCCGGGGAAAAGCCCGGCATGACCCCCGGCCCATACGTCAGGCTGGCTCTCAGCGACACGGGCAGCGGCATGGACCCCGAGACCATAGCGCACATCTTTGAGCCGTTTTTCACCACCAAGGCCAAGGACCAGGGCACCGGCCTGGGCCTGGCCACCGTCTACGGCATCGTCAAGCAGCACGGCGGCAGTATCTGGGTCTACAGTGAACCCGGTAAGGGCTCGACCTTCAAACTTTACTTTCCCGTTGCCGAGGCACAGGCCGCGGCAGAGGACGCTCCTGAGGCAAAACCGGCGGACCTGGGCGGCTCCGAGACCATTCTGCTGGTGGAGGATAATGATCAGGTGCGAAATCTCGCCCGGGCCATTCTCAGCCGGCAGGGTTACTCCCTCCTCATTGCCCGTGACGGCATCGATGCCCTGGGTATCCTCGGGCAGCACCAGGGGCCGGTGCAGCTGCTGCTCACCGACGTGGTGATGCCCAAGATGAGCGGCAGGGAGCTTTTTGAGCGGATCGCCGCCCTTTACCCGGATATGCGGGTTCTCTACATGTCCGGGTACAGCAATAATGTCATCGCCCATCGCGGAGTGCTTGATGAGGGAGTGAACTTCATCCAGAAACCCTTCACCGTCAAAGGTCTGCTGGCCAAAGTGCGCAAGGTGCTGGACCAGGCGGCCGGCAATATTTCCTGATACCCCTTCACCCATCCTCCCTGTTTGTCTGCTGCACTTCGCCCCGGGAAACGGCTTTCGACATTTTGCGGTCCGGGCTCGACAATAGTGTCGAAAGGCGGCGGGTAAAAAGGCTTTTTTGCTGCCAGCGACCGGGGAAAATCCCCTGCGAAAAATAATAATATGTCTAATATCGATATGTTATTTAATTTGTCCCGGTGCTGGCACGCATGTTGAAAAAGAAGAAAGCAAACAGCGCAAATTTGAGCTAAAAAAAGTTCTTAAATAACAAGGAGGATCATCATGAAAAAAGTACTGGCAGCACTGGCATTAGCGGCAACAATCGGTTTTTTCGGCATTCAGCAGGCGGACGCCCAGCGCGGCCCCATGGGTTGGGGTGGAGGGCCTGCCGGGGCAAACTGCTGGAAGGCAAACGCCGGGCAGAATGTGCAGGTGATGGATGAGGAAACCAAAAAAGCCTATAATGCCTTTATGGACGCCACTGTTGATTTGCGCCGGGAAATGTTCGGCAAAAGGGAGCAGATGCGCGCCTTGACCTTTGCCGAAACGCCGGATCAGGCAAAAATCGATGCCCTGGCCAAGGAAATGTTTGACCTGCGCACCCAGATTCAGGAAAAGGCTGACGGGCTTGGCTGGCAGGGCGGATGTGACTTAGGCGGCCCCGGCTGCGGCCCCGGCATGGGTAGGGGTATGGGCATGGGTATGGGTTACGGACGGGGAGGCAATGGCCCCTGTCCGAAATGGAATTAAACGGCTTTCACCGCATTTCTCTCTCTCTTCTCTCCCCCTAAAAAAGCCCCTGCCATCCGGCAGGGGCTTTTTTTACGCGGCAACGGCCGGCTGAGGGGCCTTGGTCGGGGCGGCAAAGAGACTTGCCAGGGCCTGATCCATGGGAAAGCCGGCGGCAAAGTTCCGCCGGTACAGAGTCGTCGCCAGATTCCATTCCTTCTTCACCGCCGCCAGATCGCCCATCATCTGTTTCATGAAGGCCCCCGCATCCTTTTCGTCGGCAAATTCCCCGTAAAGCAGATAATCATTTCCCTTGCGGAAGAGCATCACCGCTCCTGACTCCTGCTCACTGCCCCATTCGCTGGTGGTTTTCAGCAGCCGCTGGCCGAGTTCATCCAGGATCTGGTCAGCCACCACATGGCCGATTTGCTGCTGAAACTCGCCGAAGCTGGGAATATCTATGAAAAAGAGGTCATAGGCCATGGTGCTGTTGCGTAACAGTTTTGCGTCGTCAAGAAAATAGAGGTAGCGGTAATTGTAAAAATCCGTCAGCGGTTCCCGGAAATAGGTTTTCCGGCGGAACACCTCGATGTCTTTCATGAAGCCGGCGGTCATCTGGGGTGAAGGAGATATATCCTCCGGGATTTCCGGCGCTATTTTTTTCAGCAGATCGACAATGCCCTGGTCCAGCTGGCCTGCCTTTGCCTCCTTGTCCACAATGGCCAGGGCCTCGTCCCGGGACATGGGCTGTTTGTATGGCCTTCTGGCGATAAGAGACTCATAGGTGTCCGCCACGGCGACGATGCGGGAAAACAGGTCAATCTCATTGCCCTTGAGGCCGGCGGGATAACCGCTGCCGTCGAGACGTTCGTGGTGATTGAGGATGATGTTGGCTATGCGGTCGTCCTGCAGGTGGCGGGCAAATATTTTTGCGCCGACCAGGGGGTGATACTGCATGATGAAGCGGTCCTGAAGGTCGAAATGGCCCGGTTTTAACAGGACGTCATCCGGGATGGCGGTTTTGCCGATGTCATGGACCAGGCAGCCGAATTCAATGACTTTCAGATCATCGCCGCTTAATTTCATTTCCCGGCCGATGAGTCCGGCAATCCTGGCAACCTCGGCGGCGTGTTCAAAGGTGTGCAGGTCCCGGTTGGCGATCATTTCCGCCACGATTTCCAGGATATCATGCAGCATCACCTCGCTTTGCTGGCGGATCTTTTCTTCCGCCGCTCTCCGGACGCGAACCTCTTCGGCCAGCAGCATATTGTTTTGCCTCAGCTGATCTTCATCCGCCTTGATCCTGGCAATGGTGCTTCTGGTAAAACTGATGACCAGGAATACAAAAATGGCGCCGCCGAATAAAATGAGGGAGACGAAGATCTGCCGGGGAAAAATGGTCAGCTCGGCCAGCAGGGGCAGAACGCCGATATAGCCGAGGAGAAAGAGCGCCATGAGGCAGAGGAGCGGAATCCAGTTGTTTTGCAGTTCACGCGGCAGGCTGCTGGTCATTTTCCGCCCCAGGACGATGGAGGCGGACATGAGAATGATGCCGAGGAGGATGAGAGCTGCCGGTATTATTGTCGTAATGGTCATATTTTTACTCAACTTCTGACTGATCTATTTTGTCGAAATAACGATACCTTTGTGACATGGTTGCTGTTCTGATCTCCGTCATGGGAATTCAGGAGACAGGAGACAGAATTCAGAATGGTTGATTTTATTACGTTTTATTCTGGCTCCTGATTTCTGGCTGCTGAATTCTCTGGAAACAAGCTGCGGTGAC
>JALNXE010000150.1 GCA_023230525.1 Desulfobulbaceae bacterium
ACCCCAGCTGGTACCGGTATGGGTTGCTTGCCAATCCTTGACATTGGTCGTCTCCACTCTATCTTACTGACTTCATATTCACGTAATTAACAAACGGCCTACATCATTGAAGACCGCCCGATCAAATTCAATTTTTACCAGACAGTACAGAGCAACTCACCACCAATACCTTTCTGCCGAGCTTCTCTGTCTGTAAAAATACCACTTGAAGTAGATATAATAGCTATTCCAAGTCCACTCATGACCTTGGGAATATCATCGGATTTAACATAAACCCGACAACCGGGTTTGCTCACCCGCTTCAACCCGGAAATTACCGGATTTCTGTTTTGGTCATATTTCAGGGATATTTTCAAAACCCCTTGCAAGTTATCTTTAACAACCTGATAATCGCTGATATAGCCTTCTTTCTTTAAAATCTCGGCCACACCACTCCGCAGTTTTGAATACGGCATCTCAAGACTATCAAACTTTACCATTCTGGCATTTCGGATTCTGGTCAGCATATCTGCCAGGGGATCACTTATAGACATGTATCTACTCCTTTTGCAGTCAATAAAAAAATGACTATAAGAGCTCTTACCAGCTCGATTTTGTCACGCCGGTTATCTCACCGCGGGAAGCAAGGGATCTGAAACAAATCCTGCACACACCAAATTTACGGATAAATGCCCGTGGTCTACCACAAAGTGGACAGCGATTATAAGCGCGTACACCGAATTTCGGTTTGCGATTACTTTTTGCTATTAAAGATTTCTTAGCCAACCTCTTCCTCCTGAACAGTACTATTTATGGAAAGGCATACCCAGCGCAGTTAAAAGAAAACGCCCTTCTTCATCGGTCTTTGCATTGGTTGCAATTGTTATATTAAAACCTTTGATTTTATCAATCTTGTCATAATCAATCTCAGGGAAAATTATATGCTCTTTTACGCCAAAAGAGAAATTCCCGCGTCCATCAAAACCAGTGGCTTTCACACCTCTGAAATCACGAACCCGAGGAAGAGCTATATGAACAAGTTTACTCAAAAAATCATACATCTTATCTTTGCGGAGAGTAACCTTGCAGCCAATAGGCATGCCTTCCCTGAGTTTAAATGTAGCAATGGATTTTTTGGCCTTAGTAATAACCGCCTTCTGACCGGCAATAAGGGTCAGTTCATTTGCCGCCCCTTCAACAATCTTGGGGTTCTGCACCGCTTCACCAAGGCCCATGTTGAGAACAACCTTCTCAATCTTGGGTACTTCCATCATATTTTTATAACCAAACTCTTTAACGAGCATGGGTATACATTCTTTTTCGTAATATTCTTTTAAACTTAGCATTATAGCCTCCAATAAACCAAAAGCCTTAGGCCTTTGCCTCAATCGATTCGCCACACTTCTTGCAGACCCGGACCTTTGTTCCATCTTCCAAACGAGAAATTTTCACTCGTACTGATTTTGCACACTTGGAACAGATCAACATCAAGTTGGAAACATGCATCGCTGCTTCCATTTCGATAATACCGCCCTGCTGGTTTTGCATATTGGGTTTCATATGGCGCTTGATCATGTTGATTTTTTCAACTTTTGCCTTATCAGAGTCAGGATACACTTTTATAATTTTGCCTACGCGGCCTTTATCCTTACCGGCAACAACCTCAACCTTATCATTGAGTTTCAGATAATTTTTTCCTGCACCCATCACTCGATCCTCATATATAAATTTTCTATCACTCACAGCCTTTCTGAATACCGTCTGTCAAAAATATATCTGACAATTAAAGTACTTCGGGAGCCAGTGATATGATTTTCATAAATCCTTTAAGTCGCAGTTCACGGGCAACAGGGCCAAAGATCCTGGTTCCTATTGGTTCACCTGATCCGGCAAGAAGTACAGCGGAATTCTCATCAAATCGAACAGAGGTATCATCTTTGCGTTTGATTTGCTTGACGGTGCGAACTATTACTGCACGAAGGACATCACCCTTTTTAACCTTGGCGTTAGGTATAGCCTCTTTGACTGAAACGACAATGATGTCGCCAACGCGGGCATATCTTCTCCTCGTTCCTCCAAGCACACGGATACAAAGAACTTTCTTTGCACCGGAGTTATCAGCAACATTGAGAACGGTTTCTGTCTGTATCATATCTTCACCAACTATTCGACTTTACAGCGAATGTTATTGAGTAATAATGTTGTTGCGGCAATTGCAATAATTAGGCTGAAAACAGGTAGTGATCAGACAATTACTGCTTTTTCAACAATTTTGCGTAATCTCCAACGTTTGCTTTTGCTCAACGGCCGGCATTCTTCAATCATAACAAGATCGCCAACCCCACAGAGGCTTTGCGGATCATCGGCCATATATTTCACCTGCCGGCGAATGTACTTTCCATAAAGCTTATGGCGAATCAAACGTTCAGTGCGAATGACAATACTCTTGTCCATTTTGTCGCTTATCACAATGCCGATTCTTGTCTTTTTATGTGCTTTCTTTTCCACCATCTGTTTATCCCGCGATATATGAATGTTTTTGATTCACCATCGATCATTGAAATTAATTTGACTGAACTTTTTCAGTGATTAACGTATTTATTCTCGAAATTTGTCTGCGAAGATCTTTAAGCTTGGCAGTGTTCTCAAGTGGTCTTATACCATGCTGAAATTTCAATTTATTAAGCTCTTCAGCCAGATCTTTGGATTTTGTTCTCAGATCATCAACACTTAAATCACGGATTTCTTTGGCTTTCATAAACTACTCCTCTTCGAAATAACTTTAGTTGCAAAAGGAAGTTTATTGCCTGCCAGAGTCAACGCTTTGATTGCCAGACTTTCTTCAACTCCTGTCAGCTCATATAGAATCCGCCCAGGCCTGACAGGTGCTACCCAGTACTCTGGACTGCCCTTGCCTTTACCCATCCTGGTTTCAGCAGGTTTTTTGGTAATCGGCTTATCAGGGAAGATACGGATCCACATCTTGCCGCCACGCTTAACGGTTCTGTTAATTGCAATACGGGCTGCCTCTATCTGCTGAGCAGTCATATTGCCGCACTGGACAGCTTTCAGGGCGTACTCACCAAAAACCAAGGACGAGCCGCGCAGGGCAGTGCCTTTCATGCGGCCCTTCATTTGTTTTCTATGTTTAACTTTCTTTGGACTAAGCATCGCTACGTTACCTTAATCAATATCAAGGATATCATTATGATATCTGCTTGGATTTACATTGCATAAAATAAGGGGCCGACTGCACCTTATTTTCGGAAACAGGCAAAATTCCCTTTATTCGCTGACCTGTTCAGAGTCAACAAGGACTTCGCCCTTAAAGATCCAAACTTTTACACCGATAATGCCATATGTAGTACTTGCTTCAGCAAAACCGTAATCTATATCAGCCCGCAGTGTATGAAGCGGCACCCGTCCCTCACGAGTCCATTCCCGGCGTGCCATCTCTGCTCCGCCTAAACGACCGGAGCAGGCTATCTTAATACCTTTTGCGCCGAACTTCAAGGCGATATTAACCGCCTTTTTCATTGCCCGGCGAAAAGCGATACGTCTTTCAAGTTGCAGGGCCACATTTTCAGCAACGAGCTGTGCATCGGCTTCAGGACGTCTTACCTCCTGAATATCGACAACACATTGCCTGTTGGTCAGTTTATCGAGATCGCTCTTCAGCGCCTCAATTTCTGTCCCCTTTTTACCGATTACAATGCCAGGCCTTGCTGTGTGGAGTTTCAGTTTCAGCTTTTCACCGGTACGGGCAATATTAATTTTTGAAATGCCGGCATGATAAAGCCTCTTTTTCAGATACTTTCTGATCTTTTGATCTTCCAGTAAATATTTCGAATAATCACGGTCTGCATACCATGTTGATTCCCATGATCGCACTATATTAAGGCGCAAACCTATTGGATTAACTTTCTGGCCCAAAACCTTCCTCCATCACATAAGAATTATGTTTAATTCCACAACTAAAGTAAGGCGCATAAATGAATCAATGGCCTCAACTCAACGAATCACATCTCATCAAGTACAACAGTAATATGGCTTGACCGCTTCAATATCCTTGAAGCTCTCCCCATGGCTCTGGGGCGGATACGTTTCAGCATTGGTCCGCCATCGATAAAGATTTTTTTTACAAATAACGTATCCACATCAATTGCCTCATTCTGGCTGGCATTTGCTACAGCCGATTCGACGACTTTCCGGAGGATACGCGCACCTTTTTTCGGGGTGAATTTCAGGGTGTTCAGAGCAGTATCAATCTGCTTGCCACGAATCATGTCAGCGACAAGCCGTGCTTTCTGAGGAGAAATTCTTATATTTTTTACAACAGCCTTTGCTTCCATCGGTTAATAACTCCTTTTCAGGTGACCGCCTTATTACTTTTTGACCTTTCTGTCACCTGCATGGCTATAAAATGTCCGAGTCGGTGAAAATTCACCAAACTTGTGTCCAACCATATTTTCTGTAACAAAAACGGGAATAAATTTTTTCCCATTATGAACAGCAAAGGTTAAACCAACCATTTCCGGAAGGATGTCTGAACGCCTGGACCAGGTTTTAATCACCTTGCGGGATCCTGTTTCCTTCGCGCTTTCAACCTTACTCATTAAATGGTCATCTATAAATGGACCTTTTTTAATTGACCGTCCCATGCTCTATCTCCCTTTATGACCGTTTCTTGACGATATCCTTATCAGATGGCTTCCTCTTCCTCGTCTTGTATCCCTTGGTCGGAATACCCCAAGGTGTACACGGATGACGCCCACCTGAACTTTTACCTTCACCGCCGCCCATGGGATGATCATGTGGATTCATAGCAACGCCACGAACCTTCGGCCTGTTGCCTTTCCAGCGATTACGTCCTGCTTTGCCGATTTTTTCGCTCTCATGTTCAATATTGCCAATCTGTCCGATACAGGCTCGGCACAGCCGATGGAATCTGCGAACTTCACCGGATGGAAGTTTAACCAGAACATGATCGCCTTCTTTAGCCATCAGCTGCGCTGAAACACCAGCACTGCGCACCATCTGTGCACCTTTGCCGATACGCATTTCAACGTTATGGATAATGCTGCCGAGAGGTATATTGGCCATGGGAAGACAATTGCCGACCTTAATGTCAACTTTATCACCGGCCTCGACAATATCACCGACTTTAATGCCTAAAGGAGAGAGAATGTATCTCTTCTCACCATCAGCATAAAAGAGCAAAGCAATATTGGCTGAACGGTTCGGGTCATATTCAATTGCAGCTACCTTGGCAGGAATATTTTCCTTGTCCCTCTTGAAATCAATTACCCTATATTTACGTTTATGGCCTCCACCTATATGTCTGGCGGTAATGCGTCCATTATTATTACGTCCACCAGATTTTTGCAGCGGTTGCACCAAACCTTTTTCAGGCCCGGTTTTTGACAATTCCGGATTGATAATAGAAACATAGTTTCTTCTACCCGGTGATGTCGGTTTATAGGTCTTCATTGTTGCCATTTCTTACCCCGATTATTTAATTATACGATAAGCAGTAAAGCAAGATTACAGCTGTTCAAGAAAATCAATCTTATGCCCTTCAGCCAGGGTGATAACAGCTTTCTTCCAATCCGGACGTTGACCAAAATGGGTGCCCATACGTTTCTTTTTGCCATGCATGTTCGCAGTCCGAACCTTGTCAACCTTGACGTTAAAAAGATGTTCAACGGCCGTTTTGATCTGAATCTTATTGGCGTTGGCATTCACCTTCATCACCACCTGGTTGTTCTCTTCCTGCAATATCATGCCTTTTTCCGTAAGGCACGGTTTCTTTATGACATTATAGATATCGATCATGAAAGCAACCTCTCTTCAAGCTGGCCAATGCAAGACTGGAGTAATATAATGTTTTTATGCAGAAGCACATCATAAACATTCACTCCTGCCGTGGGAATCACCTTGTATCCAACTGCATTTCGTGATGACTTTTCCAGCTTTTCATCATTTTCAGGGATAACGATAAGTGCATTGTCAAGATTCAGTGTTCCCATCACACTGATAAAATTTTTCGTCTTGATTTCTTCCAGATCAAAACTGTCCAGCACGACAAGACGGTTTTCAGAAAACCGTGAACTCAAGGCCATTCTCAACCCCAGTCTGCGCACCTTCTTGGACAGTCTGATGCTGTAGCTGCGGGGCTTGGGACCAAAGGCTGTCCCGCCACCGCGCCAAACCGGCGATCGTTTGCTGCCTGAGCGAGCGCGGCCGGTCCCTTTCTGGCGCCAAGGTTTTGCTTTGCTGCCGCGAACCTCAGCCCGCGTCTTAGTGCATGCATTGCCAGAACGCTTGTTCGCCAGCTGCATTTTGACGATATCGTGAAGAATGTAGGATTTTACTTCAACGGCAAACAGCGCGTCATTCAGATCCACTTCTCCAACTTTTTCATTTTTTATGTTAACTATGCCTGTTACTGCCATTTTCCGGCACCTCTTTATCTTTTACTTTGTAAAAATCTGAAGCAACTCGTTTGTCGTGCCAGGCAGGGAACCTTTGATGACCATGACATTTTCTGCATCACGAATATCAATGATTGTCACATTCTTTTTGGTGACAAGATTGTTTCCCATCTGGCCAGGCATCTTTTTGCCTTTCACAACTTTGCTGGGCCAGGCACTGCATCCGATTGATCCAGGTGCACGATGAAACATTGAACCATGGGTTTTGCCACCGCCCTTGAATCCATGACGCCTAATAACACCCTGAAAACCCCGGCCCTTAGCAAAACCTGACACATCAACGATATCTCCAACCTTGAAAAGATCACTGATGAGGATCTGCTGGCCAAGCTCGAATTTCTCCGGATCAGCAACGCGAAATTCCTTAATATGATAAAAGCCACCTTTCCCTGCACTCTTGAAATGGCCCATCATCGGCTTGTTGACGCGCGTTTCCTTTTTGCTACCGAAACCAACCTGGATGGCGTTATATCCTTCTTTGCTTTCCGTCTTTTTCTGCAGTACAACACAAGGACCAGCCTCAACCACAGTTACGCCAACAGCATCACCGACCTCTGTGTAGATACGGGTCATCCCAATCTTTTTTCCTAATATACCAAGTGTCCTAGGCATGATTCTTATCCTTGTTATTTTTCCGAAAAACAGGCGATAAAAACATTATCAGCATGATTTTCCGTTTGCCTTATCCATTCAAATCAAATCAAAACAATGAAATCAAAGCTTGATTTCAACATCAACGCCAGCAGAAAGCTCAAGTTTCATTAAGGCGTCGATTGTCTGCTGAGTTGGTTCTAAAATATCAAGCAATCTGCGATGAGTACGCATTTCAAACTGCTCACGGGATTTTTTATCAACATGCGGTGAGCGCAGTACGCAATACTTATTGATAGAAGTGGGCAATGGAATCGGTCCCGCAATCGTTGCTCCCGTTCTCTTTGCTGTGTCAACAATCTCATGCGTAGATTGATCTAACAGTTTATGATCATAGCCTTTCAGCCTGATACGGATTTTCTGTGTTTGAATCATGCTCATTCCCTTATTCCAAAATCTCGTTAATGACGCCGGCACCAACGGTGCGTCCACCCTCGCGAATCGCAAAGCGAAGTCCGACTTCCATCGCTATCGGGGTGATCAGGTTGCCCTCTACCGTTACGTTGTCGCCGGGCATTACCA
>JALNXE010000151.1 GCA_023230525.1 Desulfobulbaceae bacterium
CCGGCAAAACCGGTTGCGGGATTAGCGCTAATTACCTCGGCGCCGAGGTGCTGAGTTCCTATACCCCGTAAAAATCGGCGACACGACCTGGGCAGTCATTGCGGAAATGAATAAAGCAGAGGCCTTCACCTCCATCCGGGCCATCAAACTGTTTACCGCCGCGCTGACCCTTATCTGTCTTGTTGCCATTGTCGGCGTGGCGTTATTCATTACCCGCTCCATCTCAAAGCCCATCCACCTCATCACCAACAGTCTCAACCTGAATGCTGACCACGTCTTCACGCCTCGCTTGAGGTGACGTCATCCAGCCCAGGGAAGACGCAGCAGCAGGCCATGCGGCGCAAAAAGCTACATCATCTGAGCTAAAAGCGGCAGGGTGATAAAGGAGAGGAAAATCCCCAGACCCACCAGGGCGGCGGTGAGTTTTGGGGAAAGCCCGGCCATGATGGCCATGGCCCCGGCCGAGATCATGGGAGGCATGCCCGCTTCAAAGACCGACACCCTGGCGGCCAGACTGTCTAAGGAAAAAACGCGGCAGACCAGCAAGGCAATACAGGGTGCCAGGGCCAGTTTGACAAAAAGTCCGGCAACCATGGGTTTCAGTACCTCCGGGCTTAACCGCAGGGTGAACTGGAAACCAACCGCAATCAGGACCACCGGCACCAGGGTGGCAGCCAGGGTATGCAGCGGGACGGATACCGCGCCGGGCAGAGGGACGGCGCGGCAGACAAAGGCCACCAGCAGACAGATAAACGGCGGAAAACTGATGATTTTTCTGATCACCGAACCAAAGGTCGGTTTACCTTCCTCCCTGCCATACACGGCCAGCACGGCCGAGCCATAGGTGGCCAGGGCCAGGAAGGAACCGAGCTGGTCATAGAGAACGGCATAGGGAATGCCCTGCTCGCCGAAAAAGGCCCGCACCATGGGTATGCCGAGAAAAGAGGTATTACCCAGCGGCACCAGCAGCAGCAACACCCCCTTGGTGTCATTTTGCCATCCGCACACCTTCGCCACCCCCCAGATAAGCCCGGCTGAAACCACCAGCATGAACCAGGGCATCAGGGCCGGCGCCAGCAGTTCCCGCGAAAAAACCAGCTCCGGCACCTTGATGAGAACCAGGGCCGGCAGGGAGACATAAATAACAAAGAGATTAAGGACCTGGGCCGTGTTCTGCGGAAACTGCGGCAGACGGCGCAAGCCCATGCCGATGAGCAGAAAGGATATGGTCGGCACAAAATTTTCCATGGCGGCTTACTATAACAAATAAAAAAAATTGGCCAGCTAAAAATCATTATCGCAACTGTTACCCCGCTGCCGTAAGCCTGTTATATCCCTCCCCCTGAACTGCTGCCGTTTGCAAGCCATTGCCGCCCGGTGAAGCGCTGGCAGCCGATCCTGCTTGTCCGCCCATTTATTTTGTGCCATAATGGATTTTCATCCCCTCACCCACGCCTCAACAATTGCTTGATGAAAAATGACCAAGAGAAACCAAAAAATGCTCCGTCTCCTTATTGCCCTGTCACTGTCTCTCCTGCCTGCCGCCCCGGTTGCCGGCGATTCGCCCGACCGCATTGTGGTGGGGAATTTTTCCCAGGCCCGGGACCTGAACGGCCTGCCCGATGGTTGGCAGCCGCTGACCTTCAAAAACATTGCTTCCCATACCACCTACCGCCTGGTGCGGGACCACGGCACCACGGTGGTTGAAGCAGTCAGCCATGCCTCGTCCTCCGGCCTTACCCGAAAATTTCCCATCAATCCCCTTGACTATCCTGTGCTTTCCTGGAGCTGGAAGGTGGCCAATATTTATCAAAAAGGCGATGTCACCAAAAAGGCCGGCGATGATTACCCGGCCAGAATCTACATCACCTTTGCCTATGATGCCGGCAAAGTCGGCCTGTGGGAGCGGGTCAAGTTCAACGCCATCAAGCTGCTGTACGGCGAATATCCGCCCATCAGCGCCATCAACTATATCTGGGCCAGCAAGGAACCCCAGGGTCTGATCGCGCCCAACCCCTACACCGACCGGGTCAAGATGATCGTCATTGAGAGCGGGGCGGAGAAGCTGAACCAGTGGCTGACGGAAAAACGAGACATTGCCGCTGATTACCGGCAGGCCTTTGGCGAGGATCCCCCCGCCATATCCGGCATTGCCATCATGACCGATTCCGACAATACCGGCGAGAGCGCCACGGCCTGGTACGGAGACATCATCCTTTCAAAAAAACAGTGATTGCTCCTCCCCTGTCTTGACCAACCGCAACCTACCCCTCGGTGGCGAGAACAGCGCGCCATGGTTTCCGCCAGCTTTTCAAGCACAAGGAGTCAGCGGGAACGTACTTCAGACGCGGAATATGCATCTTCCCGGTCAAGCTGCCCGGTCAATGCCCTCATCAGCCTGGGGAAGCAAGGGACGGAGGTTAACTGTATTAATTCTCCCCCCTTCTCCTCTCGCCTCGTTGGCCAAGCAGGCATAACTGAATGAGGAAATTGCCGTTCCTCCGGAAGGCCGACGATTCTTTCCCAGGGCAGTTCCCCCGGTTTCTACCAGATAGAACTGCGGATTCTGCCGGGGTGGTAAAATGCAGGAGATATTACGGCACCCAAACTCTGATGAACGGGATGTTGATAAAGTTGCCGTCTCCGGTTTGGAAGTCGAGCAAGGCATGGGAACCGCTCCCTTCAACGAAGCTTCGAAGCTCCACGATGACTTGAACAGTGAGGGATTCGCCTGCGTCAACGAGGCTTTCTCCCTTTGCGGTGTTGTTCCATCCCGTAAAATCAACCCTTCCGTCTTCATCTATGTTACCACCGCCTTTGTCGAGAACGGCCCACGTGAAATATGGTGAATAGCTATGGCCGGGCCGGAACACTCTCGTGGTCATGGAGAGACGGATGGATGCTTCTTTGGAAGTAAAGAAGCCGTCGTTTGACCTGACCCAATAGTTGCCGTGCATGTCAAAGTAAGGCCAGACAAAGACCATTCCCGGGTGTTGAGTAAATGCGCCAGTCACGTAGTACCAGAACCAGCATTTGACGCTTGCCGAGTGTTGGTCCGCCCAACCAGTCCCTGCCCCCACCGCATGAGACCTGGGTTTCAATACCGTGTTAAATATGGGTGACACTTCTCCGCAGTCTCCTTCAGCTTTACCGTCACCGCCTGATGAGTTCGCCAAATCCACATTTCCGTTGCGATCAAAAGGGACGGAGTATGAGAACCAATGGCGTGCAGGCTCTGTGCCGTCCCAGGCCAGGGTAGCGTTCAGATGGTCCTCCAATCTCAGCTGTTCTTTTGCTCCCTCCAATATTGTTTCGGGAATGGTTTTAAATCCCTTTTCGAGGGTGCGGTATGTCGCTTCGGCCTTTTTTGCATCCGCCTTCTCGTGTTCCGCAAGTTTGGTGGCGTTATCAACATTAAGATTTTTCAGTAAAACCTCCCATGATTTGCCGTCTTCTGCACCACGTTTTCTTCCCGGTTCTGCCAGGGCGGCTTCCTTTTTCAGTTCCTCAAGGTACTCCGCATCCAGCCTGCGGATTAGTTTTTTCGCCTCTTCGATCTCCTGTTTCATATAACTCATGACCGAACCTCCCTTGCGTTGTTCAGAATATGCATTCTTCGTCTCAATGATCTTTCCGTTTAATAACAATAGTCTGATGGGATGCAAGATGATAAAGAAATCGCTTTGTCGAAAGCTCCTTTGCCTCCTGCCCGTCACGACTTCGATGAATCACCTCAGCCACCCTGAAAACCGGCACACAGAACACTCATAACAAACTGTTGCATTTACCAATAATATTTGTCAACGGAAATATAACGTTCATTTTCACCCGCAAATAAATATCCGTGGATATTCCTTGTTAAAAAGAGACGATTAAGAACGAAAGAAAAGTAATAATGTGAAGTAGGTCCCCTGCCCCATAAAACGACCAAAGCCGAATCCAGTAAGGGAGATTTTCCTCTCCCCTTCCTCACACCAACGGTTATTGAACAAACAGGTCTCCGGCAAGGCCATCTTTTCCTGACCGATGCATAGTTTGTCTTGAACCGAAATGAATTTAGCGATAAGATCGCCTTATTGTTGACTGATTCGTGTTTAGTCCCCTTGCGGGTAAGAAATCCTCTCGACAGAAATCAATAGTCATTTGTGCATTTCTTCGGCTGCCGTGGGCTTCTCTCCGCGCCATGGCTTCAGACCGAAAAGGAGCTCCAGATAAATCATACGGAGGTTCTGCAGATGGGCCACAAATCGAAAACTCTTCACCAGCATAAACCGACTCAACATACCGGCACCCATCCGGCTTCGATAACGGCCTCCGAACAGGAGCACCATCCAATACTTGCCGTTGTTATCAAGAGTGACACGGACGGCTGCGAGCAGGCGGTTTGTGCCACCATTGCCAAAAATACCATCGAGGGGCTGCCCGTGGAGATTATCCACAAAGGGGTGGGCGACATCTGCAAAACAGACGTCATGGCCGCAGCAACCGGCAGCAGGCTGGTGCTCGGCTTTAATGTCCAGGTGCTGCCCAGGGTGGCGGAACTCTGCAAGGAGCAGAATGTGGAGGTGCGCCTCTATTCGGTCATTTACAGGCTGTATGAGGATCTCCGGGAAATAGCCGGCACTCTCCTGCCCCTGGAAGAAGAGGAAAAGATCTTGGGCAAGGCCAAGGTCATCGCCCTGTTTAAAAGCAGCAGAAAGGGCATCATCATCGGCTGCGAGGTTGAAACAGGCAGGCTGCAGCAAGGGGACCGCTTCCGCATCATCTCGGCCATGGGACCTGTTTTTTCCGGCACCATCGCCTCAATGCATATGGAAAAGAACAGTATCAGCAAGGCCATGCCCGGCCAGCAGGTGGGCATAAAAATCGAAAATTACAAAAATGCCCGCATCGGCGATCTGGTCGAGTGCTACCAGGCCGTTTCCCATGGCAGAAACAGGAAATGGCAGCCGAGCGGCAAAATTCTGCAACTGTAAATGCGATAAACCGATCATGGAAAATGACAAAAAGAACAGTGAAGAAAAAGAAGAAATTTTAAAGCAGTATGAACGGCTGTTGCTGCATGAAAACCAGTTCAACATCCACATTGCCGAGATCAGGAAAATCGCCTCCGCCTGGCTGCTCGCCGACATGGGCGCCATGGCCTACATCCTCAAGGGCACGCAAAACGGCGTGCTGAACCCTCTTGATCAGACCATGATGCTGGTGGTCGGCCTGCTCGGCGCCATCGGCCTTGGGGTGCTGTGGATCATGGACCGCATGGTGTATGCCCAACTGCTGGACGCCACCATCTTTCTGGCCCTCAAGATGGAACAGGAACATGCCAATGAGCTTCCCCAGATCCGATCCACCATTCTCGCCTACTCGAGCTATCTGGGCAGCTACATCAGCGCCTATTATTATGTGCCGGTGACCGCGCTTGTTTTCATCGCCTGCCTGTTCAAATTCAACGCCTTTTTTGCCATCGCTGCCGGGACAGCGACCTGCACGGTGATGGCCCTGGCCAGCCGGCCGAAAAAGTTTTCGGATATGGCCGCGCTCGGTGACGACAGGGAGTTCGGCGCTTATCTGCGATCCCTGGAAAACCAGGAAAGCAAAATCAAAATGAATATCCTGCTCAAAAAAATATCATGCCCAAGCAAGTCAAAAAATTGAATCTTTCCCTTTCTCAATTTGTCATTATAATGCCCTGACCGCCCGAGTCCCGTTTAGCCGGGTATGATTCGTTTTATCCAATTCAAGCAAACCAAAACCGGTAATGGCAGCAACAACACCGGTCAACATTTTTTAAGCCAGCCGCCATGATTGATGTACGAAATTTATGTAAAAGCTATGATGATGTACCGGCCCTCGACAACGTCACCTTTTCCGTGCAGGATGGCGAGGTGATAGGGCTGCTCGGCCCCAACGGCGCCGGCAAGACCACCCTGATGAAAATCCTCACCGGCTTTCTCCAGCCTGATGCGGGCAGCGCCCGCATCGCCGGACTCGATGTCCTGGACCAGTGCGCCGCCATCCAGCAGCAGATCGGCTATCTCCCGGAAAACGCCCCCCTTTACCCGGAGCTCACCGTGCAGTCCTATCTGCGCATGATTGCCGATCTGCGCAATATTCCCGGAGAAATGCAGCAGCAGAGAATTTCCGAAGCCGTTATCAGCACCGGCCTGGCCGACCGGCTCACCCAGCCCATCGGCAGCCTGAGCAAAGGGCTCCGGCAAAGGGTGGGACTGGCCCAGGCCATTCTCCATCGCCCGAGACTGCTCATCCTGGACGAGCCGACCAACGGCCTTGATCCCACCCAGATTGCCGAGGTGCGCAATCTCATCAAGAAACTGGCCGGCCAGAGCATGGTAATCATCTCCACCCATATTCTCTCCGAGGTTGAGGCAACCTGTGACCGGGCCATTATCATCATCAAAGGCCGGATCAAGGCGGACGCCCGGTTGTCGGAGCTCGCCGCCACCAGCAATGCCCGCCTTATCCTGGAGACCGATGAACCGGAAGGCCCCAGGCGCATTCTCGCCGGCCTGCCGGCAGTAAAGCAGGTCAGTTCTGACAAAATCAAAAAAGGGCGCATCTCCTATCTGATCAAGACCGACAGCGACCAGGATCTCTGCCCGGCCATCTTTGACCTGGCCAAAAAGCATGACTGGCAGCTGTGCGAATTGCGCCAGGAGGTCAGAACCCTGGAAGCCGTATTTGATGAACTGGCTGCGGCAGGAGGTGAAAAATGAAACAGATGCTCGCCATCTGCCGCAAAGAGCTGCAAACCTCCTTCGGCACGCCCATGGCCGCCATTTTCATCGGCTTTTTTCTGCTCTGTTCCCTGTTTTCCTTTTTCTGGCTGGAAACCTTTTTTGCCAGAAACACGGCGGATATCCGTCCCCTGTTTAACTGGATGCCCATGCTGATGATTTTTCTGGTGGCCGCGCTCACCATGCGTCAGTGGAGCGAGGAACAGAAGATCGGCACCCTGGAGGTGCTTCTCACCCTGCCGGTGCGTCTTCATCAGCTGGTGCTGGGCAAATTCCTGGCCGTGCTGCTTCTCACCTCCTGCGCCCTGCTGCTCACCATCGGCCTGCCGATTTCCGTGGCCATGCTGGGCAATCTGGACTGGGGTCCGGTCATCGGCGGCTATCTCGGCACCCTGCTCATGGCCGCAGCCTATATCAGCATCGGCCTTTTTGTCTCTTCCCGCACCGATAACCAGATCATCTCGCTCATGCTCACCGTCCTGCTGGCCGGCCTGTTTTTTCTGATCGGCTCAAGCGGCATCACCGACTTTTTCGGCAACCGGGCCGCCGACTTTTTCCGCAGTCTGGGCACCGGCAGCCGTTTTGCCAGCATCGAACGGGGCGTCATCGACCTGCGCGATGTGTTCTACTACCTGAGCCTTGCCGTGCTCTTCCTGAGCTTGAACATCTACTTTCTTGACCGCAAGCGCTGGAGTTTTGGGGCAAACACCGCAGGGTATCGCCAAAAGGCCCTGATCACCGTGCTGCTGATTGCGGCCAATCTCCTGGCCGCCAACATCTGGCTGGCCCGGGTCAGCTCAGCCCGGCTCGACCTCACCGCCCAGCGGGAGTACTCCCTGTCCCGGGCCACCCGG
>JALNXE010000152.1 GCA_023230525.1 Desulfobulbaceae bacterium
CATGCTGCAGGAAGCGGTTGACGTTCTCTTTGATAACGGACGCCGCGGCAAGCTGATTACCGGACCGAATAAACGGCCGCTTAAATCCTTAAGTGACATGCTGAAAGGCAAACAGGGCAGGTTCCGCCAGAATCTTCTCGGTAAACGTGTTGACTACTCGGGCCGTACCGTAATTGTCGTTGGTCCGCATTTGCGTCTCCACCAGTGCGGCTTGCCCAAAAAGATGGCCCTGGAGCTGTTTAAGCCGTTTATCTACAACAAGCTGGAACTGCACGGCTATGTGACAACCATCAAAAGTGCCCGTAAAATGGTGGAAAAAGAGACCAAAGAGGTGTGGGACGTACTCGATGAGGTGGTCAAGGAGTATCCCATTATCCTGAACAGGGCTCCAACTCTCCATCGTCTCGGTATGCAGGCCTTTGAGCCGGTGCTGATCGAGGGCAAGGCGATCCAGCTGCATCCCCTGGTCTGTTCGGCCTTTAACGCCGACTTTGACGGCGATCAGATGGCGGTGCATGTGCCTCTGACCGTTGAGGCGCAGATGGAGGCCAGGGTGCTGATGATGTCCACCAACAATATTTTGTCCCCGGCCCACGGCGAGCCCATCATCATCCCCAGCCAGGATATTGTGCTGGGACTCTATTACATGACCAGAGAGCGGCTGCATGCCAAAGGGGAAGGTAAGATTTTTTCTTCCCCGGAAGAGGCGCGTATTGCCTATGATTACGGTGAGGTCCATCTGCAGGCGAAGGTAAAGGTCCGTATAAATGGTGAAATCATCGACTCAACCATCGGACGCATCCTGCTTGGCGATCTTCTGCCCTCGTCCGTGCCCTTCTCCGCCATCAATGAGGTGATGAAGAAAAAGGCCCTGGCCAAGTTGATTGATTACACCTATCGGCATGCCGGCACCAAGGAAACGGTTATCCTGGCCGATCGTTTGAAGGATATCGGTTATGAATTCGCTACCCAGGCGGCAATTTCCATATGCATTAACGACATGCAGATTCCGGTGAGCAAGGAGGAAATCCTCGCTAAATCGGAACAAGAGGTGTTGGATGTCGAGCAGCAGTATGCCGACGGTCTGATCACCGCCGGTGAGAAGTACAACAAGGTTGTTGATATCTGGTCCCGGGCAACCGATGATGTGGCCAAGGAAATGATGACGGAGTTGAGTGTCCAGTATCTGCGCGACAAGGATAACAAACTCATTGAAACCCCGAGTTTTAATTCTATTTTCATCATGGCGGATTCCGGCGCCAGGGGCAGCAAGGATCAGATCAGGCAGCTTGCCGGCATGCGCGGTCTCATGGCCAAGCCGTCAGGCGCGATCATCGAATCGCCCATCAAGGCGAATTTCCGGGAGGGCCTCACTGTTCTCGAGTACTTTATTTCCACCCACGGCGCCAGAAAGGGTCTGGCGGATACGGCCCTGAAAACGGCGAATTCCGGCTATCTGACCAGGCGACTGGTGGATGTGGCCCAGGATTCAACCATAATCGAGCGGGACTGCGAAACCCTGGACGGTATTATGGCTGAGCCCCTTTTCGAGGGCGGCGAGGTTATTCAGCGGGTGGGCGAGCGCATCTTGGGCCGCGTGGCTCTGGAGGATATCGTTGATCCTTTCACCGGGGATATCATTGTCCGGGCCGGGGAAGAAATCACTGAAGAGAAAGTTGATGCCATCGAGTATGCCGGCATCGACCGGGTGATGATCCGTTCGGTGCTGACCTGCAATGCCAGGCGGGGAGTGTGTGTGTCCTGTTATGGCCGTGATCTCGGCCGTGGGCACATGGTCAATATCGGGGAGGCAGTGGGAATCATTGCCGCCCAGTCCATTGGTGAGCCTGGCACCCAGCTGACCATGAGAACCTTCCATATCGGCGGTACGGCAAGCCGGAGCGTTATGCAGGCTGAGATTCGCACTCTGCATGGAGGTGCCGTCAAGTTCCAGGGACTTCATTGCGTCAAGAATAATGAAGGAAGGCTGGTGGTCATGAACAGAAACGGCGAGATCAGCATCCTCGGCACCAAAGGCAGAGAGCGTGAGCGTTATCCGATTACCTACGGTGCCATCTTGAATGTCAACGAAGGTGACGATGTGGAAGCGGGCAGCCTCATTGCCGACTGGGATCCCTATACCATCCCCATCGTCAGCGAGATTGCGGGTATTGTCAAATTCGGTGATATTATCGAGGGGACAACCATGCAGGAACGGGTTGACCCGATTACCGGTAAGTCAAGCTCTGTGATCATCGGTTCCAAGGGTTCGGCGATGAACCCCCGTATTTCCCTCAAGGGTGATAAGGGTAAGACGCTGAAGCTGCCGATAACCGCTACACCAGCCCGTTACTCCCTGCCGGTCGGTACTATTATCACCGTGGAAGAGGGCCAGGAAATCCAGGCTGGTATGGTGCTTGGTAAAATCCCCAGGGAAACGACCAAGACCAAGGACATCACCGGCGGTCTGCCGAGGGTTGCCGAGCTTTTTGAGGTGCGTAAGCCCAAAGAGCATGCCTTGATCAGTGAAATCGACGGCCGGGTCAGTTTCGGCAAGGACCTCAAAGGCAAGAAACGGGTCATTGTCACCCCTGAAATTGGTGAACCCAAGGAGTATCTCATTCCCAAAGGCAAGCACATCAGTGTGCATGAGGGCGACTATGTGAAAGCAGGTGAGCCGCTCATGGATGGCTCTCCTGATCCCAATGATATTCTCCGGGTAATGGGCGTCAAGGAGCTGGCCAAATTCCTGGTCAATGAGATTCAGGAGGTCTATCGCCTGCAGGGTGTTAAGATTAACGATAAACACATTGAGGTTATTGTCCGCCAGATGCTGAAGCGTGTCCAGATAACCGGTGTAGGCGACAGCACCTTCATGCTTGGTGAACAGGTGGAGTGGTGGAGGTTTAATGAGGAAAACGAGACGCTTCTCAAGCAGGGTGCTAAGCCTGCAGTTGCCGAACCGCTGCTGCTCGGCGTCACCAAGGCGTCACTGAGTACGGACAGCTTCATTTCCGCGGCATCCTTCCAGGAGACGACCAAGGTGCTTACCAATGCCGCCATGGCCGGCAAGATTGATGACTTGAGCGGTCTCAAGGAAAATGTCATCATGGGCCGTCTGGTGCCGGCGGGTACCGGCCTGGAACGCTATTCCATGGTTGAAGAATAATCCCTGAGTGTTGAAAAGACGCAGCAGGTCAGGTAAATGAAAGTTTATTCTTGACACATGCAAGAGCATCGAGTATTTATTCCGTTTTTCGTGAACAAGTATTTCGTCTTCCTCTACGGAAGACAGCAATTATAAAAAAACATCTAGGAGTCTAGTCAATGCCAACCATCAACCAACTGGTACGGCACGGGCGTAAAAAGTCTGTGAAGCGGACAACAACTCCGGCACTGCAGGCTTGCCCGCAGAAGCGTGGAGTGTGCGTCCGTGTATATACAACAACACCGAAGAAACCGAACTCGGCTCTGAGAAAGGTGGCAAGGGTGCGTTTGACCAACGGGATCGAGGTGACATCCTATATTCCGGGTATCGGCCACAACCTGCAGGAGCATTCAGTGGTTCTCATCAGAGGTGGCAGGGTAAAGGACCTTCCTGGTGTTCGCTATCATATCATCAGGGGAACTCTTGACACGCTGGGTGTCTCAGACAGGAGACAGGGGCGGTCGAAGTATGGAGCGAAACGTCCCAAATAGGTTGCTGTATTAAGGTAAGAATAAGGAGCTGTAGACAATGCCCAGAAGAAGACTTGTTGCTAAACGTGAAATAAACCCTGATGCCCGCTTTAACAGTGTGCTTGTGTCTAAGTTTATTAATGGGCTGATGCAACGTGGCAAAAAGAGTGTTGCTCGTACTATCTTTTACGATGCCATGCAAATTCTTGAGTCCTCATTAACTGAGGAAAAGCCTCTGGCTGTTTTTGAGAAAGCTATGGAGCATGTCAGACCGAAGGTCGAGGTTAAATCCCGCCGGGTTGGTGGTGCGACATATCAGGTTCCGGTTGAGGTTCGTTCAGAGCGTCGTAATGCCTTGGCAATTCGCTGGATAGTGGATTTTTCTCAGAAAAGAAGTGGGAAGTCAATGGCGGAAAAGCTCGCTTCCGAGCTTTCGGATGCCTTCAATAATCGGGGCTCAGCGGTTAAAAAACGTGAAGACACCCATAGAATGGCTGATGCGAACAAGGCATTTGCGCATTATCGTTGGTAGAAGCGACTTTCCCCTCAGGTTTTTTGTGGGTTGTTGATTTGATAGAGATGTTGAGAAGAGGGGAAAAAGGTGGCGAACAACATCTCTTTGGCGCGTTTGCGCAATATCGGCATCATGGCCCATATCGATGCCGGGAAAACGACCACTACTGAAAGGATACTCTTTTATACCGGACGTACCCATAAAATGGGTGAGGTCCATAACGGCGCTGCCGTCATGGACTGGATGGAGCAGGAACAGGAGCGAGGCATTACCATTACCTCTGCTGCCACAACCTGCAGTTGGAAGAATCATAGAATAAATATTATCGATACCCCGGGACACGTAGATTTTACCATTGAGGTAGAACGGTGCCTGCGGGTATTGGATGGAGTCATAGCTGTTTTCTGTGCTGTTGGCGGCGTCGAGCCCCAGTCGGAAACAGTGTGGCGCCAGGCAGACAAATATGCAATTCCCCGAATTGCATTTGTCAATAAGATGGACCGGGTCGGCGCAGATTTTGAGCGCTGTATCAGCATGATGGTAAAGCGATTGAACACCAATCCTTTGCCGCTGCAACTCCCGGTAGGTGCTGAGGATCATTTCCAAGGTGTAATAGACCTCATCACTGGGAAAATGCTTGTTTTTGATGAAGAATCTCAGGGTCTGCAAGTTACAGAACAAGATATTCCTGAAGGTCTCATAGATACGTTCACGGCTGCACGTGTGGCCCTCGTCGAGAAGCTGGCCGACTTCGATGAGGGGGTCATGGAAAAATATCTGGAAGAGCAAAGCATCTCAGCGGATGAGCTGAGAAACGCGATACGGACGGCAACACTCAAACTGCAGGTTGTCCCGGTATTTTGCGGCAGCGCCTTTAAGAATAAAGGTGTTCAACCTTTACTTGACGCTGTTGTTGCATATTTGCCTTCACCCACAGATGTTCCTCCAGTCGAAGGAGTAAATAGTAAAGGCGAAGTCGTAACGAGGAGAACCGGGGCCAGTGAAAAATTCTGCGCCTTGGCTTTCAAACTTGCCAGCGACCCCTTTGTTGGAAATCTCGCTTACATCCGGGTTTATTCCGGGGAGCTCAAGATTGGCAGTAAGGCTTATAATCCTGGCAAGAATAAACAGGAAAAAATAAGCCGCATTGTCAAGATGCATGCCAACAAGCGGGAAGAGGTCGATAAGATAGGCCCGGGTGATATCGCGGCAGTTATCGGGCTGCGCTATACCACCACCGGTGATACCCTCTGCGAGTCTGGAGATGATATCCTGCTGGAAAGCATGGATTTCCCTGAACCGGTAATTAGTATCGCCATTGAGCCGAAAAGTAAGGCCGAAGAAGAAAAACTTCATGACAGCCTGAACAAGATTTCGCTTGAAGATCCGTCATTTAAAGTACGCACGGATGCTGATACCGGCCAGACCATTATTTCGGGGATGGGTGAGCTGCATCTTGAGATTATTGTTGATCGGCTGGTCCGCGAGTTTAAAGTTGCCGCTAATGTCGGGCCGCCGCAGGTGGCTTATAAAGAGACGATTGAAGGCAAGGCCAAGGCTGAAGGCAAATTTATTCAGCAGTCAGGTGTCAAGCCGCAATATGGGCATGTGTGGCTTGAGGTCGAACCCAATGAAAGGGGATCGGGCTTTGTTTTTGAAAATAGAATTGACGAGGAACTGATTCCCAAGGAATTCATTCCTGCAATTAAAAAAGGTGTCGAAGGCAGTTTGGAAGGAGGCGCTCTGGCGGGCTTCCCGGTAATTGATGTGAAGGTCGCTTTGGTGGATGGCTCCTATCATGAAGAGGATTCAACGGAGCAGGCTTTTGGGGTGGCGGCAAGCATCGCCTTGAGAAATGCCCTTGCCCAGGCCCATCCGATACTGCTTGAGCCTTTGATGGATGTTGAGATAATAGTGCCGGAACAGTTTGTCGGTGATGTTATAGCAGATCTCAACAGTAGAAGAGCACGAATTAACGGGATTGAACCCCGTGACAATGGATATCAGATTATTACAGCACAGGCTCCGTTGGTGGGGATGTTCGGTTATTCGACTGATCTCAGATCCGCCTCCCAGGGCAGGGCTAATTTTACGATGCAGTTTGCTGTTTACGATAAGATTGCGGAAAAAACAGCAGAAGCCATAGTTAGAAAAGTAAAAGGATTAATTTAAGCAAATCCGAATGTATGAGGCAAAATAATGGCAAAGGAAAAGTTTGAACGCACAAAACCCCATGTAAATATTGGCACAATAGGTCATATAGACCACGGCAAGACCACGTTGACCGCGGCAATCACCCAGGTTTTGGCCACCAAAGGACTTGCTAAGAAGACAGACTTCAGCGAGATAGACAAGGCCCCGGAAGAGAAAGAGCGTGGTATCACCATTGCCACGGCCCATGTGGAATATGAGTCGAAAAAACGTCATTATGCCCATGTTGACTGCCCCGGCCATGCTGACTACATCAAGAATATGATCACCGGTGCGGCGCAGATGGACGGCGCGATTCTGGTGGTTGGCGCAGATGACGGCCCCATGCCCCAGACCCGTGAGCATATCCTGCTTGCCCGTCAGGTTGGCGTACCAGCCATGGTTGTCTTCCTGAACAAGTGCGATATGGTTGACGATCCTGAACTGATCGAGCTGGTTGATATGGAGCTGCGCGAGCTGCTGAGCAAATATGAATTCCCCGGCGATGACACGCCGATCATCCAGGGCAGCGCCTTGAAGGCCCTGGAGAATCCGACGGATCCGGAAGCGGCAAAATGCATCTGGGATCTGATGGATGCGGTGGATGCATTCATACCCGAGCCCCAGCGTGACATCGACAAACCTTTCCTGATGCCGGTGGAGGATGTTTTTTCCATATCCGGGCGCGGCACGGTAGCCACCGGTAGGGTTGAACGCGGCAAGATCAAGGTTGGCGAAGAGGTTGCGATAGTAGGTATCCGCGCCACCCAGAAGACCACGGTGACCGGGGTTGAGATGTTCAGGAAGATTCTGGATCAGGGACAGGCCGGGGATAACGTGGGAATTCTGCTGCGCGGCACCAAGCGTGACGAGATAGAGCGTGGCCAGGTTCTGGCAGCTCCGGGCAGCATCACCCCGCATGTGAAGTTCAAGGCGGAATGCTACATCTTGAGCAAGGAAGAGGGCGGACGCCATACGCCGTTCTTTAATGGATATCGGCCGCAGTTTTATTTCCGGACCACGGACGTGACTGGTGTAGTGACCCTTCCAGAGGGGGTAGAGATGGTAATGCCCGGCGACAACGTAACGGTAGAGGGCAACCTGATCACCCCGATAGCGATGGAAGTCGGACTTCGCTTTGCGATTCGCGAGGGTGGACGCACCGTTGGTGCCGGCGTCATTAACG
>JALNXE010000153.1 GCA_023230525.1 Desulfobulbaceae bacterium
CCTGTTTGCCTTTCAGCATGTCACTTAAGGATTTAAGCGGCCGTTTATTCGGTCCGGTAATCAGCTTGCCGCGGCGTCCGTTATCAAAGAGAACGTCAACCGCTTCCTGCAGCATGCGTTTTTCATTACGGATAATGATTTCCGGGGCGTCCAGTTCCAGCAGCCGTTTCAGCCTGTTATTGCGGTTGATCACCCGGCGGTACAGATCATTGAGATCCGACGTGGCAAAACGGCCGCCCTCCAGAGGCACCAGAGGACGAAGATCCGGCGGGAGAACGGGAATGACTTCAAGAATCATCCACTCGGGCTTATTGCCCGAATCGCGGAAGGCCTCGACGATATTGAGACGTTTCGCGAGTTTCTTGCGCTTGGCCTCGGAGCCGGTCTGCCGCATTTCATCCCTGAGGGTGATGGACAGCGCATTCAGATCAAGACTTTTCAAGATATCCTTGATGGCAGCCGCACCGATACCCACCGTGAATTTGCCGGGGTATTCCTCCCTGTTCTGTCGATACTGCTCCTCGGTGAGCAAAGACCCGACGGCAATGGACGGTTCATCGGAGGTCACCACCACGTAGGAATCGAAATACAGAACCTTTTCCAGTTCCTTTAAAGTCATGTCGCAGAGATTGCCGATCTTGCTCGGCAGACTCTTGAGAAACCAGATATGGGCAACAGGGGAGGCCAGCTCAATATGGCCGAGACGTTCACGCCTGACCTTTGACTGGATAACTTCAACCCCGCATTTTTCACAGATAACCCCGCGGTGCTTCATCCGCTTATACTTGCCGCAATTGCACTCATAGTCCTTGACCGGCCCGAAAATCTTGGCGCAGAAAAGACCGTCACGTTCGGGTTTGAATGTCCGGTAGTTGATGGTTTCCGGTTTCTTTACTTCACCATGTGACCAGTCGAGAATTTTTTCCGGTGAGGCAAGAGAAATCCGGACTGAATTAAATTTAAAAGGCTTTTTTTCTTTATTAAAAAAGCTGAAAAGGTCTTCCACGGCAGCACCTATGTAAGAAGTTATACGTTTTTCTCAGTTACAAAAACAAAGCTTAACGTCTGAGAATTGATACTTTTCCCCAAAACGTGTATCGGGCCCCCTGTTACTCCATCAGTTCCAAGTCAAGGCAGAGGCCCTGCAGCTCTTTAATAAGGACATGGAAGGATTCCGGCAGGCCGGCGGTGAGGAAGTTATTGCCCTTGACTATTTTCTCATACATCTTGGTACGGCCACTGACATCGTCCGACTTGACGGTCAGGAACTCCTGCAGTGTATATGCCGCGCCATATGCCTCCATAGCCCAAACCTCCATTTCTCCAAGGCGCTGCCCACCGAACTGTGCCTTGCCGCCCAATGGCTGCTGGGTGACCAATGAATACGGTCCGGTGGAGCGGGCATGAATCTTGTCGTCAACGAGGTGATGGAGTTTCATGATATACATCGTGCCGACGGTAACCGAATTTTCAAATTTCTCACCGGTCAGGCCGTCATAGAGAACAGACTGTCCCACCTCTTCGCATCCCGCCTCAACCAGCATGCTGCGGATTTCGGCTTCGGTGGCGCCATCAAACACCGGGGTGGCGATATGCAGGCCGGTACCCATTTTGCGCGCCATATCGAGCAGGGCATCATCGGACAGCCCCGCAGTCAGGGCTGCATACTCCTTGGCGGAATAGATTTTCTGCAGCTTCTTTTTCACGGCCGCGAGTTCATGTTTTTCGGCCAGCATCTGGATCTGCTCACCAAGCATCTTGGCCGCCCGGCCCAGATGAACCTCCAGCACCTGGCCAACGTTCATACGGGAGGGAACACCGAGAGGATTCAATACCACATCAACCGCGGTGCCATCCTCAAAGTATGGCATGTCCTCTTCCGGCAGGATACGGGACACAACACCCTTGTTGCCATGGCGGCCGGCCATCTTATCGCCCACGGCAAGCTTCCGTTTGGTGGCAACATACACCTTAACCATTTTGATAACACCAGGGGGCAGGTCGTCACCTTTACGCAGCCGGTTGATCCGGGCATCGTAACGCTCGTTGACCACTTCTACCTGCTTCTCGAAACGTTCGAATAGAAGTTCCACCTCACCCTGCAGTTTTTCCCGGTTTGAATAATCAATTCGCTTAATGGCTGAAAGAGACATCTTCTCAAGAATTTCAAAACTGATCTTGCCCCCATCTTCCTGCAGTATCTCGCCATTTTTGGCGAGCACAGGAGAGTTGGTCGTTTCTTTACTCAAAATATCGGCAATACCGTTTTTAACGGATTTCTTCAGACAACTGATTTCATCATCCCGGTCCCGTTCCAGACGGCGGATCTCCATTTCTTCAATGGTCAGGGTTCTCTCATCCTTCTCAACGCCTTTACGGGAAAACACCTTGGCATCAATGACCACACCCTCGACACCGGGTGGCACGCGCAAAGATGTATCCTTCACATCCCCGGCTTTTTCGCCGAAAATCGCCCGCAGGAGTTTTTCCTCGGGAGAGAGCTGAGATTCTCCCTTCGGTGTTACCTTGCCAACCATGGTATCGCCCGCTTTGATTTCAGCCCCGATCCGTACCACGCCGCTTTCGTCCAGATTGCGCAGACTCTCTTCGCTGACATTGGGAATATCACGGGTGATTTCCTCCTTGCCGAGCTTGGTGTCTCTGGCCACAGTTTCAAAAACCTCAATGTGCAGAGAGGTATAGGTATCATTGCGCAGCAGCTTTTCACTGACGAGAATGGAATCCTCGAAATTGTACCCGCGCCAAGGCATGAAGGCGATGGTCACGTTCTTGCCCAAGGCCAGCTCACCCGTTTCCACGCCAGGTCCGTCTGCCAGTATTTCCCCCTTGACCACATGCTGGCCGGGCAAAACCAGCGGTGTCTGGTTAAAACAGGTAGACTGATTTGATTTTCTATATTTATCAAGGCGATACACTCCGATGCCGGTATCAAAACCATCGGTTCCCGGCTTCGCATAGCGCACCACCACCCGGTTGGCGTCAACCTCCTCCACCACCCCATCGCCTGCGGCAAGAAGACAGACACCTGAATCGTGGGCAACGGTTTTCTCCATACCCGTGCCGATAATCGGGGCAGCGGTGCGCAGCAGCGGTACCCCCTGACGCTGCATGTTGGAGCCCATCAGGGCGCGGTTGGCATCGTCGTTATCAAGAAAGGGAATCATGGAGGCCGCCACACTGACCAGCTGGTTAGGTGACACATCCATGCAGGTCACCCGGTCGGCACTGGCAATGACCACCTCGCCCTCTTCCCGGCCGATGAGATTATCAGCAACCAGATGATGATTTTTATCCACCTCAACGTTCGCCGGCACGAAAACCTCGCCCTTTTCCTGGAGCGCCGTCATGTAGACAACTTCCTCGGTTACCTTGCGGTTGACCACCTTGCGGTACGGGGTTTCAATAAATCCGTATTGATTCACCTTGGCGAATGCGGCAAGTGAGACAATAAGTCCGATATTCGGTCCCTCAGGTGTCTCGACCGGGCAGATCCTGCCATAATGGGTGGGATGGACGTCACGTACCTCAAATCCGGCTCTTTCACGGGAAAGACCGCCCGGTCCCAGAGCGCTGAGCCTTCTCTTGTGGGTCACCTCAGACAGAGGATTGGTTTGATCCATGAACTGCGAAAGCTGGCTGGTGCCGAAAAATTCCTTGATGGCCGCGGTAATCGGCTTGGGATTAATCAGATCGTGGGGCATCAGGGTTTCGACTTCCTGCAGGCTCATCCTTTCGCGGATTGCCCGTTCCATGCGCACCAGACCCATGCGATACTGATTCTCCACCAATTCGCCTACGGTACGCACCCTTCTGTTGCCCAGATGATCGATATCATCAATCGGCCCCTGGGAATCCTTGAGTCGCAGAAGATAGCGCACGGTCTCCATGATATCTTCCTTGGTAAGCGTCTTTGTTTCAATGGGGGTCTGCAACCCCAGCTTGGCATTGATTTTAAAACGCCCCACTTCGGAAAGATCATAGGTATCCGCGTTAAAAAAGAGATTATCAAAAAACTTGACGGCAATCTCCAAGGTTGGCGGGCTGCTCGGCCGCAGCCTCCGGTAAATTTCCAGCAGGGCCTCATCAGCGGTTTCCGCTTTGTCCAGAGCAAGGGTCTTTCTGAAGGAATCAGTTACCTTGATACCATCAATAAACAGAATTTCGATGGTACCCACCTGGGCCTGGCGGATATCATCAATGATGGACTCGCTCAACTCACCGTTACAGGCCAGAAGCACCTCACCGGTTTTCGGGTTGACAATATCCTCGGCAACGAACTGGCCCAGCAGACTTTCCGTGTCGATCTCAAGTTCCTTGATTCCGGCCTCTTCGAGTCGAATGGCAAGAGCCTTGCTGATTTTCTTATTTTCCCTGGCGAGAATTTCTCCGGTTTCCGGATGAATCAGATCATGGGGAGCACGTTGGCCGACAACCATTTTCGGATCAAATTTCTTGAAGATTTTTTCCCCGGAAAAGGTAAGCTTTTCTGTCTCATAAAAATAGCGCAGCAATTCCGATGCGGAATAGCCGAGGGCCTTAAGCAGAGTGCTGACCGGAAATTTACGACGCCGGTCAATTCTGACATGAAGAATATCCTTGGCATCAAACTCCAGATCAACCCACGAGCCGCGCACGGGAATGATCCGGGCGGAATACAAAAGCTTGCCGCCGGCATGGGTTTTGCCGCCGTCATGGGCATAAAACAGTCCGGGAGATCTCTGCAACTGACTGACAATAACCCTTTCCGTGCCATTGACCACAAAGACCCCGGATTTGGTCATCAGGGCAATGGAGCCCAGATAAACTGACTGCTCCTTGATGTCCCGGATACTTTTTGCTTCGGTTTCAGGATCGATATCATAGGAGACAAGGCGCACCGTTATTTTAATAGGCACCTCATAGGTCATACCCCTCTCAACACATTCCTCAACCGTATATTTAGGCTCACCAAAATTATAACGGACAAACTCAAGAGTGCATAATCCGTTAAAATCCTGAATCGGGAAAACTGATTTATATATGCCCTGCAATCCTGAATCTTCTCGTTCATCAGGATCAACGTCAAGCTGCAAGAATTTTTCATAGGATAGCCGCTGCATTTCTATCAAATGCGGTTTCTCTATTACTTCGCCGATCTTCGCAAAACTTTTCCTGACTCTTTTATTCGCCTTCATTAAGCTATGCCCTCGCCTCAGAAACTGATCAAACAGTTTTTAGCCTTGTCACTCTACCGGTCAACATTATGCTGGTGAAAAACGCAATATAACGCTACAGAGATTTTCACTCTGCAGCGTTATATCTTACGTATCCTTATGGTCCTTTTAAGGATGCTTCAAAGGACCGGATCTTTATACTAAAACATCAGAAGACCATATTTACTTAATCTCTACAGTGCCGCCGGCAGCTTCAATTTTTGCCTTGATATCTGCTGCTTCATCCTTGGAAACGCCCTCCTTGATCGGAGTCGGGGCGCCCTCAACCAGGGCCTTGGCTTCTTTCAGACCGAGTGCGGTAATGGCGCGAACTTCCTTGATAACGCCGATTTTGCTGGCGCCGGCAGAGGTGAGAATGGCATCAAATTCGGTTTTTTCCTCAACTTCGGGAGCGGCGGCGGCAGGACCGGCTGCCGCAACGGCAACAGGGGCAGCGGCTGAAACACCGAATTTTTCTTCCATTTCCTTGACGAGCTGAGAAAGCTCGAGAACACTCATATTGGCGATAAAATCGATTACATCTTCTTTTGTTACAGACATTTCTCTATCCTCCACTAATAAAAAATCATTCGTTAATTGAAATCAGTTGTTTTGCTGTTCCTTCTTTTCCTTAAGGGCCTGCAGTGTATACAGAAAACTGAGCGGTACAGCGTTGAGTACCCTGACAAAGCTGGTGGGAACTGCCTGCATGACAGAGAGTAGCGTGGCAAGCATAACCTCCTTGCTGGGCAGGGTTGATAATGCCTTTAAATCATCAACGGTTAAAGCCTTCCCGTCTAACACCCCTGAACGCAGCTGCATTTCAGGATGATTCTTGGCAAATTCTGTCAGGATTTTCGCTGGGACGACAGGATCCGCATAGGATACTGTAATGGCAGTGGTACCTTTCAGTTGCGAGGTCATTACCTCAAAAGGAGTACCCTGTATGGCCTTGCGGAGCAGTGTGTTTTTGGCAACCCGGATCTCAGCATTGTTCTTTTTCAGCTCGCGCCGCAATTCCTCAAAGCTGGAGACGGTAAGCCCTCGGTAGTCTGAGACAATGGCAATCTTTGCTTTATCAAATTTACCACTGAGATCAGCTACTACCGCAGCCTTTTCATCACGATTCAATGTCCTACCTCCTTCTTACATCTCATCATTATGACAATTTCACCTTCACTTTCATCACAACAAAAGTTCAGGCACGATTACTGACCCGTTATCTCTAACAGGCCTCTGCAAGATAAAGCAGTTGAAGTCGATAAGGACAGACAAGTGCTACATTTGTTCTCATTCTGAAAAGAGCAACAACAGACATCAGCAACGATGGCATTAAGGATTCACACTTGTTATGTTGCATGAGATGCAACTTTTCTCGTCTCGGCAGGTCTTCTCGCGAAGATTAAACTTTTGTACCCGCTGTCTTCGACATCAAAACTACTTTGATAAAGTCCACAAGGAGGTCATCCTCATGGACATTTATTTTGATATTTACGCCTGTTTTAACAGGGTACGAAGTTCAAGAGGGTCAAGTTTAAACCCTGGTCCCATGGTACTTGTCAGGCTTACACCTTTAAGATACACACCCTTTGATGATGAGGGTTTCAGCTGGAGAATCCGGTCAATAAATGCCAGGAAATTTTCCTGGATTTTGGTTGTCCCGAATGAAGACTTACCAATCATGGCATGAACGATACCAGCCTTATCAACCTTGAAATCTACCTTACCGGATTTGATTTCTTTGACCACCCGGCCTACGTCAAAGGTCACAGTGCCCAGTTTGGCGTTAGGCATCAGCCCCCGCGGTCCGAGCACGCGCCCTATCTTACCCACCGTGCCCATCATATCAGGGGTAGCGATTGTTCTTTCGAAATCAAGCCAGCCGCCCTGAATCTTGGCAACATAATCATCTCCGCCCGCATAATCGGCACCGGCATCAAGGGCTTCCTGTACCTTATCGCCCTTGGCAAAAACCAGAACACGCTCGGTTTTACCAGTTCCGTTCGGCAAAACAACAGTACTGCGGACCATCTGATCTGCATGGCGTGGATCTACACCGAGATTAACGGCAATATCAATTGACTCATCAAACGCAGCATATTTAGCCTTCAGCAGTGTATCGATAGCCTCAGGTAATCCATATAACTTTGTCCTATCAAGACTCGCGACGGAGTTCTGATATTTTTTCCCTCTTTTTGGCATGGTTTACACCCCTGTTATCCTATCAATCTACTACGGTTATGCCGCAACTTTTTGCCGTGCCACTGACAATCTTCATTGCCGTGTCAATATCATATGCATTCAAGTCAGGCATTTTAATTTCTGCAATCTC
>JALNXE010000154.1 GCA_023230525.1 Desulfobulbaceae bacterium
CCTAAAGTACTTGAAGTTGCGGTACTTTCTGATCAGATAACTCCTTTAACTTTAGGCACTTTAAGTACTTCAAGTATTTTAGGCACTTAAGCTGGTAACAGGACAGAATCCCTGATGGTGGCATAACCTATTGAAATTGCCTCACGACATCAGGAGTTCTGAACTTAAGAAAAGCCGGACGATCCGCGCCGTCACCCCCGCTCCCCGCTGGCTGGGCGGGATTTTCTCGGCCAGGAGCACAAAAGAATTTGACGGACTTTGCTCCTTGTGGTGAAATGCTGAATGGTGACTTTTTGCCAGGCCATCAATGCGTTGTGATGCGTTTTCCTCTGCTGAACCGTTCAATCAATAAACCTACAAGGACATGCCCATGAGCCATATTGATCTTGATCAACTCTCTTCTTTCACCACCCTGAAAACATTGGCCCGTAATCCCTTTGATCTGACCGCTTCGGGCGCGGTGGGCGGGCAGCGCATCAAAAGCTGTGTCTGTTCCACCGCAGGCTTTGATCTTCTTTATGGCACCCAGCGGGTGGATGATGTTGTGCTTGCTGGCCTGCAGAGTCTGGCGGACCAGGGCCACGCGGTGGAGCAGTTTCTGGCCATGAAAAAGGGGGCGGTGATGAACCGCATCGAGGGCTATGAGTGCGAGAACCGCCAGGTCCTGCACACCGCCACCCGGGATGTCTTTGGCAAATCATCCCTGGAGCCCGCGGCCTCGGCCCAGGCAACCAAAGAGCTGGAGAAGCTGGAGCGCTTCCTGGCTGATCTGGCGAGTGGCGCCCTGGTCAACAGCCGGGGGGAAGCCTTTACCGGCATGGTGCAGGTGGGCATCGGCGGCTCGGATCTCGGCCCCCGGGCCCTGTATCACGCCCTGGCCGCCTTCCGCATCAAGGGCCGGCGGGTTGATTTCATCTCCAATGTGGACCCGGATGATGCGGCGGCCGTGCTGGCTGGGCTTGATCTTTCCCGCACCTTGGTTAATGTGGTGTCCAAGAGCGGCACAACGCTCGAAACCCTGACCAATGAGCAGCTGGTGCGCCAGGCCTACAGCAATGCCGGACTTGATCCCCGGGCCCATTTCGTGGCCGTGACCGGCGAGGGCAGCCCCATGGATAATCCGGAGCATTATCTCCGCTCCTTTTATATGTACGACTATATCGGCGGCCGCTACAGCGCCACCTCCATGGTGGGCGGGGTCATGCTGGGTTTTGCCCTGGGTTATGAGGGTTTTGTCGAAATCCTGCACGGGGCGCACGAGGTGGATGTGGCGGCGGAAGAGCGGGACATCCGCAAAAATATCCCCCTGCTCATGGCGCTTCTCGGCATCTGGAACCATAATTTCTTAAGCTGCGAGACCCTGGCCGTGCTGCCCTACAGCCAGGGCCTGGTGCGCTTTGCCGCCCACCTGCAGCAGTGCGACATGGAGAGCAACGGCAAATCCATCAACCGCCAGGGCGGGAGGCTCCCCTATCAGTCCGGACCCATCATCTGGGGCGAGCCCGGCACCAACGGCCAGCATGCCTTTTACCAGCTCATCCACCAGGGCACCACCGTCATTCCCGTGGAGTTCATCGGCTTTCGCCGCAGCCAGTATGAGCAGGATCTGCTGATCGAGGAGACCAGCTCCCAGGAAAAACTGCTGGCCAATCTGCTGGCCCAGTCCCTGGCCCTGGCCACCGGCCAGGAGCACGACAATCCCAACCGGCGTTTTCCGGGCAACCGGCCCAACTCCGTCCTCATGGGGCAGCGGCTGACTCCGCGCAGCATGGGCGCTCTGCTGGCCATTTACGAGAACAAGATCGCCTTCCAGGGCTTTTTGTGGAACATCAACTCCTTTGACCAGGAGGGGGTGCAGCTCGGCAAGAAACTGGCCACCCGGCTGCTGGGCCATTTTGCCGGCCGCCGCCGGGATGCTTCCTATTCAGCCGCCGGGGCGGATGAGGCGGGCTGGGCCATGCTGCAGACGGCGGGCCTGCTGCAGGATTAGCATGTCCCATTCATTAAACCGGGGGGCCTCATGATTGACCGACGCCGTTATGAAATTTTCATTGTTATTGCCCTCTGCCTCACTGTCTATGTCCTGAGCGTCTATTTTGACCTGACCGAGAGACTTTATCGGTTGAGTCTGCGCTTTGAGTATCTGCAATTTGACGAGTTCTTGATTTTTCTGCTGATTGCCGGCTGCGGGCTAGGTTATCTCGGCATTCGGCAGATGCTGGCGCTGCGCCGGGAGGTGGCGGAACGCCAGCGCATTGAGGCTGCCCTCAAGGAATCGGAACAATACGCCACAGCCCTTTTTAAAACGATGCAGACCGGCATGGTGGTGATTGACCGGCAGAGCCGCTGTATTCTTGATGTCAATCCGGCAGCCCGGGAAATGATCGGAGTGGATCGGGATAAAATCATCGGCCGGGAATGCCATAGCTATATCTGCCCCAATACCCGCGGGGACTGCCCCATCGCCGATCAGGGCCAGATCATCGACCGCTCGGAGCGGATACTGCTGAAGGCCGACGGCACAGAAATGCCGGTACTGAAATCGGTCATCGCCACCACCCTGCGGGGCCGCCTCTGCCTTATCGAAACCTTTACCGACCTCACTGAACGCAAGGCCCTGGAGGAACAGCTCAAGGAGCTTTCCCATACCGATTATCTGACCGGCAGCCTGAACCGCCGCGGGTTCATGCAGCTTGCGGAAAAACAGATCCTGCTGGCGGAAAGAATCAAATGCGAACTCTATCTGATTTTTGCCGATATCGACAATATGAAATGGATTAATGACACTCTCGGCCATGACATGGGTGATGAGGCCATTTGCGAGACCGCCCAGCTGATATGCTGCTCGCTCAGGAGGGCGGATCTCATCGGCTGCGGCAGGCTGGGAGGTGACGAGTTTGCCATGCTGCTTACCAGTGTTACCAGGGTGCAGGGTGAGCACCCGGTGCTGGATCGCATTAAGCAAAAGCAGCGTGAACTCAATGCCAGGCCGGACCGGCGATATCAGCTGGAGATCAGTTTCGGTACGGCCCGCTTTGACCCGGAAAATCCCAGCACCCTGGAGCAGCTTGTCGCCGAGGCGGACCGGAAGATGTATGAATGCAAACGCAGCAGAAAGGTAAAGAGGGGTGGCAGTTAACCCCACCCTTTCCGGCCGGGACAAATTTTGCGGACAGGCCGGGTTACCTGACGGTTCTTTTAAAGCTTACTACCGCGGTGGTCATCATCAGGATGGTGAAGCAGGCGAGAAAGGCGAGATCATGGGAGATGCTGCCGATTCCCGTGTTTTTGAAGAGGATGGTTTTTAAGGCATGCACCGCGTAGGCCTCGGGATTTACCTTGGCAAAGAGCTGCAGCCAGTGGGGAAAACTGGCAATGGGGTAGACCGCCCCGCTCGGGAAAAACAGGATGACGTTTAAAAAACCGCTCAGGATGCCCACGATGCGGGGATGACTGAGCCGGCCCATCAGCACGAACATCATGCTGAGCAGGCCGAGGGTGGTCAGCACGATGACCAGCAGGACGGAAAAGCCCTGCCTCAGCCAGTTGGTGAAGGGAATGCCGGTGATCAGGATGCTGACGATGAAAATCAGGGTGGCGATGCAGGTGGTGACGAGCAGCCCGCTGATGATCAGGCCGCCGACGATGTCCATTTTGGACAGGGGGGTCAGCATGTAGCTTTCATCCACCCCGAGAAAGCGGTCCATCACCAGATTGAAGGCGCCGGTGGTCAGGGCGCCGAGAAAGATGGCCATGATGACCACGCCCGGCACCAGGGACTGAAAGTAGTCCACCTTGGGGTAGAGATCGATGTCCCGCAGCCGGATCTCATCCGCCTTCTCCCTGATCGGCACATATTCCGCCTTTGTGGCGCGTATGGCGCCGCTTACCGCCCCCCGGATCGATTCCGCCGAGATGCCGTCCGTATTATCAAGGTACAGGCCGATCTCCGGCACGGCCTGCATGGCGATTTTTCTGCTGAAATCCGCCGGGATGATGATCGCCGCCTTGTAGGCGCCGGTTTTGACCCCGGCCATGGCCTGCTGCTGGTCCTTTAAGGCGATGATGCTGAAGGTCCGGGGTCCGGCTTCGATGGCGCGCAGGTTGTCCATGACCTGCCTGGATGACTGGCCGGTGTCATGCCGGACCACGGCCAGGGGCAGCCCCTGCAGTTTTCCCTGAAAGGAGTTGCCCAGGATCACCAGATAGAGGATGGGCATGAGGATGCTCATGGCGATGACCACCGGGTTGCGCCTGAATTTCTTGAGATCCCTGTCGATTACGGCAAGCAGTCGCACGATACATCCTCCTGTCTATCTGCCCCATTTCTGGGGAATCCCGGCGCCGATGAGAAAATTGACTTTCTTGGTCTCTTCCCGGATGGATTTCCCGGTGAAATGGATGAAAACATCCTCCAGGGACTGCTCATGCAGGGTGGCGGAGACCACCCGCAGCCCGCCCGCCTTGATGGTCTCGATCAAAAGCGGCAGAGCTTCCGCCCCGTTATCCACATAGGCCCGCAGGGTATTTTCCTCCACGCTGACGGAATGGACGCAGGGGATTTTGCCGATCCGCTCCGCCGTGTCATCGCTGAGCTGCGGCACCTTGAGGGAGACGATATCGCTGCCCGGGATCCGGGCCTTCAGCTCCTCAGGTGAGCCGATGGCGATCAGTTTGCCGGAATCGATGATCGCCACCCGTTCGCACAGGGCCTCCGCCTCGTCCATGTAATGGGTGGTGAGGAAAAGGGTCATGGCGTCGCCTTGCCGCAGGGTGCGGATGAAATCCCACACCACCCTGCGTGACTGGGGATCAAGGCCGATGGTGGGCTCATCGAGAAAGAGGATGCGGGGCCGGTGGACCAGGACCCGGGCCAGCTCAAGCCTGCGGCGCATGCCGCCGGAATAGGAGGCGACCATATGACCGGCCCAGGCGCTCAGCCCGACCAGTTCCAGCAGGTGGGGGATGCGCTCCTTGCGTTCCCTGGCGCTGATGTTATAAAAACGGCCGTAGATATCCATGTTTTCATAGCCGGTGAGATCGAGATCGCTGGTCAGGGACTGGGGCACCACCCCGATGGCGCGGCGCACCTGGCCAGGATCTGCGGCTACGTCAAAGCCTGCCACCCTGGCCTGGCCGCTGGTGGGGCGCAGCAGGGTGGTCAGCATGCGGATCAGGGTGGTTTTGCCTGCGCCGTTGGTGCCGAGAAAACCGAAGATCTGCCCCTCGGCTACCTGGAAACTGATGTTGTCCACGGCCGTGAACTCCCCGAATTTCCTGGTAATACCGGCCACCTCAACGGCGATGTTGTTCTGGGTCATCAGCAGTCCTTTGGTGGATCTCCACGTCAACGGTCATGCCGGGCTTGAGCTGCCCATCGTTGTCGGCCAGGGCGATTTTCACCTTGAAGGTCTTGATATCCTGGCGGCCCCTGATCACGTCCCGCTGGGTGGCAAATTCCGCGTATCTGCCTATTTCGGCCACCCTGCCCTGGAAAACCCGGCCGGGCAGTCCTTCAGCCGTGATGTGCGCTTCATCGCCCAGGGCGAGATCGCTGATTTTCGTCTCCTCAAGATCCACCCGGGCATACAAATTGTCCAGATCGACAATGGTCAGGGCGGTGACCCCGGCGGCGATGGCTTCTCCTTGTTCCACCACCCGGTTGACCACCGTGCCGTTCAGCGGACTGGTAATGATGCTGTCGGCCAGCCTGGCCCGGCTGAACTCCAGATCGGCTGCGGCCTGCCTGACCCCGGCCTCGGCGGATTGCCGCTGGCTCTCGGCCATGCGCAGCTGGGCCTGGGCCGCATGCAGCCGGGCCAGGGCCGCATCGATGCGGGCCCTGGCCGCCAGGGTTGCCGCCCGGGCCATATCATAGGCCGTCACCGCGGCATCATAGGTTTCCCTGGCGACTGATTCCTCCCCGTAGAGTCTGGTGATCCGCTCCAGATGGCGTCCGGCGTCCATTTCGCCTGCCTGCAGGCGCAGCAGCTCCGCCCGGGCGTTGGCGATGTCCGCCGCGGCACTCTGCACATTGGCCCCGGCGTTTTCAATGGCTGCCCTGGAAACGATCACCGCGGCCTCCGCCTTGTCGATTCCCGCGGCCGCCTGGTTGCGGGAGGCGGTCAGATCCTCATTGGCAAGGAGCAGGACCTGCTGGCCGGCAGTAACCCGGTCTCCTTCCCGGCAGCAGAGCCCGGCAATCCTGCCGGATATCTTGGCCGCGATATTGACCTCCGTCCCCTCAATAATACCGGTGGTGGCAATGGCGCCGCTCCGCCGGGAAGAGGTATGCAGGAAGAACAAGGCGATCAGGCCGATTGCCAGCACTGCGGCGGCGATAACCAGCACATTTCTTTTCATGGGAAAACCTTGCTGCGATGTCATGGTTGTTTCACCACGCCCCTAAGCCGTTGTAAAAAAATAACATGGCCAGAGAAATAAGCGGAACGGCATCAGGAACCGTAACGAAATTAAAAAAATGGCCATGTTATTTCGTAACGGTTCCTAAAAGGGGAAACCGACGCCGATCTCCACCTCGTACTGGTTCATCTCCAGTGAGCCTGTCTGGGGGCCGGTATTGGGATTGGTGCCGCTCACCCTGTTTTCCGGGGCATAGAGCAGTGACAGGCTGAGATCCATGGCCGCGAATGTTCTGGTCAGGCCGAGGGTATAGTGTTCGGTGACCACGGCAGGGGCCAGGATGTTGAACAGGGCCTGTTCGTCGGGAATGGTCTGGTTGCTGGTGCTGTAGCCGGCCCGCAAGGTCAGGTTGGGCCGGCATTGCCATTGCAGGCCGAATTTGCCGACGGTCATATCCTGCCAGCCGAAGCCGATGCCGTCGTCCGTGCCCAGGCGGATAGCGCCGGGCTGCAGCGCCATATTGCCGCTGTTGGCAATGGCGTCCACCCCTGAAAAAAAGATACGCTGCACGTCCACGGCCAGGGTGAGGGCCGGGGTTATTTTCCAGGCCAGGCCAGCGGTGAAATTGGCCGGGATGTCAAAGTTGCCCTGCTCAGCAAAAAGCCCTCGGTAAGCGTCGAATCTGGACATCCACAGCTTGGTCTGATAGGAGAGCCCCAGGGAAAAGGTGTCCGTTATCCGGCTCAGACCGCCGATTTTCAGCCCGCCGCCGAATGAATAGTCATAGCCGTTATTGGTCACATGTTCCGGATCAGCGGAAAAGGGTTGAAAGGGCTGCAGGCCGGTCACCTTGAAAGACTGGGCCGCGGCAATGGGGGTGATGCCGAAGGAGTGGCTGGCCGTGATTTTCCGGGCGTAGGTCAGGCCGATGAACAGCTGTTTGAAGTCGATGCCGGTGGGGGAGGTGGCCGTGCCGCCGGGATTATCAAAGGCCGAGAAGACCGCGGCAGCATATTCCGTATTCATGCCGCCGTTGGCGCCGATGCTGATGCCTAGGAGTCTGTCGGAGTTTGAGCGGTTATTTTTCATGACAGAGTAACCTCGTCAAAGTCGGGCAGGTAGATTTTTTTTAACAGTTGCGTTTATTCACCTATGCGAATTGAGCGAAATGCCTC
>JALNXE010000155.1 GCA_023230525.1 Desulfobulbaceae bacterium
CACACCTGGATACGTTAAAACTGCCATAAATTCCTCCTTTTTATTTAAGGATTTGCTTTCTTATTTTTTTGTAACTTTTGGTGTCGCCTTCTTCGTTTTTGCCGCAACCGCAGCCGGCTTTTTTACGTCCATCACTTCAATAATACCTCGGTTGTGCAGCCTGCTAAGCTTGTCATTATGGGCGATTTCCCCGTCCATGATTTCCACGGAGGTGTCCCCGGCATTCAGGTAGCAGGTGAGACCGCTGTTGAAGCGGACCATGACGGGTCTGTTTGTTTTGTTGCGTATCGTGACGGCCATATGCAATCCTCATCAACGTTATAATGATAATAATGGGGCGGTTTTGCGGGGTTGCCTTGCTGAACGGCTAACGGAAAGTGTTTCTGATAAAACGCTTTACTTTCAATGAGCAAAAGGGGTGCCAGCAGAGGAAAGCAGCTGCTTGCCGCAGTAATAACAGCGTTGTTCCGGCAGTTTATTTTTTTAAATGTTTTTGAAGAGTTCGGCGGCGGGGCAGGTCCAAGGGCCGATATGTGACAGGCAGTTGTCACCTGCGGGTGTTACAGCGGGAGGGGAAAGACGGGCAACGCTTTGCCGCGGGCAGGCGTGGCTGCTTCCGGACAAAGAACCTCTGCCGCCGGGGTGCCGCCGGCTGGCCGGAGTGAATGGGGGTGTTGAATTTCTGTAACAGGCAGGCCGGGCGTTTCCTGGCTGCCCATTAAAACCATCAGCCGGCCGCCAATTTTCCGCCCGGCAAACAAGTTTTGCATTGCCTGGCGAGCTCTATTGGGGTTAGGGTGATGCCATGGGGGCTGCCGACTGTTCTTTTTAAGGCATGGTCATCATTATCGTCAGGAAACAGGGGCCGGGTATGGCGAAGAAAGGTGAAAAATCCGCAGCAAAGAAGAAAACAGCCAGGGTAAACCCCGCGGCAAAACAGGCGTTGCCCCAGGAGGCCAATTTCCCGGTGGCGGGCATCGGCGCCTCAGCCGGCGGTCTGGAGGCGCTGCGGGAATTTTTTTCGCCGCTGCCCCTGTCGTCCGCCATGGCCTTTGTGGTCATCATGCATCTGGACCCGCACCATTCGAGCATGCTGGCCGGGCTGCTGCAGAGCCATACGGCCCTGCCCGTGCTGACCATCGAAGACGGCATGCAGCTGCAGCCGGGCCAGGTTTACGTGGCGCCCCCCAACCGGGACGTGGCGGTTATCGGCAATACCTTTCAGCTGCTGGAGCCCGTGAAGACGGGCGGACTGCGGCTGCCCATCGACTTTTTCCTGCAGTCGCTGGCCGCGGAAAAGGGCAAACTGTCCGCCAGCGTCATTCTTTCCGGCACAGGCTCTGACGGCACCCAGGGCATACGGGCCGTCAAGGCGGCAGGGGGTCTCGCCCTGGTGCAGGATCGTGATTCCGCCAGATATGCCGGCATGCCCGGCAGCGCCATCAATACCGGCCTGGCGGATTTTATTCTGCCCCCGGCTCTCATGGCGGAGCAGCTCCATAATTTTTTCAGCCAAGGCAGAGGCCTGCACGAGGCCGCTGCCACTTCCCTTGGTGCCGATGACACGCTGCGCAAAATCTGCGCACTGCTCCGGGCCAGAACCGGCAATGATTTTTCCGTCTATAAAACAAGCACCCTGCAGCGCCGCATTGAACGGCGGATGCATCTGCAGCATATTGACGATGCCTCGCAGTACATCAGCTTTCTCCGCAACCATGCCGCGGAACAGGATCAGCTCTTTGCCGACATCCTGATCGGCGTCACCCAGTTTTTCCGCGATGCCGAGGCCTTTGAGCAGCTCCGCGACGTGGTGCTGAAGAATTATTTCACCGCCTTTCCCGGCAAAAAGAGCTTCCGGGTGTGGGTGCCGGGCTGCTCCACCGGCGAGGAGGTCTACTCCCTGGCCATTATTCTCAGGGAATGCCTGGATGGCCTCCATAAAGAGGCGGTAGTGCAGATCTTCGGCACGGATCTGGACAGCCGGGCCATTGACGAGGCCCGGGCGGGAATTTTTCCCGAGGCGATTGCCGCGGATGTCAGCCCCCATCGGTTGCAGCGTTTTTTCGTCAAGGAGGAGACGCATTACCGGGTCCGCCAGGAGCTGCGGGAGATCATCGTCTTTTCCGTGCAGAATGTCTTAAAGGACCCTCCCTTTTCCAGGATCGATCTGCTCTGCTGCCGCAATCTGCTCATCTATCTCAATGCCGATGCGCAGCGGATGCTGTTCCCCCTGTTCCATTTCAGCCTCAACCCCCAAGGCCTGCTTTTTTTGGGCACCTCGGAAAGCACCGGTGTTTTTGCCGATCTGTTCACCGCTGTTTCCAAAAAATGGAAAATTTATCAAAGGGTGGAGGTTGCGGCCGGCCAGCACCGTCCCGTCCTGCAGCTGCCGGTCGGCCGGCAAGACATGGAGCGTCCGGGGCTGCCGCCGGACCTGGCCGGCAAACCCGGTCTGGCCGCCCTGATCCACACGAAGATGCTGGAGCATTTCACCCCGGCCTGTGTCCTGGTCAATGACCGGGGGGACATCTTCTATATCCAGGGCCGGACCGGCAGATACCTGGAACCTTCCCAGGGCAAACCCCGGATGAATATCCTGGACATGGCCAGGCCCGGTATCCGGCTGGAACTGCGCAACTGCCTCAGGAATGTCAGCCGATCAGGGAAGAAAGTGAGTTGCCAGGGGGTGAGGTACGAAGCGGATGGCGTTACCCGTTTTGTTGACCTGACCCTGCTGCCCCTGGCCAATAGCGGTCTGCCCGCTGATCCGGTCATGGTGGTCTTTGCCGATGTTCCCGCACCGCAGCCCCCTGCCCAACTGACCGGGGAGAGCCGGTTTATTAATGAAAAGGACCAGTATCTGCTGAGCCTTGACCAGGAACTGCAGCATGCCAGGGAAAATTACCAGACCAGCGTCGAGGAGCTGGAAACCTCCAATGAGGAACTGAAGTCGCTTAACGAGGAACTGCAGTCCGCCAATGAGGAGCTGCAGAGCACCAATGAAGAGCTGGAGGCCTCCAGGGAAGAGCACCAGTCCCTCAACGAGGAGCTGATGACCGTTAACGGCGAGCTGCAGAGCAAGGTGGAAGAGCTGGTGCTGGTGCAGAGCGATCTGCGGAACCTGCTGGACAGCACCCGGATAGCCACCATTTTTGTCGATAACGAGCTGCACGTCAAGGGCTTCACCGCCGAGGCGGCCAGGGTCACCAATCTGATCAAAACCGATGTGGGCCGCCCCCTGGAGCATATCGCCACCAACCTGGAATATGACGACATGTATCAGGACATCCGGCAGGTCATCAGCACCCTGGCCGGGGTGGAAAAAGAGGTCAGGACCAAGGGCGGCGAATGGTTCCAGATGAAGATCCTGCCCTACCGCACCACGGAAAATATGATTGACGGCGCGGTGCTCACCTTTGTTTCCATTACCAATCAGAAAGAGACGCAGCAGCATCTTGCCGCCTTGAACGCGCAGTTGCGGCAGGCTAGGGATTACGCGGAAAAGGTGGTGGATACCCTGCGGGAGGCGGTCATCGTGCTGGACGAGGGGCTGCGGGTGGTTTCCGCCAACCGGGCCTTTTACCGCATGTCGGGCCTGCCGGGGGACGAGACGGTGGGCCGGGAATTCGCGGAGATCGGCGGCAGGCGCTGGGAGGTCTCCGGCCTGGTGAAACTGTTGCGGGAAACCCTGGTGTCCGGCGCGGTGTTTGAGGATTATACGGCCGGCGGCATGGTGCTGAATGCCCGCCGCATTGACGCCGGCAATGGCACCTCCCACCAGGTCCTGCTGGCCTTTGAGGTCAGGCCGGGGGCGTGATCTGCTAAAAAAAACGGAAAAGACGCCATGAATGCTAAAGACGAAAAATTCAACGACCTGCGCCGCCAGGCGGAGGGGATGGTGGCCGGCGGAGCCGGAGCGGATATCCGGCCGGAGGATCCGGCCGTGATCCTGCATGAGCTGGAGGTGCACCAGATCGAGCTGCAGCTGCAGAATGAGGAGCTCATCCGGGCGCAGCAGGAGCTGCAGCAGGCCAGGGAGGATTATTTTGCCCTCTTTGAGCTGGCGCCGGTGGGTTATCTCACCTTAAACGGCAAGATGCTTATTACCCGGGCCAATCTGGCCGCCTCGTCCTTGCTGCGGGTGGAACGCCGCTTTCTGCTGAACAGCGGATTTTCCCGTTTTGTCAGCCGGGCCGACTACGGCCATTTCCGGGCGCTGTTTCTGGCAGCGGGTGCCGACGGGGTGCCGGTGTCCTGCGAGCTGGCTCTGGCGCTGCCCGGTGCGGTTCAGCCGGTGCATGTCAAACTGGAATGCGCGGCATTGCGCCAGGCGGGCAACGATGAGACGGAATACCGGCTGGCCATCACCGACATCAGTGAGATCCAGCAGGCCAAGCTGGCCCTGCAGCAGGCCCATGCCGAGCTGGAAAGGCGGGTGGCGGAAAGGACCCGGGATCTGAAGCAGGCCAATCTGCAGTTGCTGGCCAGCGAGGAAAAATTCCGCACCGTGGCCGATTATACCTGCGAGTGCGAGTACTGGCTCGACGGGGCGGGGAAATATCTCTATATCTCACCCTCCTGCGAGAAAATCAGCGGCTACACCCCTGAAGAGTTCATGGCTGATCCGCATTTGTTTCTAGCGGTTGTCCATCCCGAAGACCGGGAAAAAGCGATGCAACACCGCACCGAAGAGCTCCTTGATAAGGAGCTTGCCGGTTTTGATTTGCGCCTTATCCATAAGAACGGCTCGTTGCTCTGGATCTCCCATGTCTGCCAGCCGGTGTATAACCGGGAGGGGAAATTCATCGGCCGCCGGGGCAGCCACATTAATATCACCGTGCGCAAGAAGTTCGAGGCGGAGCTGCAGCAGGCCCATGCCGAACTGGAGAGCAGGGTGAAGGAGCGCACCCGGGAACTTGAAGAGACCAATGTGGCGCTGACCGTGCTGCTCAGGAAAAGGGCAGAGGACAGGCTTGCCCTTGAAGGGCGGATTCTGGCCAATATAGCCGATCTGGTGGAACCCTATCTGGATAAACTGGAAAACAGCCCCCTCACGGCGGCCCAGAAAAATCTCGTCTTTATTCTCAGGGAAAACCTGGCGGAACTCGTCTCGCCGTTCAGCCGGAACATTGCCGTAAAATTCGGCAGGCTCACCCCGGCGGAGACCCAGGTGGCCAACCTGGTCAAGCTGGGTAAAAAGACCAAGGACATCGCCCAGTTGCTGAACCTGTCGCCGGGCACCATTGATATCCACCGCAAAAACATCAGAAAAAAGCTCGGTCTGACCCACCAGGGGGCCAACCTGCAGTCCGCTCTCGCCTCTCATCATGCCGGATCAGGGGCCATGCCGCCGGCAGAGGAGCCGGAAAAGAACGGCTGAACCCCGAGGCACAACCCGCTGGCAGAGAGGTGCGCAGGCTGCATTGGGTATATTGTCTACCTGTTTCCTATCAGAAATAACCCTATTGAATTATTCCCCCCATTTTGTAAGGTAAAAAGTAAGTATTTCTGCCAGGTTGCCTGTGCGCCTGAAAAAATATTTTCCAGGCCTTCGACCTGCCGAGCTTTATTCCGGGAGCATGCCGGGCCGCCTTTGGGCGGCAGGTGTTCACCTTGGGGTGTGAAAGTTTGCATTTTCCCGGCAGACCAGGGCGGTAAAGAGGTTTGCGGTGAAAAAATCGGGGAGGAGCGATAAATATGTTCATGAATGACGCATCAGCAGAGACATCATCAGAAAAACGGGAACATGCGCGGTTTCAGGTGCAGGAGACCGTTTTTGCCCTGCTGGAAACCGATGGTGCGCGGCAGCCGGCCCTGGTGGTGAATGTGGGCAGGGGCGGGGTCTGTGTGCATTATGCCCGGGAGGAATGTGCCTGGCGCTGGCAGCAGCTGACCATCTCCTCATTCCATGCCGACAGTTTTCTGGGGCGGTTGCCGGTTGAAATCGTTTATGACCGGCCGGTGGCCGATGCAGACGGCCAGACAAACGGCATGCGCCGCTGCGGCCTGAAGTTCTCTGAACCGAGCTACACCCAGCAGGCCCTCTGGGATATTTTTCTCGAGCAGAATGCCACAATCATCAATGGCAAGGCGTCGCCGGAATTCTGATGGCTTCCAGGCAATTTTGAAGATGCAGGCAGGCGAAGCGGAGGAGGTAGTCGTGCAAACCGGGGAACGCAGGAAAAACAAGCGCTACAGGATCAAATCGGGCATCGCGGCGCTCATGCTGGCGGACAGCTCACTGATCGCCAGAATCATAGATATCAGCGCCACCGGGCTCTCCCTGGTCTGCGGGCAATGCGGGATGAAAAAAAACAGCCTGCTGGAGATGGACATCCTGCTGCTGGATGACATCAAGCGGCCGGATAATGATATCTTTTTCCCCAACGTGCGGTGCACCGTTGTGGCAACGGATTTTTTTACTGAGCATGCCGGTTACTCCCAGCAGACGATGACGCGCTGCAGCGTCAGGTTTCATAATGAGATACCGCTGCATTCCTATCCGTTACACCGGTTTGCCCGGAAAAAACCAACAGAATGCCTGGAAAAGAGCCACAATGGCTGAATCCGCCCCAGGCTCTTTCCCCTTCTCTCCAGTTTTTGATGAATTCGTAAAAATTGAAAATGAACCACAGAGAGCACCAAGCCCACAGAGATAACTTGCTGAAAATAAAAATATTTTCTCTGTGATCTCTATGTGCTCTGTGGTGAAAACAGACTTTTTACGGGATCATCAATTTTTCTCCAATTTCTTTTACCGTTCCCCTTTCGCGCTGCAAGAGCATTCCTGCAATCTTCCGGCTGGTGCCGTTTTTCCGAAATAACCATATTTTTGCGGCATGGCGTCCGCCCCGGTCTCCAGGGGAGGCGATCAGGACGGGCAGGAAAGAAATATGCGTCCTATCCGCCGGAAACCGTGGAAAGGGGTGGCCAATTTTTCAGAAAAAGAATAGGATGCGGAGAAAGTAATCAAGGCGGTCAGAATGGCGGAAGAAAAAGGTGGCTCCGGAAAAATCATTGCCTTGCTGAGGCGGGCGGAACTGCTGCTGGCAGACAGCGGGACCGGCCGGGCCAGTCCGGAAGAACTTGCTGGGATTGCCCGCGAGCTCGCCCGCCATCGGGTTGAGCTGGAGCGGCAGGATGAAGAGCCGGCCCGCGGCAAAAATGGCTGGCAAAAGGGCCATGGGGAGCTGGAAAGAAGGGTTGCGGAAAGAACGGCGGAGCTGAAATCTGCGAATTCCCGGCTGCAGCAGGAAATCGCCTTGTGCAAGACGGAGGAAGAGGAGCTGCGGAGTGGCGAAAGAAGCTTTCGGCAGCTTGTCGCCATGTCGCCGGCCGGTATCTGGCTGACTGATAAGAGAGGCCGTTGCACCTATGTTCAGACAACCTGAACTCGGGACTTTTCTCTACCGGAGGTCACGGTTGGCAATAGGTTGATTTTGCGTAAGAAAATCATTTTCTAAAGAAATCAGCAGAGCGGGCTTGCCGATGCGGCAGGA
>JALNXE010000156.1 GCA_023230525.1 Desulfobulbaceae bacterium
CTTTCGCTGGTGAGCAAAAGCAAGAACAAGATGCGTTTTACCCCTGATGGAAAACTCGTTGTCCCGTGTACAGAAAGTAATGATTCTCTTTTCAATGAAATTAAAAAAGTATTGCAGGCCCTCGCTTAGTATCGTAAATACTAAAATTTAACGTTATGCTACAAAGTCCGCGGGTTGGCGGAAACATACTGCATTCATCCTGGTTTTCTCATGTTTAAAACGATAATTCCCCCCCTATTATTCAGAAAAGCCGGCTTAGCCGCGTTATTTCTTTTCCTGATCGCCAAACTCGCTCTCTGCTCTGCGGCCCTGGCCGGAGAACTGGTCGACCGGGTTGTTGCCGTGGTAAACGACGATGTCATCACCCTTTCCGAACTGGAAGAAGAGGCTGCGCCGACAATTGCCAAAATCAAAGCCGAAGCCCCGCCGGCCCAGGTGGATGAGGCCGTCAAGAAAGCGCGCCAGGAGATCCTGCGCAATATGATTGATCACAAACTTCTTCTCCAGCGGGCGGCCAAACGCCAGATTGAGGTATCTGATGCGGAAATCAACGCCGCCATGGACCGGATAATGGAACAGAACAACCTGACCGTGGAACAGTTCAGGGAACAGCTGGCAACCATGGGGGTATCAGAAGAAAAGTATCGCGCCTCACTACGCGACCAGATACTCCGCTCACGACTGCTCAGCTACGAAATCCGGTCAAAGGTGGTGATTACCAATGAGCAGGTCGAAGCTTACTACCGGAATAAATACCTGCAGCACAATTCTCCAGAAGGCTATCACATCCTGCAGTTTGGCAGCGGCTGGGAGGATAAGGGCCGTTCCGCTTCCAAAGAAGAGGCTCTGAAACGTGCGGAGCAGTTACGCGAAATGATCATTGCCGGTGAAAATTTTAATGAAATAGCTAAAAATTATTCAGATCTGCCTTCCGCTGCTGATGGTGGTGACATAGGCACTTTTAAACAAAATGAACTGGCTGACTACATGTGGCAGGCCATTAAAAACCTGCATCCCGGAGAGGTGAGTCCCGTTATCGAAACGCCTGCGGGATTCCAGTTTTTTAAACTCCTGTCAAAAAGCAGCGACGGTATTATTGCGCAAGCCCCTCTGGAAAATGTAAAGGAAGAAATCAGGACAACTCTTTACGACCAGGAACTAAAGAAGAAATTTGAATACTGGGTCAAGGAATTACGTGAAAATTCTTATATAAAGGAACTCCTCTGATCTCTCACTTTCATTCGGACAGGATCATGACCTCGAAAACCTCATTATTCCTGCAAAAGGACTGAAGCCACATGGCACAAGATTCCCAGCATAACCGGTCAAAAATCAATGAATCGACCGATACCGATACAGGCCCTTCCCTGGGCAGCTATCTGCAGCGTGAACGGCTAAAAAAACAATTCAGCCTGGAGGAGGTCGCGGAACAAACCTGTATCAATATTGGGACACTGCGAGCAATCGAAAGCAATGACCGCAGCAAAATGCCGGCCGAGGTGTTTTCCAGGGGATTTATCAAGCTGTATGCGAAACTCCTCGGCGTTGACCAGCAGGATGTGCTCGAACGTTATGATCGGGAAATGGGGCAGTCCGAAGAGGAAAACATCAGAAATCATGATGTTTTCTACAATGAAAAGCTGGCTGAATCTTCATCTTTTTTCAGCCTGCGTAAAATTTTCTTTCTGCTCATCCTGCTTGCTCTCTTTGCCCTTGGATATTACTTCTTTATCTCCTCAGAACCGGGCACAGCCAGCCGAAGCGGGTCTCTATCATCCCAGATTAATGAGAAATTTGAAACCGCAAAAACTCCTGCTCCAACGCAGCCGTATCGTTCCCCGGCAACAGGTGGTGATACCTACCCATCTGCAACTGCCCCTGATGCCGATAAGCTGGTACCGAGCGACTCGGGAAACGCATTATCCGGGTCAAACCTTGACCAGTCCCCGATTCCCTCGCCGGCCTCCCCGCAGGCCGGGGAACCCTCCACGGCAAATGCTCCTCCCGTAACTGTTGAAAAACAAGAGGCACTGACTCCTGTCCAATAATGTCTTTTCTCCAGTCCCGCGCCATAGTCCTGAAGGTCATGGACTATGGCGAATCAGATAAAATTGTCATATTTTATACCCAGCATTTCGGCAAACTGAAGGCCATCGCCAAAGGGGCCAAACGAAGCAAAAAACGATTTGTCAACAAGCTGGAATTCTTTTCCCTGCTGGATATCACCATTGTGCCCGGCCGTCTTTCCACCATGGGCCGTATCGACAATGCCAGTCTGATCAACCCCTTCCCGGCATTACGTGAAAACTATCACCGTTACACCGCAGCCATGCTTGTCTGCGAATTAATGGACCAGTGGACAAGGGAGAATGATAGTGACGAGCCGCTCTTCCAACTCCTTTGCTGGTGCCTGCATGAGCTTTCAGGCAAAGAAAGCGCTGCTGAAACCGTCATTTTTTTCCAGATCAAGATGCTCGATATCCTTGGCATGGGCCTTATGCTGGAACATTGTCTTGTTTGCGGTGAAATGGAACAGACCGCCCTCCCCTATTATTTCAGCCCGGCGCAAAGCGGCATTATCTGTTCGCGTTGCTGCCGGACAAATGAGATCGGGCTGGTCCCCTTAGCAATGCCGGCCATCAAAAGCATGCAGATGGCCAGATCCCTGCCGCTGGCAAGACTGAACCGTCTTAAAATCTCCGGCAAATCACTTGCTGAAGTGGCAATGGTTCTCAAACTATATGGAAATTTTCAGCTGCAGCGTGAAATACATTCCTGGAAACAATTCAACCTTGCCCAATAGCCCAAGGAAAACAAGGCATCCACATCATTATTTTCCTTGGCTAAAATTTCCCCGGGGCACAATTTTCTTACCCGGTCTTCCCTAATACATCTTCCGCACCAGAAAAAAATCTCTTCGCCCTCTGTTTGCATTTTCACTTAAGTATAAATACTCACATGAATTTTTCAGCTTATTTCATTTCCAGGCATACTTAACTCAGTAGATATACCTATTGATTTTTCCCTTAAAAGCACGTATCACCGCAATTTGTGTCTATCGGGATATTATTTTATTGATTTTCTATCCGAAATCAAACGTTGGGCAAGCAGTGCAGTTTGGAACTTGCTGTTTGTTGGTACTCATCACATCATCTTGCGAATTCATAATTGTACCGCAACAAATCACAACGGAGAGAATGAATGAAAAAAAATCTCAACATGTACTGGAGAAAAAATCTTTCAGTGATGGTTGTCCTGCTATCCATTTGGGCAATTGTCTCCTACGGGTTCGGTATCATATTTGTTGAGCAGCTGAATGCCATTAAAATCGCCGGCTTTCCGCTGGGCTTCTGGTTTGCTCAGCAAGGCGCCATCTATATCTTTGTGGCCCTTATCTTTATTTACTACTTTATCATGAAAAAAATTGACGAAGAGTTCGACGTTCACGAATAAAGGTTTCAATTGAGTCCGGACCGTCAGGATAAAACAACCGGCACAGTTTGACGTAAACCGTTGTAAAAAAACAACATGGCCAGAGAAATGCGCCCCAACGGCACTCTTTTCAGTACCCCCTTGTGGGGTATAAGGAGCCGTAACGAAATTGAAAAAATGGCCATGTTATTTCGTAACGGCTCCTAAGTTCCAGCCAGTCTTCTTAAACTGCAAAAATCGCATCAACCGTTGTGCAAAATAACTGGAATGATGAAACATCGTAAACTGCATGAGGGGCCGCAACGTAATGGTTAGAAAAGTAAAGGGAAATAAATAATGTCAACTCTGACATGGAGTTACATAATGGTTGGATTCACCTTCAGCCTTTATCTGAGTATAGCTTGGATTGCCAGGGTCAAGACTACCAGTGGATTTTATGTTGCCGGTGGGGGTATTTCCCCCCTTGCCAACGGCATGGCGACAGCTGCTGACTGGTTGAGCGCCGCCTCTTTCGTTTCCATGGCCGGGATGATCTCATTTATGGGTTATACCGGGTCAAGTTATCTGCTCGGCTGGACCGGCGGCTATGTGCTGCTGGCGCTGCTGCTGGCACCCTATCTGAGGAAATTCGGCAAATTCACCGTTCCGGACTTTATCGGTGACCGTTATTATTCCGATATTGCCCGTTTTGTCGCCCTTGTCTGTGCCATCTTTGTGTCATTTACCTATGTTGCCGGCCAGATGCGCGGTGTTGGCATTGTCTTCAGCCGTTTCCTCGAGGTGGACGTCAACACCGGCGTTCTCATCGGTATGGCCATCGTTTTTTTCTACGCTTCACTGGGCGGCATGAAGGGTATCACCTATACCCAGGTGGCTCAGTATCTGGTGCTCATTGTTGCCTATCTGGTGCCGGCTGTTGCCATTTCATTAAAAATCACCGGCACTTTCCTGCCGCAGCTCGGCTTCGGCTCCACCATTGCCGAAGGTGCCAATACCGGCAAATATCTGCTGGACGTCCTCAATCAACTCAACACAGACCTGGGCTTTGCCGAATATACCCAAACCTTCGGCCAGGACCGCAAGTCCATGCTGGACGTTTTCTGCACCACCATGGCGCTGATGGTCGGGACCGCAGGCCTGCCCCACATCATCATTCGCTTCTATACGGTGCCAAGTGTTCGTGCTGCCCGCCTCAGCGCCTGTTATGCCTTGTTTTTTATCGCCATTCTCTATACCACCGCACCGGCAATCGCTTCCTTTGCCCGCTACAACATGATCAACTCCATCAGCGGCATCGAATATTCCAAGGCCCCTTCCTGGTTTAAGAACTGGGAGAAGACAGGCCTTATTGCCTGGGTTGACAAAAACCAGGACGGTACTGTTGAGTATTTCCCTGACGCAGCCTTTACCGGCAAACCCATATTTACCGGTGAAAAAGGTTCCTACGGCCAGGAACTTCTTTCAAACAGCCCCACCGACAACAAAAACGAGCTTTACATTGACAATGACATCATGGTTCTGGCCAATCCTGAAATCGCCAATCTTCCTCCCTGGGTTATTGCCCTCGTGGCTGCCGGTGCCCTTGCCGCTGCCCTGTCAACCGCCTCCGGGCTGCTGCTGGTAATCTCTTCCTCCATCTCTCATGATCTCTACTACCGTCTCATCAACCGCAACGCCTCAGAAAAGCAGCGGCTGATGGTGGGCCGCATCATGATAGGAGTGGCCGTGTGCGTGGCAGGATACTTCGGTATCAATCCTCCGGGATTCGTGGCACAGGTTGTCGCCTTTGCCTTCGGTCTGGCCGCTTCATCTTTTTTCCCGGTTATCATTCTTGGCATCTTCCTCAAAAGGGCAAATCGCGAAGGGGCAATCTGCGGGATGATTGCCGGTATCTCCTTCACCTTTTACTATATCGTCAATATCAAGTTCATGGGCGGCACCCCATGGCTGCTCGGCATCAGTGCTGAAGGGATCGGTACCGTGGGCATGCTGATCAATTTTATCGTCACACTGCTTGTTTCCTATCTTACCGCTCCTCCGCCAGCTGACGTCCAGGATATGGTGGAAAACATCCGTGTTCCCAGGGGAGCTGGTGCCAGTATTGATCACTAAGATCAGCCGGTATTACCCATTACCAGAAAACGCGCAGCTCCTGCCGCGCGTTGTTTTATTCCTTTTGGTCAGACGAAATTGCTCATAGCTATACTTGCAAATCCCCCTTGTATCCCGTGTTCTTCCATGTTATTAATAGTCAATATTAAAAGTTCTTCCTTTTAATGATAATTCAACTCGCTTGCGATGCGGACGAAAAGCATCCTTTGCCGGGTGAAACGTCTCCTGAACCTCTCAAGAAACACCGACCCGTTTTCCAAAAGATAAACAAGCTTATCCCCGTACTACACGGTATATGATGGAAGTCGTCCATGACTGACTTTGATGATTCGTTATTTATTTTTCGCGATGAAAAAGGCAAGCGCTGGCCGCGACTGCGTCTTGTCCTGATGATTGCCAGTTTGCTTTTTTTCCTGGGAAGCGTCCTTTTTGTAAGATATCTCATCATAACGCCGCAGCTGCAGCTGCCTGCCGAAGTCAAACAGCTTCGTGCTCATTTGCGCAACGGGTCACAGCTCCAGGACCACCTGGCCGGATCCCATCTCCCCGCGCCGCTCTGGCTGCGTTTCAGCAAAACCAAGGGGCTTTCACCTGCCTCCGCAACGACCGTGGCCCCTGCCTCCCCGGAAATGGTTACCCCTGCCCATGAGGTGCATCTCGGCTTTTACGCCAACTGGGATCCTGACAGTTACGAATCGCTCATGGCGCATGCCGGCCAACTGACTCATATCAGCCCGGAATGGTTTACGCTTGTCGATGGTGAAGGGACCCTGCAGGTGAAATTCGACCGGCAGGTGAAGGATGTGGCCAATGACAAAAAAATTATCTTATTGCCGCTCTTGCGCAACCTTGTCGATGACACCTGGCAGCCAGAGGCCGTTGAAGGACTGATCAATGGCCCGCAGGATCGGCAGGACCGATTTATCGCTCAGTTACTTGGCCATCTCCAGGAGGCTGAGGCAGGAGGGGTGCTTATTGACTGGAACCAGATTGATCCCGCCTACCAGCGGCCACTCACCCTGCTGCTCAGCCGTCTGGCCGAGGCCCTCCACCAGCAGCAAATGCAGCTCTGGCTGTGCATCCCCATGGGCCTTGAACTGAAAGCCTTTGACCTTGAAAGCCTTGCCCCAGTGGTCGATCGTTTTGTGGCCGTGCTGCATGATGAAAACTCCGAAATCGATCCCCCTGGGCCCATCGCCTCCCAACCCTGGTTTGACGGCTGGCTGCAGACCCTTCTCGCTTACGGCAAACCTGACCAATGGGTTGTCGCCATCGGTGCCTACGGATATGACTGGGCCCAGGGAGAAAAAGAAGCGCGCACCCTCGGCTTTGCCGATGTCCTGACCCGGGCCGGCCAGGCCGGTCTGCGCAACTGCCGTTCCCATCAGCCGGTATACAATCCTCACTTCACCTATATGGATGGCGATACGGAACACACGGTCTGGTTCCTGGATGGGGTGACGTTTTTTAACCAGGCATGTTCCGCACGCCGGCTGCATGCCGGAGGTATTGCCGTGTCGCGGCTGGGGACCGAAGACCCCGCCATCTGGCAGGTGCTGCCCCTGGCCCGGCCCGTTCCCGCGCTGTCTGCGGCGCTCGACTTCCTTCGCCCCCTGGTCCCGGAAAATGTTGTCTCTCAGCTGGGTGTGGGAAATTTTCTGATGATCGAGGACAATCACGCCAGCGGTTACCGGGAGACAGCAGTGGATGCGGCCGGAAAACTCACGCTCACGTATAAAATTTTCCCCTCCTACACAACCATTAACCACCAGGGCAAGGGACACCCGGATGATGTGGCGATTTCCTTTGATGATGGACCAGATCCCGAGTGGACCCCGGCCATTCTCGATATCCTCAAGGCCAAGGGGGTCAAGGCCTCTTTTTTC
>JALNXE010000157.1 GCA_023230525.1 Desulfobulbaceae bacterium
CCTCAAAATGACGGTTTAATGAAGAGCAACGAGAAACAACCCTGCTTTGGAGATTGAAGTAATGATGAAGAGACGGAAAACATCGCAAAAAAGGTTCCTGGCATGCCTGGGAATATCCTTACTCACCTTTTTCTTTGCGGCGAACGCCGTTGGGGCGGAATACGGCAGCGTCACCAAGGACGGAGTCAACATCCGTTCAGGCCCGGACAACAATGCCGAAGTGTACTGGGAGGTCTTCAAGGATTTCCCCCTCAAGGTTCTGCAGCGCAAAAACGACTGGGCCAAGGTGGAGGATTTCGAGGGCGATTCCGGCTGGATGTACGCCCCGCTGTTGAGCAACAAAAAAACCGTTATCATCAAAGCCAAAAAAGCAAACATCCGGGTGGGACCCGGCGAAAACTATGAAATCGCCGCCTCCGCCCTCTATGGCGTGGTCTTCACCCCGGGCAAGACCGAGGGCGACTGGGTACAGATCACCCACGCCGACGGCACCAAGGGCTGGATTAATAAAACACTCATCTGGCCCTAACGTTTATCTGCACGAAAAACGGCAATCCATGGAGCATCACGCCTGAGCGCGGCGGTGCTCCGTGGCTCATCCCCCCCATTTCATCTGCCGCCGGCAAAATCCACCGGGCAGCGCACCGTCTGGCCGGCCTTGTTCTGGAAAAGCAGATAGCCCTTTTCCAGACCGAACAGCAGCAGGTCCCTGGTGATTTGCACATCCTGGCGGCAGTATTCGATGATCTTGTCGAACTGCCCCTCTTTAAACCATTGCAGGGCCTGCAGTCCGCTGCCGCTTTTTCTGATGCCCAGGGTTTTTTCCGCCAGCCGCTCCAGGCTTAAGCGGTAACCAAGCCGGTTGTGCACCTCCTCCAGGATATCCAGGGTGGGCAGCCGGGACAGATCAACATCGGTATAGGCGGAAAGCACCCGGTTGTCAAAACGCTTGTTGTTGAACCCCACCACCAGCTCAAGCTGCTGCAGATGGGCGATCAAGCCCGCTGTTTCCTCCTCCCGGTAGACGGAAAAACACTCTGATGCGCTGTCATAGACCACCGCCACACTGATCCCCATGCGTTCGGCCAGGTGCCAGCCCCCCACCTCTTCCGCCGAGCGCCTGGTCTCCACATCAAAGACCCCGAAGCGGTCCGGCAGCCGGGTGCTCCGGCATGTTGCCGCAGGCTGCGGCTCAGGGGAGGCCGTCATCATTTGCCGGGATTCGCCGGCTGCCTTCCCCGCCGGCTGCTCCAGCAGCCCCTCCAGCACCGCCAGGGCCGCCGCCTTGTCAATGGGCCGGTTGCCGGAGCCGCATTTGGGGGAGTGGACGCAGCTCGGACAGCCGACACTGCAGGGGCAGTGGGCAATGGTCTGGCGGCTGACCGCCAGCAGCTCCCGCATGCGGCCGAAAACCTGGCGGGCCAGTCCCACGCCGCCGGCATAGCCGTCATAAATAAAAATCGCCGAACGCCGCAGCTGCGGGTGCAGGGGGTAGGAAATGCCGCCCACATCGTTGCGGTCGCAGAGCACCAGCAGCGGGAAGATGCCGATGGCGGCATGCTCCACCGCATGGATGCCGCCCATGAAATGCATCTGCTGCTGCTCCAGGCGATGCTGCAGCCACTGCGGCACCTCGAACCACAGCCCCTCGGTCTCAAAAACCTGGGCCGGCAGGTCCAGATACTCGGTGCCGATGGTCTTCTGCCCCCGGATGAGTTTACGCTGAAAACCGGTCACCTGGTCGGTTACCCGCAGATAACCGAGCGATGCCTTGATATTGCCCTGCTGCACCGTCTCGTACACCTCGATGATCTCGGTTTCCTTGTTGGACATGGCCCGGGTGAAATAGTTGATCCGGGCCGGCCCCACCCTGACCAGCCGGCTGTCCAGATCCAGCTCGTGCACCAGCCAGGTGCGGCCCATGTGCAGGTAAATGGCGCCGGGGTGGCATTCCTTGAAACAGCGGTGTTCATCGATCTCCCCCAGCAGCTCAAAACCCTCCGCCTGGCGGATGGCGTAACTCCTGCCGCTGCCGCGCAGATCAACCTCCCGCTGGGGATACTTGCGGGCCGTAAACCAGGTGTCCCCTTCCACATTGAGCAGCAGATCCGCGCTGCCGGTAAGATCATCCACCTCGCGCCGGCATTTTTCATCGGCAAGCCACGGCTCAGCGGCGCTCAAAGGGGCCTCGGCCGCGGCGCAGAGCAGATGCCGGCGCATGATGACCTGATTGTAAGGGTTCAACACCGCGTCCTCCACCGGCCGGGTGAAGAAATCTTTGGGATGCCGCATGAAATACTGATCAAGGGCATCCTCCTGGGCCACCAGCATCACCAGGCAGTCACGCTGTCTGCGGCCCACCCGGCCGCCGCGCTGCCAGGTGGACATGATGGAGCCGGGGTAACCCACCAGAATGCAGATATCGAGATTGCCGATATCGATGCCCAGCTCGAGTGCGCTGGTGGACACCACGCCCAGCAGTTCGCCGGAGGCAAGCCCGGCCTCGATCTCCCGCCGGTCCTCGGGCAAAAAGCCGGCCCGGTAGGCGGTGAGCTTATGGCGCAGCTCCCCCAGACGGGCCTGGGTCCAGGTGGCCACCAGCTCGGTCATCTTGCGGGACTGGGTATAGACGATGGTGCGCAGCCCCCGCTTCAGGGCCGCCTCCAGCATGAGACTTGCCGTATAGGCCGCCCCGTCCCAGGGATTGACGAAGATGAAATGCTGGTCCCCCCGCGGGGCGCCGCTTTCCCCGATCAGGGCGACTTTTCGCCCCAGCAGGTTGCCGGCCAGCTGGGCCGGATTGCCCACGGTGGCGGAAAAGAGCAGAAACTGCGGGTCCGCGCCGTGCAGGCGGCAGATGCGCTGCAGCCTTCTCAGCACCCAGGCCATGTGGCTGCCGAATACCCCCCGGTAGGTATGCACCTCATCGATAACCACATGGGTGAGACTGGCCCAGAAATGGGACCAGCTGCCATGGTAGGCCAGCATGGACAGATGCAGCATGTCCGGGTTGGAGATGAGAATATTGGGGGGATTGTCCCGCACCTTCCGGCGCTGGTAGGCCGAGGTATCACCGTCAAAGATCGCCGCCGTGGGCCCCTGCTGCCCGCCAATTCCGGCGCAGATCTCCCGGATGGTGCGCAGCTGGTCCTGGGCCAGGGCCTTGAGCGGAAAGAGATAGAGGGCGGAGGTGTGCCGGTCCCGCAGAATCGCCTCAAACACCGGCAGATTATAAATAAGACTCTTGCCGCTGGCCGTGGGGGTGGCCACGATCACATCACTTTTACCCCGGATCAGGTCAATGGCGGCCACCTGGTGGCTGTACAATTTGCTGATCCCCATAGCGTCCAGGGCTGCCCGCAATGGCGCCGGCAAAGGAGAGGCGAGCCCGGCAAAATGGGCATCCCCTCCCTTGATCTCTTCATGGTGCACCACCTGCGGGCCGAAACGGGCCGACCCCTTCAGGGCAGCGATATATTCAGCAACGGTTCCAGTCTGATGAGGCATGATCAGCAAAACACCTGAAAAATTTGATGGCAGGCAAGCACCCGGGGGTTGCCTGCGCGCTCTTCCCCATATTTAACATTGAAAGGAAAAGAGAAAAAGGATAAATGAAGAGGTTTACAGTGAACTCTTTGCCCGTGAACAGCCAAGCACCGGTATCACCAACATCAGCATGCTAGCATATCATGAATAAAAAACCCACCATAGCAATTATCGGCCCCCGGGGTTCCCACGCCTGGCAGGCGGCCTGCAGATTCTCGCCGGAATGCGAAATCCGCAGTTTTTTCCACATCAATGCCGCGGCTGACGATTTCAGCCGGTCTGTGGCGGATTATCTGCTCCTGCCGGTCTATAACACCAGGATCGGCGGCATTGTCCGCTCCTTCCAGATCATGGAAAAACTGCCCGGCAGTTTCTGGATCGACAATATCGTGCTGCCCATCCATCTCTCCCTGGGTTCCCTGGAAAAGCGGGAGAAACTGCGGATTCTGCTCGGCACCAAGTCCGTGCTGCGCCAGTGCGAGAACCATTTTGCCAAAATTTACCCCGACATCTCCCTGCTCAGCGTGCCGGATCTGGAAATGGCCATTGCCGAAATCAGGGAAAACAATCTGCTGGACCGGGGGGTGATCGAGGCGGAGGAGGTGCTGCTCGACCACGGCCTGGTTATCCGGGAAAGGGAAATACTGCCCCACAACAAGACCCGCTTTGCCGTGCTGGGCCACCAGCCGGCAGCCCGCACCGGCTATGACGCCACCTCCATCGTCACCATTCCCCTGAAAGACCGGGTGGGCATCCTGTTTGACACCCTGGGCGAATTCACCCGCCGGGGCATCAACATTCTCGACATGCGGGCCGAATCGGATGCCAAAACCCAGAAGCTGCAGTTCTATTTCGAGGCCGAGGGCCACCGGGAAGACGCCGCTGTCGCCGCGGCCCTGGAAAGCATCGAAAAGAAGATCATCCAGGAAGAGGATTCCCTCAAAATCCTGGGCAGCTACCCCCGGGTGGACATGCGGATCAAGCTCATCAAGACCTTTGGCTTCATCGGCACCGGCGACATGAGTAAATGGTTCGCCGGCAAGCTTGAACATGAAGGCTACAAAACGCTGCTCACCGGCCGTTCCACCGCTCTGCGGCCGGAACAGATGATCCCGGAGGTGGACGTGTTGCTGATCTGCGTGCCCATCAGCAACACCCCAGAGGCCATCCGGAACTACGGCCCGCTGCTGCGCGACGGCCAGGCCCTGATCCTGCTGGCCGGCGAGGCGGAAAAAACCCTTGATGCCGCCCTGGCCCATACCAGCGAAGGGGTAGAACTGATGCTGGTGCATAATCTCTGGGGGCCGGCCGCCGCCACCATGAAGGACAAGAACGCCTCGGTGGTCAGAACCGCCCGCAGCGGGGCATTCTGCAGCGAATTCGAGGCCTTCCTCTACAAACACGGCGCGGGTATCTGCCATGACACGCCCAACGGCCACGACCTGCTCATGGGCGTGGGCCAGAAGCTGCCCACCACCATTTCCGTGGCCCTGGCCCGGGCCCTGGCCGAAAACAGCATCAATACCGCTGACATCGTCACCCACTCCACCCTTACCTCGTTATACGGCATCCTGGCCATGGCCAGGATCCACAACCAGAACCCGCGCACCTATGCCGAGATCATGTCAACCGGCGGTGACGGCCGCAAGATCGTCAAAAGTTTCGCCGAAAACCTCCTCAGGCTCATTGAGCTGTCGGAAAATGGCCGGATACGAGATCTCTGCGACTTTATAGATGAAAACAAAAGATATCTCTCCGAGGACTTTTTGAAATCATCCATGAAACAGTCCCTTGCCGTGGATGAGGTGCTGGGGAAAATGGTTAAATTATGAAAATCAGTCTTACTGGCCCGACTGGTCTTACTAGTCAAAAGCTTCGGAATAACGAGTAAAATTAGACCAGCAAGACCAGTCGGACCAGTAAGACTAGTAAGACCAGTCAGACCAGTAAGACCAGTGCGACCAGTCGGACCAGTCGGACCAGTAAAACAACTGAGACCAACAAGACCAATATGAATAACCTGCTGCAATACTGTACGCCCCCGCTGCTGGGGGCATTCATCGGCTACATGACAAACTATGTGGCCATTAAGATGCTCTTCCGTCCCCTGCACCCCTGGAAGATTTTCGGACTCAGGATACCGATGACCCCCGGCGTCATCCCGGCCAAAAGACACCTGCTGGCGGAAAATATCGGCGAGATGGTGGGTGAACATCTGCTCACCGGCAATGACGTGAGCCGGGCCATTGCCGGCAGCCGCTTCCAGCAGGACCTGCAGGAACTGATCAACACCAGACTGACCGACCTGCTCAAAAAAGACCTGGGCCCCATCACCACCGTCATCCCGGAACGTTTTCATACTTACTTTCATGCCAGCATCAAGATCATCCGGCTCCGCTTTATCACCCAGATGCATGCCTATCTGGAAAGCGAGGATTTCGCCGCCACCATCAACAAGGCGGTGACCGATCAAGCCGACCTGCTGCTGGCTAAAAATCTCAGCGACACCTTCCCCCCGGAAAACAGGGAGCACTTTTACTCCTTTCTGGAAAAGACCGCCCAGGACCTGCTGACCAGCCCGGCGGTCAGGGAATGGGTCAGCAGCCAGGTGCAGCAGAAGATTGACTCCACCCTGCGGGAAAACCGTTCCATCCACGATATCATCCCGCCGGATCTGTCCTCCCTGATGCTGGACCGGCTGGAACTGGAGGCGCCCGGCCTGCTGGAAAAATTTGCCCGGATGCTCCAGGAACCGGCCATGCAGGGGAAAATCTCCGACACCATCTGCAGCGCCATCAGCAGCTTCACCCGCTCCCTGGGGCCGCTGGCCGCCATGATGTCAAGTTTTATCAGTGCTGAGGCCATCCGGGGCAAGGTGAACGGTTATCTTGCCAGCAAAGGGGATGAGATCGGCCAATGGCTGGCCGATGAAACCGTTCAGCGCGAAGTGGCAGCAACCCTCCGGGACAAGGCCGACGAATTTCTCCGCACCCCCCTGTCCGAGCTGCTGAAGAATGTCGACCAGCAGAAAATAAGGACGATGAATCTGGATTTCAGTGAAAAGGTCAGCGAACTGCTGGCAAAACCAGGGGCGGCAGGCTCGCTCACCGGCATCCTGCGGGAGGTCTTGGCCGGCCAGACCAGACGTCCGGCGGCCCAGATCATCGCTGACCTGTTCGGCGCCGATGCGGTGCGGAAAGGGCAGCAATGGACCGCCGCCGAACTGACCGCCATCTTGCGTTCAGCCAGGGTGAAGCAGCTGCTCACCGATCTGGTGGTGCAACTGATTGAAAAAAAACTGCTCAACAAACCCATCGGCCCCGTGGCGGATCTGCTGCCCAAGGATGTGCAGCTCTCCTTTGCCGAATATCTCCTGCAGCAGGTCAATGACCTGATGGTCCGGGAGGTCCCCGGCCTGGTGGCGTCGCTGAATATCAGGAAAATCGTCACCAAAAAGGTCGATTCCCTGGATCTGCTGCGGCTGGAAAAGCTGCTCATGGGCATCATGGAGGAGCAGTTCAAATACATCAATCTCTTCGGCGGGCTCCTGGGGTTTCTCATCGGCCTGCTCAACCTGCTCCTGCTGGAGTTTTAAAATACCTTGTCCGGGCTTGATGCTGCCGGCCGATTAAGATCAACGATCACTTTGACAGCCCCGTAAACCCATGCCCGAAATCCCTGAGCCATCAATAAGCGGCCGAAACCCTGAACTGCAGCTGGCCGAGGATTTCGTCCGCTGCACCGACTGCCATGTTTTCCTCACCGGCAAGGCCGGCACCGGCAAGACCACCTTTCTGCACCAGATCAAAAAAAATACCAGCAA
>JALNXE010000158.1 GCA_023230525.1 Desulfobulbaceae bacterium
GCTGTCCGTGATGACGGAAAAGCAGACCTCAGCCGGGAAACGCTCGCCGTTCTTCTTTTTCATCGGCACCTCGGACAAATGCCCCATGGTGCTGTCCATTTCGTCGGCAGCATCGAGAAAAAGACATTTTCTCCCATCCATGGACGACAGAAAATCGTCAAGTTGCCGGGAAAGCATCTCCTCTTTTTTATAGCCGAGGATGATTTCGGCCGCCCGGTTCACGTCGGTGATTTTCATGAACTGATCAACGGTGATCAGGCCGCTGCGCAGGTTCTGAATGATACTTTCATAAAAACTCTTGAGGTACTCGATCTCAGCCAACTGCCGGGCAATCTTCCGCAGCATGTCCTTCTGCTTCAAGGCCCGGCCGATGGCCAGGGAGGCATGGCTGGTGATGGCGGCCGACAACCGGATTTCCTCATAGGAAACTGGCTGTTTGCTGAAAATTTTATCCGCAATGACATAGCCGTAGAAATTATGATCATCACAAAGCGGCAGAATGAGAAAAGAGTCAACCTCCCCCATGAGATAATGAACCGTCTTATCATGGGTATCCAGATTCATGACCGAAAAATGTCGAAACCGGGAGTATCGATTGAGGTCAACGTCCTGCATGGCTGTCTCCGGCACGCAGAGATTCACCCGCTGTCTTCTGTTGGGGTGGTTCTTCCCCCGGTAGTCATCCCGGAGAATGCCGCAGGCCCGGGGCGTTGCCGGATTCTCTCCTGAGGCCAAATCGGAATAGCCGACGACATTTAAAGGCTCTCTGTCAGTAAAAACCTTGCGCAGCAAGCCGTTCACCTGCTGGAAGTCAACACTGAAAGGCCGCCGGCCGAACTCATTAAAGCCGTAATAAACCTGGGCCTCCAGACTTTTACGCCGGTCATCCAGTTTGAGCACCAAAACCCGCTCAAGCTCGGTGCAGCTGACGAGATCCTCCACCAGAAAATCCATCAGGACCATCACCTCGTCCGAGCGCCCCATTCTCCTGGAACTCCGGTAAAGTGAGCGGAGATCAGATACTACTCTATCCACAGGCATTCCTCATTTTTTTGCCGGCCGGTGCCGATCAAAAAAATTCTCTTTTTAGTCAATGGTTGCGCCCGAAAAACAAAGCAAGTAACCGGCAAATCATTAGCTGTCACAACTAGGCGCATGACAATACAGCAAAAACTATACCTCTATCCGCTTTGCGGTCTGGGAATTAAAAGCTGGGAAATTTTCGGCGCAGGTCAGCCGCTGCGGCATATGCCCTGCGGGCAATCTGCTCTTGCGCGGCTGTGTGGATTTTTTTGTCCGCCGGCCCCCCTGATAGGCTGTGCTGAAAAAAATTCCGCAAAAATAGTCTCGCCATCGGGTTATTTAACCCACAATCGAGGCTGGAGGCAAAAGAAAATTGGGCATATGCCCCAATAAACGTTGAGCAGGGTACTCTTTCCGGAAAACGGACAGATGAATGTGCTTGAGGATTCTGCCCGTGCAGAGAAACAGGGGCTGGAGCGGCGGCGCGCTATGCCACAAAAGACAAAACCCTCAGCAAAAAAAAGAGGTTAGACAAACACGACCTTACAGAACTTTCTTTTCCCCACCTTCAGGAGCAGTTCACCGGCAGCCTTGACCTGATATTCGACATCATCAATTTTTTCACCATCCAGGCTGACGGCGTTCTGGGAGATCATCCGCCGCCCCTCGCCCGTGCCGGACACCATGCCGGCAACAGTCAACAACCGGGGAAGCCAGACGGTATCCTCGGCAATGGCCACCTCCACTGAGGGGATATCCTCGGGCAGATCATGTTTCTTGAAAATGCGTTCAAAACTCTCTTCCGCCTTAAGGGATGCCTCCCCACCATAAAAACGGGCGGTCAGTTCCCGGGCCAGCCTCTTTTTCACCTCTTTCGGATGGATACGGCCGCTCTGCATGTCACCCTTAAGGGCTGCGATGTCGCCAGAGGAGAGATCGCTGAGCAGGTCATAATAGCGGAACATCAGCTCATCGGAAACGGAAAGGATCTTGCCGTAGATGTCATCCGGGGTGTCCGTGATGCCGATATAGTTGCCCAGGGACTTACTCATCTTGTTGACCCCGTCGAGACCTTCGAGCAGGGGCATGGTGATAACCACCTGCGGCTCCTGACCCCAGGTACGCTGCAGATCACGGCCCATCAGCACGTTAAAAAGCTGGTCCGTGCCGCCGAGTTCAACATCGGCACGCATTGCCACCGAGTCGTACCCCTGGATCAGGGGATAGAGAAACTCATGGATGCTGATCGGCCGCTGGTTGTCAAAACGTTCGCGGAAGTCCTCCCTTTCCAGCATCCTGGCCACGGTCAGCTGCGAGGCCAGTCTGACAAAATCATGGGCGGTAAGTTTCCCCAGCCACTCACTGTTGAACATGACCGTGGTTTTCGCCGGGTCCAGTATCTTAAAAATCTGCTCCTTATAGGTTTCGGCATTGCGGGCCACGTCCTCTTTTGTCAGAGGTTTACGGGTTTCCGATTTGCCGGTGGGATCGCCGATCATGCCGGTGAAATCACCGATCAGAAACAGGACATCATGGCCCAGGTCCTGGAAATGTTTCAATTTCTGAATGAGCACCGTATGGCCGAGATGCAGGTCGGGAGCAGTCGGATCAAATCCGGCCTTTACCCGCAGGGGGACTCCTGTGTCCTGGGATTTTTTCAGCTTTTTGATGAGATCCTCGCGGGAAATAACATCAACCGCCCCGCGTTCAATCAGAGCAACCTGTTCTTCAATGGTCCATTTCATGCTGACTTCTGTCTCCTGTCTCCTGTCTCCTGTCTCCTGACTTCTCAACTATCATTTCGCATATTCAACCGAGCGCATCTCCCTGATCACCGTAACCCGAATCTGGCCCGGATAGGTAAGCTCCTTCTCGATTTTGCGGGCTATGTCTCTGCTCATCATGGCCGCATCCGTATCGGAAACGTTCTCGCTGTTGACCACAATACGAATCTCGCGGCCGGCCTGAATGGCATAGGATTTTTCCACTCCGGGGAAAGACTGAGCGATATTTTCCAGATCCTCGAGCCGCTTGACATAGGTCTCAAGCATCTCCTTGCGGGCTCCGGGTCTGGCGCCTGACAGGGCATCCGCGGACTGCACCAGGACATCGAGAATACTCTCCGGCGGGACATCCTCGTGATGGGCGGCAATGGCATGGACCACCTCTGCCGACTCACCATACTTCTTGGCGATATCCGCCCCGATACTGGCATGGGAACCCTCAATCTCATGATCAACCGCCTTGCCGATGTCATGGAGAAGACCAGCCCTTTTCGCCTGCTTGACATTAATACCCACTTCGGAGGCCATCACTCCACAGAGAAAGGCCACCTCCAGGGAATGCTGCAGCACATTCTGCCCGTAGCTAGTCCGATATTTCAAGCGGCCGAGCAGCATGATCAGTTCGAGGTGAACCCCATGGGAACCCACATCAAAAGTCGCCTGCTCACCTGCCTCGCGCATGGTTACCTCAAGCTCTTTTGCGACCTTTTCGACAATCTCTTCAATGCGGGCAGGGTGGATGCGGCCATCGGTGATCAACCGCTCCAGGGCCTGCCTGGCCACCTCACGGCGTACCGGATTAAACCCTGAGAGGATCACCGCTTCCGGGGTGTCATCAATAATGACATCAATTCCCGTGGCTGCCTCAATGGCCCGGATATTTCTGCCTTCCCGGCCGATGATTCTTCCCTTCATCTCATCATTGGGCAGAGGCACAACCGACACGGTTTTTTCCGCCACATATTCACCGGCATAGCGGGCGATGGCCAAGGCCAGGATATTTTTCGCCTTTCGGTCAGCCTGGATTTTCATCTCATTTTCAATGCGCATAACGGACTTGGCTGCCTCCATCCTGGCTTCGCTCTCAATACTTTCCGTAAGCAACTGCTTGGCTTCCTCCCTGGTGATGCCGGAAATTTTTTCAAGCTGAGCCCGCTGCTCTTCCACCAGGGAGTCAACTTCCCTGCGGTGGCCCTGAATTTTTGCCTCCTCACCCGACAGCGACTTTTCCCGGTTAAGCAGATCTATCTCGCGCTTATCAAGGAGATCAATTTTCCTCTCAATCTGCTCAGCTTTCTGGGAAAGCCGTTTCTCCTCGGAAAGAATGCCTGATTTGAGCTCCTTGATCTCCTGTTCAGCCGTCAGTTTAAGCTGATACTCCTCGTCCTTGGCCAGGAGCATCGCCTCTTTTTTTATTCTTTCCGCTTCGTCAAGGGCATTTTCAATCAGCTTCTTGCCCTGCTCTTCAAGATTCAGCTGCCGGGCTTCAATCAGCTTTTTGCGGACAATAAATCCAATGATAAGACCGCCGGCCAATGCCAGCAAAACATATATTAATTGAGAAAGAGTCACGGAGTAAACCTCCAGATAAAATTGTCAAAAAAACTGGAGCAACCGTTTACAGAGGAACAGCAGAAGGAATGGCGGGCAGGAGGAAGAGAGAATATCAGCTGATCATTTAAGATAGTACGTGTCAGCAAGAACAGGTAGCTTTCGGCCCCGACTAAAGGTGATACGGCAACATGATTGTGAAATAGCCTGACACATCCATGTCGGCATCAAACTCTATATATAAACCTGAATCCAGGAGTAACTTGGCTTAAGCGAAAACACTCAATTCGTCCTACTACAGGGCAATTTCTCCGGATGAGAAACTAGCCTAATTCCTTGCAGATATCAGTCCCTTGGAAGCGACGAAACCAGCTCAATATTTAATTGCATGTATATAAACTGTCAACTGACAGAGTATAAGTACTTAAAACCCCCGCCTTAACCGTGTGCTCAGCGACATCGAACCTAACAGTGTTAGGTGGGACAGAACTCATAATACCCTCAAGTTCTTCCGTCGAAACGGAACATCTTTTATGTATCAGCGGAGAGTCCCTTGATGTTCGTGTTGGCTCAACTATACTGAACATCACGAGTCAGGCAGGGGAAACTGTAATTATAATTTACTTAAATTCCAGAGAATTATCAATCTTAGTTTTCATCAAACCAGCAGTTTCCACCACCATCTGTTTATATTGCTCAAATTCCCTTTTGAGTTTCACATACTTTCCTGCCATATTCAGACTGGTCAGTATTGCCAGTTTATTGGCCGGCAGGGTGGTTGACGATTTTGCATAGGTTTCAAGCTGGTTTTTTACCAGCTCCAAAATCTCTTTAACATCCTCTTCAGTTGCATCTGTATAAAGCGGGTATTCCTGGCCGAGCACCTCAAATCTAACCAATCGCTGCACTGTGGCACCTGCTATTTTTTTCCCCAGTCCAAATTGCGCAAACAAAAATCTGCCAAACCAGCAAGCGCCATCAAAAAAACCGCACAAAACAGGCAAGGTATCTTGATCATGGCTGCTCTACGTAAAATAGCAACAACTTCCACTTGGCAATCATCGGTGAAAAATCTTTGTTATGATTTCTAGTTACCAGAATACAAAGACCGAGGCAACAGGTTTATCTTCAACTTCCCATGGCAAACAACTGCGGTGAGGCTGCCGGGGAGGATTCGGAGGCATTTTCCTTCGATGATTTTTTCCCCTCATTATCCTGGTCTTTTTCCCAATTTTCCAGGGCGGACAGTATGCCGGTAACCCGCTGACTGACATCGGCTTTTTCATCCTTCAACCTGGTAATGGATCCCTGCAACTGCTTAATAAAATTTTCTCGCTCATCAAGAGTTTGCAGCAGATCGCTCTTCTCCTGTTTCAACTGATTAAAACTTGCAAGCAGTTCCTCTACAACACCGGCCAAACGAATAAGATCTTCATTCTGTTCCATTTTATTTCAAGCTCCCTCTCTCATTGCTCACCATTTTATGGTTCATACAGCTCTGCGGTAAAATACTGTCATTGTCGGCGACGGTGATGCCGTTTAAATACGTAAACTCACCAATGGATACATTATCTCCCAGCTGGCTGTCGATAAGACAGCTGAATGAGGCAAGATGGCAATTTTCGCCGATTGTAGTCTTTCCCGAAACAGCAACATTCGGGGAAATGATTGTATCGCGCCCTATCCGAACCTCACCGCTGATGGTGATGGTCTCCGGCAGGACGCACGTCACCCCCTGGTCCATCAGCCGGCGGAGAAATCTTCTCTGCAGCGTCGCATGGGCAAGGGCTAATTCATGCCTGGAATTCACCCCCAGGGTTTCCTCGGACTGCCGGCAGAAGAAACGTTGTACCTGCTCTCCGGCAGAATGGGCAATAGCTATAATATCGGTAAGATAAACTTCTCCCTGTTTATTATTTGTCCCGACTCCCTGCAGGGCAGTAAAGAGAAAATTCTTCTCCACACAATAAATGCCAGCATTGATTTCATTTATCTTCTTTTGATCGGGGCTGGCATCCTTTTCTTCAACAATTGCCTGAACATGACCGGAATCAGATAAAATAATCCTGCCGTAATTCGTCGGCTCATCCACCACAGTTGTCATGACCGTCAGCTTATGGGACCCGGCCAGATGCTCGTTCAGCATTGCCTGCAGGGTCTCAGGGCGGATCAAAGGGGTGTCACCGCATAATATGAGCACCACACCGCTAGCCGCGGATACGAGTGCGGTTTCTGCGGCACGAACCGCATGACCGGTGCCGAGCTGTTCATGTTGCCGAACGAAAACCACGTCATAATTCGCGCAGGCCCGCTCGACCTTTTCAGCCTGATGGCCGGTGACAACGACGGTCTGGTGGATCTGAAGAGGGGTTAAGGCATCAAGAACATGATGAATCATGGGTTTGAAAAATACTTCATGCATGACCTTGGCCCGGGACGATTTCATTCTCGTGCCCTTGCCGGCAGCCAGGATAACTGCGCTGACATTCTGCTCATTCATGTGACAACCGGAAAAGAAAATTTATAGAATGTACCCTCTTGGATGATTAACCATAAAGTGAATAAGAACTCAAAGGAATTTTCGCAAAAAAAAAGCCCTCAGAACCGTAGTCGGTCATGAGGGCTAAAAAAGGAATTCGGCAGCGACCTACTCTCCCACCAAGTTTCCCTGGCAGTAC
>JALNXE010000159.1 GCA_023230525.1 Desulfobulbaceae bacterium
AGTAAGGATATTCCCAGGCATGCCAGGAACCTTTTTTGCGATGTTTTCCGTCTCTTCATCATTACTTCAATCTCCAAAGCAGGGTTGTTTCTCGTTGCTCTTCATTAAACCGTCATTTTGAGGTGGAAAAAGCTGAGAGCGTGCAGCTTTTTCCATACCGATTTGAGCATGAAATTAAAGAGAAAAAGCGCTCATGCAATTAGCTTCCTACGTTAGCACTATCAGCCGGCCAAGTCAAATCGAAAGGCATTTTATTGCCCGGAAAGAAGGATAAGAAATTCTTGATTCCCCTTTGGCCCCAGGATGGGGGAGTCGGTGATGCCTTGACTCTGCAGGTGGAGGCCTTGGGCAAAACCGCTGATCTCGCTAATGACCTCCTGGTGCAGAAACTGGTCCCGGACCACCCCTCCCTTGCCCACTTTGCCCTTGCCGACCTCGAACTGCGGCTTGATCAGGGCCAGGATCAAAGGACGGTCTCTGAAAAAAGCGAGCAGGGGCGGCAGCAGCAGCCTGAGCGAGATAAAACTGGCATCAATGACCGCAAGATCCAGCGCGTCGGCAAGGTCGCCGGGCTGGAGATGTCTGGCGTTGGTGCGTTCCATGACCTGCACCCGGGGGTCCTGGCGCAGCTTCCAGTCCAGCTGCCCATAGCCGACATCGATGGCGTAGACCTTCGCCGCGCCGTGTTGCAGCAGGCAATCGGTGAAGCCGCCGGTTGAGGCGCCGACATCGGCGCAGACCAAACCGGTGGGGTCAATATGGAAAAAATCCAGTCCTTTTGCCAGCTTCAAGCCGCCGCGGCTCACATAGGGGCATCTCTGCTTGATTTCGAGCAGGGCCTCTTCAGCGATCTGGGCGCCGGCCTTGTCAATCACCTGGCCGTTGACCAGCACCTGCCCGGCGCCGATGAGGGCCTGTGCCTTGTGCCGGGTTTCCGCCAGGTTGCGGGCCAGGAGAAGTTTGTCGAGTCTTATTCTCATTAGTCTGACTGGTCTTGCTGGTCTGACTGGTCCAACTGGTCTAACTGGTCTGATTGGTCTAACTGGTCTTGCTGGTCAGTGGGACTAATAGGACTAGTCAGACCAGTAAGACTAATAAGACCAGCCGGACTAATCAAATTTTCTGATGAGCTGGCACAGCTCATCCGCCATGGCGTCAATGGTGTCCTGGTTCTTGCCTTCCAGCATGACGCGGACCACCGGTTCGGTGCCGGAGTGGCGCACCAGGATGCGGCCTTCGTTGCCCAGTTTCCGCTCCATGCTTTTGACCGTATCATGAAAATTGGGCACCTGACCCAGATCGATTTTTTTGGCGGTTCGGACATTTTTGAGCACCTGGGGAAAGGATTCCATGATGCAGGCCAGTTCGGACAGCGGTTTGCGGCGTTTGATCATGATGGCCAGCAGCTGCAGGGCGGCCAGGATGCCGTCGCCGGTGGTGTTGTGCTCCAGGAAGATCAGGTGGCCGGACTGTTCACCGCCGAAGGAGTAATGCTGCTGGCGCATCATTTCCACCACATAGCGGTCGCCGACCTGGCTGCGCACCAGTTTGCCGCCCATTCGCTCCATGGCCTGCTCAAGCCCCATATTGCTCATCACCGTGGCGACCAGGGTCTTTTTTTTGAGTTTTTTCCGGCTGATGAGTTCAGCGGCGCAGACCGCCATGATATGATCGCCGTTGATGATATTGCCCTTTTCATCAGCGACGATAACCCGGTCGCCATCGCCGTCTAAAGCGATGCCGAGATCCGCCCCGAGTTTTTTGACCTTATCGGCCATCAGCTGCGGATAGAGGGCGCCGCATTCATGATTGATATTCTTGCCGTCTGGCTCAACGCCGATCCTGGTCACCTTGGCCCCCAGCTCTTCAAAGACATGGGGCGCCACCCCGTAAGTGGCGCCGTTGGCACAGTCCAGGACGATATGGAAGCCGTCCAGGGTATAACTGCGCGGGAAGGTATTTTTCAGGAAGACGATATAGCGGCCGCGGGCATCCTCAATGCGGGCCGCCTTGCCCACCTCGTCGGCCACCGGGCGCAGGGCCGCCATTTTCTGGGAAAAGATGAGATCTTCGATATCCGCCTCTTTTTCGTCCGGCAGTTTGAAGCCGTCCCTGGAAAAGATCTTGATGCCGTTATCCTGAAACGGGTTGTGGGAAGCGGAAATGACCACCCCGGCATCCGCCCGCATGCTGGTGGTGATAAAGGCGATACCCGGGGTGGGCAGGGGGCCGCAGAGCAGCACATCCACCCCCATGGAGCATATGCCGGCTGCCAGGGCGTTTTCCAGCATATAACAGGAGAGCCGCGTATCCTTGCCGATGACGATGCGATGGCCATGTTTCATATCCTTCACCTGGAAGGCAATGCCGCGGCCGATCTGCATGGCGATTTCGGTGGTCATCGGATAGGTGTTGGCCACGCCGCGAACGCCGTCGGTTCCAAATAGTCTTCTCATTTATTACCTCAGTGTAGCTGTTTGATTAGAAGGAGGGGTGCTGGTGATGATGGAGGGGCCAATCGGCCTATTTGCCGTTGCCGTCCTCTTGGTCCGTGATCTCCGCTATGACCATTTCCGGTTTAATTTCAAGAACTTCAATGTCCTGGGCCGGGATAATTTCCACCGTCAGCTTGTGGGTGCCCGCCGGCAGCTCAACCCCCATGATGCGCGCCCGGAACAGGGTTTTCAGGTCTTTGGTTTTATGCAGGGTGGTGTAGGGGATGCGGGCAACCACGGTCACGTCGTCCGGATTTAAGGTGTAGGTTTTTTTGCCGCTGAGCAGAAGTTTGATCGGGATATTGGTAATTTTTTTCTGCTCCATTTTTTCCTTGACCACAATGGCGGCCGTAACAATCGGCTCGCCCACCAGATCCTTGATCGCCGGGGTGAGCTTCAGCCCCACCGGCCGGGTGGTGGAGCTGGTGAGCCGTGACAGGTCAATGGTTGCCGTGGCGATGGAATCGATCCGCCCGACCGAGGGCTCGGGGCCGGTCACGGGAATGGAGGCCGGGTCCAGGGTGATGGAAACCAGCTCGAACCCTTCCGGCAGGGAGCCCGCGGTCACGTAATGGATGGGGATATTTTTTTTAACCAGTTTGTCGAGCTGGAGAATGATGTCCGTGGGTTTGACCCGCAGCAGACGGATGCCCCGGGGCAGGGAAATGGAGTCGATGGTGTTTTGGTAAATTTTTGTTCCCGGTTCGGCCCTGGACAGATCAATGGCCCGGGCGATGTGCTGCACGGCAAGATTGCGTATCAGCCCCCGGGGACCATTGACCGTCAATTCGAGCTCATTCTTGAACTGGTTTGAAACGGTCAGGTCTGCCGGCAGGTTGAGTATCTCCACCGGGATATTGAAGGTTGTGTCAACCTTGTCCTCCCCCACCACGAAATACCAGAGAAAAAAGGCAAAAAAGAAAGAGATGAGCTTGAGGACCCAATTTTTAGGCCAGGGCCTGTTGCGCCATGAAGCTATTTTTGCAGCTATTTGCGTTGCAGCCAGTTTTTCCATTTGTTTGTATCAAATTCTTTCGGGGTTAGAATTGCCTCAAGGCGGTTGCGTAAAGAGGGAACGTCCAGTCCGCTGGTAATGCCTCCGTGCAGAACAAGGGATATCTGACTGGTTTCTTCGGAAATAACCACCACCACCGCATCCGTTTCTTCAGAAATGCCGATGGCAGCCCGGTGGCGGGTTCCCAGTTTTTTGCTGATAAAGGGGTTTTTGGTCAGGGGCAGCACGGAACGGGCGGTGAGGATGCGGTCCTTGTGGATGATCACCCCGCCGTCATGCAAGGGAGAGGCGGTGTAAAAAAGACTGACCAGCAGTTCCATGGTGAGCTTGGCGTCAATGATATGGGAGGATTCGACATAGTCCTTGAGGCCTGTTTCCCGCTCGATGACGATAAGCCCCCCGATTTTCCGGTCGGACAGATACTTGGCGGCATAGACGATTTCGTCGATTGACTCGGCGGTTTCGTCGGTGCTTTTGGTGAACGGCGTCTGGCCGACCTGGGTCAGGGCCCGGCGGATATCGCGCTGGAAAACGATGATGATAACGAGAAAGATGGAGCTGAGAAAGGTGCCCAGCAGCCAGTAAAGGGTCATGAACTCGAGTTCCCGGGCGCCGAAATAGACCATGAACAGAATGCCGATGCCGATCAGCATCTGGGCCGCTCTGGTACCCTTGATGATGAGGATGATCCGATAGATGATGTAGGAAACGATCAGGATATCGACGGCATCCTGCCAGCGTATGCCTTTGAGAACCTCAAGCATGAAATTTAATATTTTCTCCTGGAAAAGGGTAGGGGGGCGTGGCAAAGCTGAGATTTATTATTTATCCTGTTTAACTATATATGATTATGATTGATTATGCGAGCGGCGAGTGGCTGCTCCCGGTATTTTTTTTGAAAAAAAGAAAGGCGCGGTTGCTTCTTGACAGAAACGGCAAAGTAATTTATATAACGCTTTTTTTGATGTGAAATTGTTTTGTCTTGTTTTGATGTCATAAAGGGACCCGGATAAGGTTTGTTATCAGCGGTCCTCTCAAGTAACGAGGAGAATCATTTTGGCTAACCACAAATCTGCTTTAAAAAGAAATCGGCAAAGTCTTGTCAGCAGAGCCCGTAACCGGGCAACCCGCAGCAAGGTGAAAACCGTAGTCAAGGCGGTGGATGCAGCCATTGAGCAACAGTCAGTTGATCAGGCACAGGCGGCTCTGCAGGCGGCGATCCCGGTTATTCAGAAAGCTGCTTCAAAGGGAACACTGCATGCAAGTACGGCATCCCGGAAAGTTTCCCGGCTGACCAAACGGGTAAACAGCTTTATTGCCAGCACCCAGTCCGCTGCTTAGGAGTACCTTTGTACCCCCCTTTGCCATGCAGGGGTTGTAAGCAATGACAGAGTCGATACCTGTTAATCAGTAACGGAAAAGAGTGTTAAGCCATGGGCCCCCTTTGTTGGTCCCATGGCTTTTTTTTTGTGGCGTTATGACCTGGTCTGTTGCCCGGCCATGGAGGTTTATGCGTGATGTACCAACCAGCCCTGGATGATTTTAAAAAGCTGGCCGACAAGGCGAGTCTGATACCTGTATGCCGGGAGATTGTCGCCGATCTTGATACGCCGCTGACGGTTTTTGCCAAAGTCGCCGGGGACGAGTCCCATGCCTTTCTGCTGGAGAGTCTGGAAGGCGGAGAAAAGTGGGGCCGCTATTCCTTTATCGGCCTTGATCCGCTGCTCACCTTCGAAAGCCGGGGGGAGAAGATCGTCATCCAGCGTGACGGCCGGACCGAGGAACGTGCCGGTGATCCGCTGGCCGAGCTCAAAAGTATCCTGGAGTCTTTCCATGCCTGCCGGGAAGGTGATTTCCTGCCCCGGTTTTTCGGCGGGGCGGTGGGCTATCTGGGCTATGACATGGTCCGGTTCATGGAAAGATTGCCTGACAATAATCCTCCTGCGGATAATTTTCCGGACAGCTCCTTCATGGTGCCCCGCCTGTTGCTCATCTGCGATAGTCTCAAGCAGAAACTGACGGTGGTGAACTGCGTGGTTGCCGAGGCGGGCGACAACCTGGAGGAGGCATACCAGAAGGCGTGCCAGCGGATTGATGCCGTTATCAAACGGCTCAGGCGCCGGCCCCTGCCCTATGATGTGGTTGACAACGACACCCAGGGCCACACCCACCGCTTTAAGTCCAACATGTCCCCTGAGGCCTTCAAACAGATGGTGGCCCGCGCCAAGGAATACATCATGGCCGGCGACATCATCCAGGTCGTGCTGTCCCAGCGTTTTCACGCCAAGACGGATCTGCCGCCCTTCATGCTCTACCGGGCCCTGCGCCATATCAATCCCAGCCCCTATCTCTTTTATCTCAAGCTGGGCAACAATATCCAGATCGGCTCGTCCCCGGAAATCCTGGTGCGGCTGGAGGAGGGCAGGATCGAGGTGCGGCCCATTGCCGGCACCAGGCCGCGGGGTAAAACCAGGGAGGAGGATCTGGCCCTGGAAAAGGAACTGCTGGCCGATCCCAAGGAGCGGGCCGAGCATCTGATGCTGGTTGATCTGGGCCGCAACGACGTTGGCCGGGTGGCGGAATTCGGCACGGTGGAAACCCACGATCTGCTGGTCATCGAGCGCTACAGTCATGTGATGCATATCGTCTCCGGCGTGCGCGGCCAGCTGGCCGCAGGCCGGGACCAGTTTGACGTGGTGCGGGCCTGTTTTCCGGCCGGGACCGTGTCCGGGGCGCCCAAGATCAGGGCCATGGAAATCATTGAGGAACTGGAGCCGGAGCGGCGGGGGCCCTATGCCGGGGCGGTGGGCTATTTCGGTTTTTCCGGCAACATGGATTTCTGTATCACCATCAGGACCTTCGTGCTCCAGGACGATAATCTGTGGGTGCAGGCCGGGGCCGGTATTGTCGCTGATTCCGACCCGGAGATGGAGTTTCAGGAGACGCTCAATAAATCCCGGGGGCTGCGGCGGGCGGTGGAGCTGGCCGAGAAAGGATTTTAACTGCTATGATAGTCATTATTGATAACTACGATTCGTTCACCTATAACATTGTGCAGACCATCGGCGGCTTTGGCGAGGAGCTGGTCGTCTTCCGCAATGATCAGGTGGATATAGCCGGTATCGAGCGGATCAAAGCGGACCGGCTGCTGATTTCACCCGGGCCCTGTGATCCGCCCCAGGCCGGCATCTCCATTGCCGCCATCCGCCATTTCGCCGGCAAGATCCCGGTGCTGGGCGTCTGCCTCGGCCACCAGTCCATCGGCGAGGCCTTCGGCGGCTCCACGGTGCGGGCGGGCCGGGTCATGCACGGCAAGACCAGCCCCATCCACCATGACGGCAAGGGGGTTTTCAGCGGCCTGCCGAACCCTTTTGACGCCATGCGCTATCATTCACTGGTGGTTGCCGATGCCGATCTGCCCGATTGCCTGCTGGTGACGGCCCGCACCGACCAGGGCGAGCTGATGGCCGTGCGCCATAAGACGCTCCTGGTGGAAGGGGTGCAGTTTCATCCGGA
>JALNXE010000160.1 GCA_023230525.1 Desulfobulbaceae bacterium
CATCTGGTAATCACGTTGCTTGCCTTCCAGGATGTCCTTGCTCCATACGGAACTTTTCTTTTCAAGTTCAGCGCCCTGGGCTTCAAGGTCCTGCTGTTCTTTGCCGAATTTATCCTGGAATTCCTGAACTTTGCCCTGGAGTTGCTGCTGGGCGCTCTGTCCGACTTTGGATTGGGTGAGCACATCCTGCAGACTGATCGTGGCCACTTTCATTCCTGCCGCAGCTGCTGAAAACGCCTGCGCAGGGACAATAAGCAGACAAAAAAGGCTCATGATCAAAGCAGTTCTGGCTGATCGCGTAAATTTCATACTATCTCCTTGTCCGTGATAATTCGCCTGCTGTTCAGGCGCGTATTAATACAAAAGCCGGTAAAGACTCAGAGTCTTCCCGGCTTCGTAGGACTACCTAATTAACTATACTTACCGAATTACAAAATCATCCCGTCTGTTCTGAGCCCAGGATAATTCATCGTGGCCGTAAAGAAGCGGTTTTTCCTCGCCATAGCTCACGGTAAACAGTCTGTCATCCGCGATACCAAGATTCAGCAGGTATTTTTTGGCATTCTGAGCTCTTCTTTCCCCCAGAGCCATATTGTATTCATTGGTACCACGCTCGTCGCAATTACCCTCAATGGCGATGACGACTTTCGGGTGGGCGCTCAGGAAATCGCCATTACCTTCAAGTCTTGCTTTCTGGTCATCACGAACGTTTGATTTGTCAAAATCAAAATAAACAGGAAGCATTGGTCCGTGGGTTCTCCCCTCGGAAATTTTTGCATTAGCCGCAGAGTAAGGATCTGAATCTAAAGACTCCGAACCCCCCATCCTATCTCCGACATCCGCCTTTTTAACAGCAGGGACCTCTGCAACGGGTTTCATTTCCTCGGTGGGGACGGCCTTTTTGGCACAACCGCCGGCCATCAATGAAGCTGAAACCATTAAAGAAGCCACTGCACACATCCGAAACAGATTACTTTTCATCTTTGTCTCCTTTCTCGACAAAATATAACTCCCATCTCACAAAAAAACTTTCTAACGTGGTAAGCTTTAACAGCCCCCTTTCTCAAAACAAAGCTAAAGAATACTCGTCTAAAATTCAATATTTTTTTTATCTTATTTAAAAATCACGAATGATTTTATGAAATGTACCTCCTCTCTCCCCAAAAAGTTAATCTGTATTTTTTCAGCCCCATCGCTCTCGCATGATCAAATGTATTGCAAAATTTATCATTTGAGTCAAAAATACAAACTAGTGTAAATCGTGAATGCATTTTTTACAAATTGTTATTATACCCTTATTATAAAAAAAAATGAACAAATATATAGCTACAAATCGGTGGGGCACTTTTTTCGGGGTTACGCAGGAAACCCTTGATACCGTCTGGGACAATCTGACCAATTCCGCCGGGGATTCGGTTATCTATATTTCCATGGAAATCGGTGCAGACCGGGATGTCTATCATCCTATTAAAAAAAGGCTCCTGCAGCCGGATATTGACAAAAACTCCACCAATCTGCTGCGCCATTTCTCCAGATTATTTTTGAACGGCCCGGAAAAAATACCGAATTACGGCGGCGGTCTCGGCATCCTGGCCGGGGATACGCTGAAAAGTTTTGCCGACCTGAAAATACCTGCCCTTGCCGTCTCCCTGCTTTACCGCAAGGGTTATTTTTCCCAGCTTGTCGACTCCCGCCTTGGCCAGATTTCCACGGCAACCGACTGGTCCCCTGAAAACACCCCTTCCCTCTATCTGATGAAAAATCCTGATTTCCCTGATCTGCCGCTGGAAATCGAAATTCCATTTTATGATGGGCATGACAGGGAGGTGCTGGCCAGGGCCAGACTGTGGCTGAAAATGGAGGTCAGCGCAAATCTTGATTTTTTTATCCCGGAAATACTGCTGGACTACAGTATCCCTTCGTCACCTGAATGGATCAGGCAGGTTTCCCAGAGCCTCTATGACAGCATATCCGATCAAGCCAAGGCGGTGCAACGCCGGTTGCTCGGCGCCTCCATAGTCACCATCAAAAAAACGCTGGGCTTGACCAGCAGAACCATCCATCTGAACGAGCAGCACGGAGTGGTTGTTGTGCTGAATCTGATTGCAGAATGGCTCGCCGAAAAGCTCGGGCCGGCCTACTCGGTCAGGGCAACGGACAATGACATTCTGCAGGCTGCGGAAGCTGTGGCGGAAAATATCGTTTTCACCATTCACACCCCGGTCAAGGCCGGCCATGACCGATTTGACAAAAATATCATCAGTCACATCGGCCATGCCTTTTGCAGCAGGATTCTTCACCTGCTGGCCCAGGATGATGAAAATCCCAATCAGTTCAATTTCACCAAGCTGGCCATGCGGGTGAACCGGGCCACCAACAGCGTAAGCCGGCTGCACAAGGCCGTCACCCAGAAGCAGTTCCCGCAATTTGCCAAAAAAATAACCGCCATAACCAACGGGGTGCATCATCTTACCTGGATCAGTGATGCCAAGGCCGCGCTTTATGACAGCTTCGCCGAACTGAAAAACTGGCGTGAAGACCCTGCAGTTTTCGTGAATACCGGGCTGCTCTTCACCTCTGAAGATTTCCGCCAGAGTTTTGAGCTGGCCTGGAAAGAGGATACCCGGAAATTAATCGACTATATTAATAATATGCTTTCCCTGCATCGTAAGCAGATGCATGAAACATGGATTGATCCTCCGAACTATCTTTCCAATCTTGACGACGGCGAGCATATCCTCACCCCTGACGTCTTCACCGTGGGTTTTGCCAGGAGATTTTCCACCTACAAGCGGGCGGATCTGATTTTTGATGATATGGACAGACTGGCCGATATCATTGTCAGCAATAATTTTCCGGTGAATTTCATCTATGCCGGCAAGGCGCATCCCTCTGATGAGCCTGGAAAATCAATCATCAAGCTGGTGCTTGATCTGCAGGATGATCTGTATATCAAAACCAAGGGGCTGGGCAAACTGATTTTCATCCCCGGTTATGACATGAATATTGCCAAAATGATGGTATCCGGTGTTCATGCCTGGTTGAACAGCCCGAAAAGGCCTCTCGAGGCCAGCGGCACGAGCGGCATGAAGGCTGCCATAAACGGCATACCGAATATCAGCACCATGGATGGTTGGTGGGTGGAGGGATATCATGACGGGAAAACCGGCTGGAAGTTCGGTTATGAAGCGGATGTTGAAACCGCCTGTCTGAGCGAAGCTCCGTCCACCCTGTTGTACGAGCAGGACTCAGCCTCGTTTTACGAAGTTTTCCCCAAGATCCTGGCGATGTTTTATCAAAAGAAACTTCACCCCCAATATATTGATAAATGCATCAATAATCTGCAGCTCAACTGCCCGATATTCAACACCCATCGCATGGCGGCGGAATATGTCGATCGTTACAGGCTGCATCTGCCGGATGCGGTCAACAAGCGCTTGCAGAAGTTGCGGAAAATTTATCTGAGTGACGTATAAAAAAAAGTCAAGTTTCCTCCGGAAATTCCGATCCGCTTTTTACAAGTGAAAAATCAGCAGGAAAAAAGCAATCGCGAACACCCGGAGGAAAGTTATGACAAGCCCAATTCAGCAGAGCACTGCCGCCCCTTTTCCCCATTCTTCCCAGCTTTCCTCATCCGGGCTGCAGAAGCAATACCAAAGTTACAGCGAGGCCATGTCCCAGCGCAGCGCAGCCGATATCTCTTTCACCACGGCTGAAGGGGATGTGGTAACCATCTCCAATTATCAGGAGCAGGCATACGCCCTTGCCGCGGAAAAATGGGCCAGCCCCTTGCAGCAGGGTATGAATTTCACCGCCTCAGCGTTAAGTGTTGACGCCTCCAGCCTCAGCGTGCAGGGTGATCTCAATGAAGAGGAGCTGGCCGACATCCAGAACCTGATGACTGACCTGTCATCCATTGCCGAACAGTTTTTCAGCGGCAATCTGGCTGAAGCCATGGGCCAGGCCATGAATATCGGTGATATGGGTTCCATTTCCCAGCTCTCCGCCTCGTTCAGTTATAACGCCAGCTGGTCCGCCTCCTCGCAGATTACCGACTATCATCCTGTTCCGGCATCTGAAGAGGGCGGAGACTCTCTTGCAGGTGTTTTTGCCGCACTCCCGGAGATAGTTGATCAGGCTCACACCGATGAAATGAAATACGCCGAGATGCTGCAGGCCCAATGGCAGCAGATTAAGGAATTCCTCGAGGCAAAAACCGCGGATCCGGCAACGGCAATGGATTCCGTCATTGCGCAGGACGCTGCCCCCACGGCGGCAACGGACTCCGTCACCCCCCAGGAGGAAGATGAGACTCTCCCGGCAGCCCGCCAGATGATGAACAGGATGCAGGAAACGGTTGCCAAGCATCCGCGGCTGGCGCCGTTTGGTCTGTCCCTGGCGCATGAGGCCATTGACAATAAGACGGAGGGCATGCAGCATCCCGCCCTATCCAGCCAGAGAAATATGCTGAAAGACAATTTCCTGCAGGAATTTACGAACTGGATGTACGCTGTTTAACCCCCAAGGGGTCTTTGCTGCTGTCCGTCGCCGGGCTCCCAGAGCCCCGGCAGCCTCTTTGCGCCGCTTTGCCGCAACCTGCGGCCTGGTCCCCCCCCCTTCCCGCCGGGTCAACGAAAAACAAATCCCCTCTTGCCCAGATGTTACTTTTGACTTTTTTCTTGTGATTTTTTATAGTTTACAGCATGTGGAATTCAAAAGATGTTTATTATATTTCAGACAGCACCGGCATCCTGGTGACCAATCTGGGACAGGCACTTACCTGTCAGTTCCCGGAAATCAACTTTCTTGAAGAAAGTTATCCCTTTGTGCGGACGCTCAGCCAGGCGAAAGAAATTATGCGGGCGATCCTGAAGCGTTCCGGAGGCAGAAGGCCCCTGGTCTTTACCTCCATCCTGGATCGGGAGGTCCGCAGTATCTTCGACAACCCGGAGGTGGAATTTTTCGACATTTTCAGTTCCTTGCTGGATGATCTTGAACGGTCGCTGGAAACAAAAGCCCTGCGGGTGCCGGGATTTTCCCACCATATGGATGGTCTGGAAATGGGCAGACGGGTGGAGGCCATTCATTACAGCCTGGAACACGATGACGGCACCAAGAGTTACGAATACAATGAGGCTGAGATCGTCATTCTCGGGGTTTCCAGGGCCGGTAAAACACCGGTCAGCGTTTATCTGGCCACCCAGATGGGATATAAGGCAGCCAATTTCCCTCTGACCAGTGAATACCTGAATCAATACAAGCTGCCGCCGGAATTGAAGGCGGTAACCAAACGGCTGGTCGGACTCACCACCTCCCCGGAATTTCTCAGCAGCGTCAGGGGGAAACGCTATCCGGCCAGTAAATATGCCAAAATTTCCACCTGCCGGGAGGAAATTCAACAGGCTGAAGAGATTTATCGCCGCAATGGTATCCCCAGCATCTCGTCATCCGGGAAATCCATCGAAGAAATCGCCACCCAGATCTGCCAGGTTATCGAACTGCCGAAGAAAAAAATAATGCTGCGGCCCTAGCAGCAGATCTCCTTGAATTCCCCGCGGCCAAGCACTCCGTCGGCCAGGCGGATATAGCCGATTTTTCGCCAGTCGCGGCCAAGCAGGGTGCATCCCCAGGCGTCTATTGCCACCGGATCAAATGCCGCGGCGAGCTTGTTTTTGGCAGGCTGGCAGACCGGCCCCCACAGGTGTGCTTCAGGCATGCCCACCGTGGCATCAAGGATGGTAAAATCAGGGCTCCGGTAACGGTTCAGGTCAAAAATGGCCGCATGGATGGCGCGATGGAAAGAGGCCTTTTTCCAGTGCCCGCCCTGCTGATAATGCTTTGGCGGAGCGGTTCCCATCATGTTTTTCATGGTGAGGGTCACCTCCGCCAGGCTGTGGGCCTTCAGCACCGGCACCGACAGGAGAAAACAGTCGAACAGGACGGCCGGCAGAAAGATTTTCGGGAATCTGGGAAAATTTTTATTTTCCCTGGCAAGGCATCTCTCTTCATTAAGATCAAGCAGCTCGATTTTTTTGTCTGCCGCAAGCTGGCTATAGCCCAGCTGCTTAAATACATGCCAGGTATCGTATTGGGCTGAGCCGCAGCCCTCACCGATCATGAGCGTACAGTGGGGAGCCATTTCCCGCAGCCAATCCACCAGGGCACCGATCAAGGCTACAGGCGTGGTGATCGGCGGGTTGCAGGCCTCAACCAGGTTGGGTTTGAGCAGTATCCTGTGCCGGTTTTTGAGGGCATCCGCCAGCCCGCTTTTTGCCAGCAGTATCTTGAGGCTTTTGTCCCAGCTTGTATAATCAATGGAAAAAACAGTGCCTTTTTTGGGCTTTTCTGATATTTGCATGGCAACCTTGTTTGGGAACAAATCAAGTCAAGCTGACCTTGGTATATTTTGTCTTGATAAAAAGCAGAGTGCCTACAATACTTAAAGTGCGCTAAAGTTGCGGTACTTTCTAATCAGAAATAACCTTTAATTTTAGGCACGTTAAGTACTTTAGCGCACTTTTGGCACTTAAAAAAAAGCATTTCTGCTCTCACAGCAGTTGCATCTTTCCCCAGTACAGCGATGATTTTCTATGATTACCATTAACAACCTTTCCATTCAATATGGTGCCAAGCACTTATTTAAAAATATATCCGGCCGCATCAACAGCCGGGACAGGATTGGCCTGGTGGGCGTCAACGGCGCCGGCAAGTC
>JALNXE010000161.1 GCA_023230525.1 Desulfobulbaceae bacterium
CGAGGTACTGCGCCATTTATGCGAGGAATTGAATGCCACCATGACCCGGTTTCCTGGCACATCCATGCGCCTGGTCTACGAATTGGTGTCATGATAAATTCTTCCGAAATCAGGTGGTCTGAAATTATCACCAATTTTGAATGTGACGTTTAGAAATGGTATTTCAATTGCGACAGTATCTATGTTAATGGATTTTTTCATTCATCTTCTCTAACGCCGCACGGATGAGCGGCGGAAGCGCAGGCGAGCGTGCTCGCCTGCGCTGGAGTCCGCTCGATCCGCTGGTTGGCCGTAGCGAAGCGGAGGCCAGCCAGCGGATCCTTGATCCGCGCGGCGTTATTAGCTGGACGGAATTCGCCTATCAATAGCCATATTTGTGGTGTTAGCGATAAAAGCAAAATACATACCAATATTTTAAGTCGACTAAAAATCCAGTGGGCTTTTTGCTTTTTTCACTGTTCTAGTCGCTTCTTTTTTTGCACGCTGTGCAAACAGACCTGTATCCGCCAGGGTTTAATTTGTCCGGAGCGAGTAACGATGCTTCCCTGATGACTTGCCGCACGACCCGCAGTCCGAGTAATCATTTATGAGTACGAAGAGGGCATCGCAGCGTTCCTTAATCTCTTCATTCATTGCTGTTTAGTCCTTACCTGGGCGATTTTGCCTACTCCTTCATTTTCATTGTAAGGGGTTCAACAAGTTAGTATCGAGTTCCCAGATATCTACTCCGGCCCGAAATACTTGGCAACGAAATATCAAATATCTGCATGATTTCTTGCCCGATATCATTCACCAGGGAATGATACTCGGAAATATGATAACATCACCCTGTAAGATCCACCGGCAATATTAACCGTTTCAGCAAACTCGCACGTTCACCTCCCTGACCATTCGACTACCAAATGGCAGGTGGACGGATAGGGTCTATTGAGATCGAAGAATTTGACGGCACAGCAACGAGCCAAAGGTTATAGCAGGAGATGGTTGGTACTGGGGGCATTTAAAACAATAGGCTATTCATTGTCGTATAAATTTAAGGCCACTTCATTGCCCCATGCAACACCCTAATTATTTCTAACCAATCATCCTTTATACGATATGGAATAAAATATGGAGTCCCTGGGATAATCAGTTCTTTGGTGCCGATTTTTCTCCCCGACCTGCCCATTCCAGGCTGCAAAACCAAATCGCTTTCCACAATATTTATAATTCTCAGAACAAATTTTTTGGCGGCCTGTGGCTTATCTCTCTCAATGTATGAACGGAGAGACTGGAGATCGGCTATCGCTTGCTCTGTCCACCTTACTTGCATCTGGGTGGTTCTTTTTCAAGGGATGTGTTCCAGCTTGCCACCCAATTTTTAACATCTTCATGGTCAATCATTCTGCCAGCATCAGCACTTCTCAGCCCTTCCTCGATTGCTGCAATTTGCCAGGCCTCTTGCCTTAAGTAATTTTTTATTGCCTCAACTGCACAAAAAGATTTGGTCCTCTTTGTAGACTGAGCAAGCGACGTCAGTTGTTCTGCCAGTTCCTTTGGTAATCTTACGCTAATAGTAGTAGTTGTCATATAATACCTCCTGCAAACATTGTAATACTTTGTGTGCGACCCGACAATGCCAATATTTACTGGATATCAAGCTAACCCTCATCTCCGCAAGCGGGAACAACGAACAATGAAAGTCTCGTGCCGTAGGAGCGGGCCTTGCCCGCGATAGAGATCGCCGCAATGCCACGGAGGTCGCGGGCATGGCCCGCTCCTACGGCCCTGCCTGCACAGCAAGACAGGCAAAAGACTTTCATATAGACTCAATCAACCAAGTCATGCGGGAAAATTCAGGAATTTTGAAAGATATCCTCTGCCAATTCCTGGTCGGGATCGTCTGCAACAACTTAACCTTTTTCCTGACCATTCGGCAGGAAGCGCCATTAAAATCCGCTTGAAATGTCAGTCCTGAAAATGCGCCACAGGACAGGAGGGGGGATGCTTGCTCGCGAGACTTTACTTAAACGCCCATGTTTATTCTTGTGATGATTTTGGGGACGAGGACATTATGGCCTCATTAAACAAAAAAAACCGGGCGTCCTTGATGGACACCCGGTTTTTTTGTTGAAAAAGGGAATCAGGTGATCTGTGCCGCTAAAAGGGCCGCATCAGCCATACCCCGCAGGGGCAGGTATTGGCGCAGAAGCCGCAGGCGATACACTTTTCATCGTCGGAAACATACTTATGGTCGTTTTCGCCGAGCTTTACCCGGGAGATTGCGCCGGTGGGACAGATGGTCTCACACATATGGCAGTCACGGCAGGTGCCGCAGCTCATGCAGCGGTCCGCCTCATGGATGTCGCTATGGGCTATGTCGGTATGGGTGCCCGGGCAGGTTTCCGGCTCATAATGGGCCGGGTTCAGATTCTGGATATTGATCACCTGCTTGGTGAACGGCTTCCACTCCTCGCCCTTGATCTCGGCGATGATGGCATGGGCGGCGTTTTTGCCATGCCCCAGGGCATTGGTGGCCAGTCCCGGCCGCTCCACATCACCGACGGCATAGATCTTCGGATCAGAGGTGCGGCAGGCCTCGTTGGTCTTGATCCAGCCCGCGCCGCCCACCGTGAGCACCTCCACGGTATCCGGCAGAAACTTCAGCGCCGGCACGTCGCCAATGGAAACAATCACCGTCTGGGCGGGGATCAGCTCATCGGCCGCATCAATCAAACCCTCCGCGGTGACCTCCTTGGTGGAAACCGGCCACTTGAATTTGGCGCCCAGTGCCTCAGCCGCCTTTTTCTCCTTGCCAAAGGCCAGGGGTTTCTGGATATCAACCAGGGTCACCTCCTGGGCGCCCAGGCGGTAGCATTCACAGGCCACATCGCAGCCCACATTACCGGCGCCGATGATGACCACCTGCTTGCCAACTACCGGCGGCTTGTCACTCTTGGCCGCCTTGAGGAAATCAAGGGCGGGAATAACCCGTTCATGGCCGGGGAAGGGTATGCGCCGCGGTTCGTGGGTACCGACGGCCACAATCACATAATCATGGTCCTTCTGCAGTTCGGCAAACTTGTCCTTGGTCATGTTGACGCCGAAATGGACATGGATATTGGGGGTATCCATGAAACGTTTGACCTCGGCTTCCCAGATGGCCCGGGGCAGCCTTTCCCAGGGAATCACCTGGGCCAGTTTGCCGCCCAGTTTGTCGTCCCGTTCGAAGATATGGGCCTCGACCCCGCGCAGGGCCAGCTGCCAGGCGGCATTCATGCCGCCGGGGCCGCCGCCGATGATGGCAACTTTTTTGCTCAGCGGCGCTGCCACGGCAGGGGCGGGAAAATCCTTGACCGCCCGGCCGAGCATGGCCACATCAATACTCTCGTCAACCATCTGGCGGGAACAGTTCTGCATACAGAGATTCGGACAGATGGAACCGCAGACCGAAGCGGGAAAAGGGGTGTACTCCAGCACCAGCTCATAGGCATCCTTCTCCCGGCCTTCCCGCATCAGCCGCAGGCGGTCGATGGTCGGAATGTGCACCGGACAGTAATAGGCGCAGGGCGCCGCGGATTCCTGGTTGGCCCAGAAAGGTTTGCGGCGGCGCAGATCGCCGGTTTCGATCAGGCCGATGGGTGAACGGTCAAGACCGGGGGCGATATCCCTGAGGGGATCGCCGCCAAAGGCCTTATCCCAGATATTTTTGCGGAACTCGTGCATGGGCATGGGCCCGGAAAACATCAGGGCTCTGTCCTGGGGCGGAATGGCCTGCAGCATCTTCCAGTCTTCGCGTACGGAAAGCTGGTCCAGCAGCTCCATGCGGTTGATCCCCGCCAGAAAGCCGGGCAGGCGGGAAATAAGCCACTGCCATTGCTCATCATCCGGCAGTATCGCCATGACATTGGTCCGGGCATAGGACTGATCGGTCTGGCCCCGGTAATAAATGGAGCCGCCCACCATGCCCACGCAGGGCCGGTAACCGAGCACGTTTCCCGGGGTCTTCGGATTGACGCCGCAGACCACGCCGACACCGCCGCAGTTGAATTCGGCAAAGGTATCGCCCACCGAACCGAGCACCCACAGCTCGGGCCGCCGGTATTCGGGATTCCATTTGGTCATGGTGAGACCGCGGGCGCCGATGGAGCCGCCGATCATCACCCGGCCCTCGGCCATGGCGTTGCACACCCCGTTGGTGGCATCACCACGGACAATAATGTCAGCCCCGATATTGAGATACCCCACATCGTCCGACGCGGAGCCGTGGCAGGTGATGGTGGTGCCGGGCAGACCCATGCAGCCGAGCCGCTGCCCGGCCGGGCCTTTGATCTGGATCTCCAGTTTTTTGCCCTGGGGCTTCAGACGTCCGCCAACATTATGCTGGCCATATGTTTCCAGGATGAGTTTCGATGATTGCTTGAAGGCCTTCTGTACCAGCTCTTCGAACTCCTTGGAACTGATCCGGTTGCCCTTCTCATCCACTCCTTTGATGGTAATTGCTTCAGTCACTTCTTTTCCTCCGGGAGGATGGATAAAGGCTCATCGCCTTTTTTCTTTTTTAACAGACGTATTTGATATTCAGCCGGTTCGCGGCCGGCTCATCGCTGATGCCGATGGCATCCGACATACCGATGGGCAGGCTCTGGGAACGTCCCAGGGGGGCCATGATCTTCTTCATCTCGGTGCGGATCGCCATAAAGGTGTCAACCACCCGCTGGGCCACCTGATCAGGATCCAGCCGGCGGTACAGTTTCGGGTTCTGGCTGGTGATACCCTTGGGGCAGATGCCGACATTGCAGACGTTGCAGCGGTTCTGCTCGCTGCCCAGACAACCTGCCGCCGCCTGCATCATGTACTTGCCCATGTGCACGCCGCTGGCGCCGAGCATGATCAGCGCCATGCCGTTCTGGGTGACGTTGCCGGTTTTACCGACACCGCCCGCGGCAAAGATCGGGATCTCGTTCTGCTTGCCCTGGGCACAGAGATCCAGGTAGCAATCCCGGACATTGGAGGCGATGGGATGGCCCATGGTATCCATGCTGACATTATAGGCCGCCCCGGTGCCGCCGTCGATGCCGTCGATCAAGAGTCCTCCGGCATAGGGGTTGCGCACCAGATTGTTGAGCACCGATTTGGCGGAGTTGGAGCCGGAGATCTTCGGATAGACCGGCACCCGGAAGTTCCAGGCCATGGACATGGTCTGGATCATCTTCATGACCGACTCCTCAATGGAGTAGAGGGTCTGATGCACCGGGGGCGAGGGAAGATCAACGCCTGCCGGCACGCCGCGCAGCCGGGCGATGAGCTTGCTCACCTTGAACCACATGAGCAGCCCCCCGTCGCCTGGTTTCGCGCCCTGGCCGTATTTGATCTCAATGGCCGCCGGGTCGCACTGCATGTCCGGGATGGCGCGGATGATCTCGTCCCAGCCGAAATAGCCGGAGGCAATCTGCAGGATGATGTATTTCAAAAACGGGCTCTTCAGCACCCATGGCGGGCAGCCGCCCTCACCGGTGGCCATGACCACCGGGATGCCGAGCACCTCGTTGCAGTAGGCCACGCCCTGCAGCAGGCCGAGCCACATGTTGGGCGACAGGGCGCCGAAGGACATGGAGCCGATGATAAAGGGAAAGATCTCGCGCACCGGCGGAATCCACTCCCCGGCCGTTTTCCGGCGGATATACTCCTCGGGGGCCAGCACCCGGCCGAGTAGGGTATTGAGGAAAAACTCATGGCGGCCGGCATCAAGGGCCGGATCGGTGAGCATGGAGATACGATTGAAGATGATCTTGTCAAGCAGGCCGGGCGCCGGGTCGTTTCTGCGGCCGCCGCGCTTGACCGGCTCGCCGCCCACCGTGCTCTGAAAACGGAAGCGGTCAGCCATGGGGTTGGGCACCGGCCTGATGGCCGAGTTCGGGCACACCATGGCGCAGGTGCCGCAGCCGATGCACTTGTTGGCGATCTCGGTCTTCTGCCGGATGCCGACAAAGGTGCGGAAGGAACTGCCGCGCTCGCTCGAGGTCAGCACCAGACGCGGCATGCGCTGCCGCATGTAGGTCAATTTAATGGCATAAACCGGGCAAACCGCGGTGCAGCGCCCGCAGAGGGTGCAGCGGTCTTCCCGGTGCTCGATGATCCAGGGGAGGTCCCCCGGGGTTAAGCTGCTTGGGGTAGATGGAATTGATCGAATTGAGACCATATCTTAAACTCCTGTCGGTCTGGAGGAACGATAACTGTATGCTGACGCATCGGTTGAAAATCCAAGGATTGATCCCGGTCCGGAATCATGGCATCCACCCCGCACATCTCGGAAGCGATGGCCCATTCACCCGGTTTGCCGCCGATGGTGGCCGGACGCATTTTCTTGGCGTCCATCACCAGTAGACAGGTTTCATCAGGCAAAGTTCCGATAACCGCATTGGGACCGTCAATGATCAGGCGGCGGCAGGCATCCCGCAGGCCGAGGAGAAAATCTCCCTGGGGATGCGTTTTCAATTCCTCGGTCTTCAAGGGGGTGATGACGTGTTTATAGGCCTCAAGGGGCAGCCTCAGCTGTTTCACCACATAGTGAAGGATATGGGCGAAAACCTCGCTGTCTGACTGGTAGCCGATATAGCCGGGGAAACCCTTGCCGGTGAGCCAGTCC
>JALNXE010000162.1 GCA_023230525.1 Desulfobulbaceae bacterium
CAACATTTTATCAATCATCCCGCTTTGCTTCTGGCAGCCACGGAGGTAAGGGATAGATTCGAGCTTCGAAGAAGGTTTGAGGTTTTATCGTGGGCGGGACAATTGATAAAACGCTCTTTGTTAGCCACACCAATCATCCACTACAAACAACTACAACAATCTTGAGGTAGGCATGAAAACAATTTCCGTAATCAATTATAAGGGTGGTGTAGGAAAGACAACCATAACAGCGAACTTGGCAGCAGAACTTGCTTACCGTGGAAAACGTATACTCGCAATTGATCTTGATCCTCAGGCGAGCCTAACGTTTTCTTTTTTCACAGTTGATGAATGGCGTAAGAGCTATGAGGGCTCAAAAACTATCAAGAATTGGTATGACGCTTTTATAGATAAGGATACAGACCTTAGCCTGGCAAGTCTCATTGCTCATCCCAAAAGGATAAGCGTTGGCAGAGGAAAATTGGATATAATTTGCTCTCACTTGGCCCTTATAAATGTTGACCTCGATCTAGCAACAAGGTTGATTGGAGGAACTGAGCGCGATCTTCGCAATAATTTCCTGAGAGTTCATTCGCGGCTTCGTCACGGTCTTGAATCACTCAATGACAGGGAATATGATTTTGTACTTATTGATTGTCCGCCAAATTTTAACATCGTTACAAAAACTGCTATTGCGGCCAGCGATTATTTGTTAGTGCCAACCAAACCGGATTATCTTTCAACTTTGGGAATCGAGCAGTTAGAAAAGCACGTTGGTGAGCTAGTCAAAAACTATAACAAGTACGTGACTGATTGCGGTAACAAGGAATGGGGAAAAATTGGCCCGGAGACATTAGGAGTCTTGTTTACAATGATTCAAATCCGTAATCAGCAACCAATATCCGCTCAACAGCCATATATTGAGCAAGTTAAACGTTTGGGTGTCACCACTATGAATACATTTATTCGCGAAAATAAAACCATTTATGCAGACGCTCCTGAGTATGGCGTCCCAGTGGTATTGCAAAGAGTTTCAGGGAAAACCTATGAGGATGTTCAATCTGAGCTAGAAGAGTTGACAACTGAAGTACTTGGGAAGGTCTCATAATGAATAAAAAAACATCATTTGCAAAGTCGTTACGAGCCTTGGCATCAGTTTTAGAAGGGCTGGAGGACAAAGACATTGAACTTGTCCTTGCGGGGAAAGGTAAGTTAGTCTTCATGCCTTTGGAAAACCAAAAGGACTCCAAGACAAAAGAGGCCATGGGACATGCCCCAATAATGGAGCAGCTTAATGAATGCACGGACCGCAACAAAGCAAGAGAACTGTTGTCTTCAATCGCTAACAAGGAAGAACTTACAGCCTTAGCTAAGGCCCAGAAAATTCATATAACCAAAAATGATAGGCGCGAGGAAATCGAAAATAAAATAATTGAATTTTTTATTGGTGCAAAACTGCGTACAGAGGCAATCCAATCTTTAAACATGAAGGGCGGAGGAAGAGAGGACGGCTAACAACCCCGCATTAAGGCCGACGCCGAGAATCGCGGCGGCGCTGCGCGGAAAGGTCACTGGCGGCGCGGCTGAAGCGCCCTTAATTGCAGGAGAGAGTACATGCGTGCACACTATTTGATGGGCAAATGGGGTCGGACCACGCTAAGTAATTGAGATTACAATGTAATGACAGTTTGCGCACTCTGTAAGTAGTTAATATTACTAGACCGCATTGTCGATTTTGGGACCAAAATGGGCAATATAGAAATCAAACGGCAAAAATTGCCGAACCATCACATTCAGTTGACCCGCATTACGTATCCGATTTTTTGGCAGGTTCAAGGATGTAGCTCCTGCCTAATTAATCAATAACCACCACGGCGGGCAACTGATGCAGGCATTGGGCTACAAGGAATTACACTGGCGGGATCGAAGTCGGGGCATGCTAACTGGTCTCAAAATAAGGAAAAGTAATGGGTAGGAAGCAAATCATTGAAATACTGCGCGAATACAAGCATGAGTTTGCGGACCAATACGGCATCCTTGCTATCGGCGTTTTCGGCTCAGTGGCCCGCGAAGAGGGCAGGCAAGACAGCGATGTGGATGTGGTGGTGCGTATTTTAAAGCCTGATCTTTTTATGCTTGTGGGTATTAAAACTGAGCTGGAGGAAAGGCTGCAACGTCCGGTTGATATTGTCGCCTACAGGGATAACATGAATCAATTTCTGAAAAACCGGATTGATGGGGAGGCGGTGTATGCGTGACCAGGAACTCGTTCTGGAAGTTTTGCACCAGATAGAAGAGGCAGCCGCCAAAATAATTGCCCGTTTTCAAGTTATCGGCCGGGTGTTCTACTTTGGCTGAAGCGACCTTAATCAATAATGATGGACTCGTAAAAACTGAAAATTAACCACAGAGAGCACAGAGCCCACAGAGATAACTAATTGTAATTAAAAATATTTTCTCTGTGACCTCTGTGAGTTCCGTGGTGAAAATAGACTTTTTACCCGCAAGGGGCATAAATACGAATTCATCAATAATTGCAGGAGAGTAGATGCGCGCACATTATTTTCAGCACGTTCCGTTTGAAGGACTTGGCAGCATCGCACCCTGGCTTGCCGCAGCGGGCTTCGGGATAACCAGCACCCGGTTCTTTGAATCCGCGGTGTTACCCGATCTCAATGAAATTGATTTGCTGGTGGTGATGGGTGGGCCAATGAGTGTTAATGATGAGGCTGAGTTGCCCTGGCTGGTCCCGGAAAGACGCTTCATTCGCCAGGCCATCGAGGCGGGCAAGCCGGTCCTCGGTATCTGTCTGGGGGCGCAGCTGATTGCCGGCGCGCTGGGCGCCAGGATCTACCCTAATCCGGTGAAGGAGATCGGCTGGTTGCCCATCCGGGGGATGGCAGCAAAAGACAGTGCCGTTTTCAGTTTCCCGGCAACAGAGAAAGTGTTTCACTGGCATGGCGAGACCTTTGACCTGCCCGCAGGTGCAACTCTTCTCGCGAAAAGCGAGGGATGCGAAAACCAGGCGTTTCAACTGGGCAGGTCGGTTATCGGCCTGCAGTTTCATTTGGAAACCACACCGGAATCGGCCCGGGAGATTATCGCCAATTGCCGCGCTGAACTGGTGCCGGCAAAATATGTACAGTCTGAAGAGGAAATACTGTCAGCCAGGCCGGAGCGTTACCAGTCGATCAATCAATTGATGGGTGAACTCCTTACTTTTCTGGTGCAAAAGGAGAGCTGATGCCAGCGTCGGCGTAGGGGCGGTTCGCGAACCGCCCCTACAGGATCTACCGGCACGACGATCGATGATATTATCATATGATTTACGATTTCAATCCGTTATGCCAACTCCGACATTTGCGTTGTGAAAGAAAATGAACAACTACCTCCAATCCACGGAAATTATCAACTGGCAGCACCCGGCGGTGCTGGCCAGGGCAAAAGAGCTTGCCGCAGGCAGAAAAGATCCGGCTGCGGTGGCGGCATCCTGTTTCAGTTGGGTACGGGACGCCATCAGGCATATCGGCGACTATGATATCCAGGAAGTATCCTGTTCCGCTTCCGAGGTTCTGCTCTCGGGTTCGGGCATCTGCTATGCCAAAAGTCACCTGCTGGCCGCCTTGCTGCGGGCCAACGCCATTGCCGCCGGTTTCTGTTACCAGCGGTTGAGCCGTAATGATGACGGGGCGCCCTTTTGTCTGCATGGGCTTAATGCGGTTTATCTGCCTGCTTACGGCTGGTACCGGATTGATGCCCGGGGTAATAAGGCTGGGGTGAACGCCCAGTTTGCGCCCCCGGAGGAACATCTGGCGTTTGCCATCCGGCTGGCCGGTGAAGCGGATTTCCCGGAGATCTGGCCGCATCCCCTGCCGATGGTTATTGAGGCCCTGCGGCGGTACAGCAGCAAAGATGAGCTGTGGGATAATCTGCCGGATGTTCCGGTTTCCGGTGGAAACCGCTTAGAAATACGATAACTTGCTGAAAATAAAAATATTTTCTCTGTGATCTCTGTGTGCTCTGTGGGAAAACAGACTTTTCACCCTTAAGGGCATAAATACGAGTTCATCAAGAAGTGAAAGGAAGAGACATGCACAGTTGTCTGATCGTGATCGATCTGCAGAATGATTATTTCCCCGGCGGCACCATGGAGCTTGTCGGCATTGAGGCAGCGGCCGCCAATGCCCGGTTGCTGCTGGACCGATATCGTGAGACGGGTTCAACGGTCATTCATGTTCAACACCTTGCCGTCCGTCCCGGCGCCACCTTTTTTCTGCCGGCAACCAGCGGGGCGGAGATCAATGAACTGGTCGGCCCCCAGGCAAACGAGATCGTGGTGGTGAAAAACTATCCCAACAGCTTCCGGGACACCCCGCTGCTGGAAATTTTCAAGCAGGAAAAAGTCGATCATCTCGTTATCTGCGGGGCAATGAGTCATATGTGCATTGATGCCACCGTGCGGGCGGCATTTGATTTCGGTTTCACCTGCCTGGTGGCCGAGGATGCCTGTGCCACCAGAGACTTGGCGTTCAGGGGCCGGACCATCAAGGCGGCGGATGTTCATGCATCTTTCATGGCGGCGTTGGCCGTTCCGTATGCCAAGGTGATTGCAACAATGGAAATCATGGAAAGCAGGGGATAAAAGGTGATGCCGTGGATCAACTGCCGCCGAAGATGATCATAACCGAGGCAGACATTGCCGATGCGGAGACCATTCTCGATCTCCAGCGGACCTGCTATCAGAGTGAAGCGCAGTTATATAATGATTTCAACCTGCCGCCGCTGAGGCAAACCATTACAGAGTTGCGGGCAAGCTTTGCCGGCCACGTTTTTTTAAAGGCAATTATTGCTGGGCGCATTGTGGGAACAGTGAGGGCAATAACGGAGAAGGGGACCTGCCATATCGGCCGTCTCATGGTCCTGTCTGAATATCAGAGGCAGGGGATTGGCTCAGCGCTCATGGCAGGCATTGAAAAGCTGTTTCCCCAGGTTGAGCGTTTCGAGCTTTTTACCGGGGAGAAAAGCGCCGGGAATCTCCGGCTCTATGAAAGGCTTGGCTACCAGAAGACGAAAAGACAGCGTATTTCCGACAGGGTCGTTTTGCTCTTTATGGAAAAACTCAACGATAAAGAGCCATTGCCGCGGTGATCTCCCGGAGGGCAGTTCAGCCCTCACTGCTCTTTCCGATAATAAGAATTGGTTCCGCCGGATCCGGAACTCCCGCACCCCTTGTTTTTCACCGGAATTTTGTCCCCAGATGACGACAGTCAGCTTGTGGTAGTGACTGCAACGCCTTGATAAACAGCCATTTTTCGTGTCGTAAATCTGCGACTTGCAGCCTGAACATTCAGGGTGCAAGCAACCCCGGCCGCTGTTTTTTTTAAAAAAATCCCCGTTGAGAAAGAGAGAAATTTTGGTCCCGCAGGCAGGGCATGGTTTTTGGGGAGACTGGAAAAGATCATTTTCGCCGCTCTGGATAAATAATATTATTTCAAATAGTTACCAGGCGAAATCCAGGGACGGGAAGAGGCTGGGCAGTCAGTCTCCCCCAGGGTTTGCAGAGCCCTGCAAAAAAAATAAAAAAATCAGGGCCGTCTGGTACGGGAATTGAACTAATAAAACTGACAAATGTTTTGTAAATTATTTCTCTTCATTTCGAATTTCAGGGGGCAAAATGAAAAAGATTATTCTCTCAACAGTATTTGGGGCATTACTCAGTGCCGGCAGTGTTATGGCCGCCGGTGTACCGTCCGGGCAAGATATGGGCGATTTGACATTCGGTGGCAATGAGTATGACGGCATGCAGTTAACAGACGGAATCGCAGTTGACCAGGAAGATTCCCTGGCCGCGGCAGGCAAGGGCAGAGGAGCCTGGGCAGATGATACCTTCTTGCCCCTCGGTTACTTACATAATGGCAAAGATCTCTCTCAGTGGATGGAGCAGCATGCCCAACACCAGGCAGAGCCGCCAGCCGTACCTGTTCCCGGAGCAGTTCTGCTGTTGGGTTCCGGTCTTGCCGGGCTGTTTTTCATCCGCCGCGGCAACATGCATAACTCCTGATTCCCGCCTCCAGCAAACCTTTTTTACAATAGATCACTTGCCAGCTCGGACAACTCTGATCTCTCCCCCTTTTGCAGATTGATGTGGGAGTAGAGGGGTTGTCCCTGCATCTTTTCAATGAGATAACTGAGTCCGTTGGAAAGGCTGTCCAGGTAGGGATGATCGATCTGGAAAATATCCCCGGTGAAAACGATTTTCGAGCCTTCTCCGGCTCTGGTGATAATCGTTTTCACCTCATGGGGGGTCAGGTTCTGGGCCTCGTCAACGATGAGGAAGATATTGACCAGACTGCGGCCGCGGATATAGGCCAGCGGTTCGATAACCAGTTTTTCCTCTTCCAGCAGCTGGTGGATATTCTTGGCCCGGTCGCTGGTTTCCGTGAATTGATTGCGGATAACCCCAAGATTGTCGTAAAGAGGCTGCATGTACGGCTTCAGTTTTGACTGGATGTCGCCGGGCAGGTAGCCGATGTCCTTATTGCTCAGCGGAATGACCGGTCTGGCCAGCAGGATCTGCCGGTAACTGCTTCGTCTTTCCAGGGCCGCGGCCAGCGCCAGCAGCGTCTTGCC
>JALNXE010000163.1 GCA_023230525.1 Desulfobulbaceae bacterium
ATCTCCAGGTGGAGAACCTCTTCGCCGATGCACTGAAAACGGAAATGCCCCGGCTCAATGATCCCGGCATGCACCGGCCCCACGGCAACCTCATGAATTGCCTCGCCTTCCACCGGGAAATAATCGTAATTGCCGGGGATATCCTGGGTGTAATCATTGCCGAAGATATCTTCCCGCTGCCGGAGGTTGGCATGGTAGCGGACATGTTTGAGCCACGGATGCTCATAAGGCCGCACCCCGTACTGTTCGGCGATCTCCCGCTCGAACATGTGAAATTTTTCGCAGTCTATAGTCAAGGAATGATAGGCCTCGGCAACATCACTGCCGGTGACATAAAGTCCGCCGTCATTACGCAAGACGGCCAGGACCTTCAGTACCCCGTTATCCTCATAGGCGAAATAGTGGACGATCTGGCCGCCATCCAAGGCAAATCCCGATAACTCCTGGCGGAAAACATGAAAAGGCAGATGCGGGATATCGCTTCGTTTTACTGTTTCGCCGTTGGCAATTTTAAGGAGGTTACCCATTCAAACCACCCCCGATGGCTGTGATTGCGTTGATAATTGTTTGATAAAGACTTTCCGGGAGCCACACACAGAGGACCGCCGACGTCAACAAAAGCGCATAGGAAGGCAGGATCCGCAAAAATTTTTCCTGCACCAGGATATCATTATCATGCTGGGCAAATGACATGCGCATGACGAGACGTGCGGCACCGGCAAAAATGAGGATCAGACAGAAAATGAAAATGGTGATGCTGACAAGACGTCCGCTGCGGAAGGCTCCGATAATGATCAGCAGCTCACTGACGAATATGCCGAAAGGCGGGAAGCCGGAGATCCCGGCAAAACCGGCAAAAAAGGCGAAAAAGGTCTTGGGCAGCAATTTCGCCATATTGCCTGTGTTCCTGATCAGTTTCGTGCCATAGCCGAGAAGAATATTGCCGGACGACAGAAACAGGGAGGACTTAATGAGCGAGTGATGGATCAGATGCAGCATGGCCCCGTACGTACCCAACCCCCCGATGGCGATGCCGAAGGCAATGATCCCCATGTTTTCGATACTCGAGTAGGCCAGCATCCGCTTGTAATCGGTCTGATTCATAATAAAAACCGCCGCAACGGCCATGGACAGCAGACCGAAAACAATAAGGACATTGCTTGAATAGGCGCCGAGCCCGGCAGCATAGAGCAGGGTGTGGGTCTTATAGACCCCGAGAAACGCGCAGTTCAGCAGCGCGCCTGACAGAAGGGCTGAGGCAGGACTGGGAGACTCGCTGTGGGCGTCGGGAAGCCAGGTATGCATGGGCGCCAGTCCCATCTTGGTGCCGTACCCGATGACCACAAAAACAAATCCCGCCTTGAGCCAGACCTGATCGAGACTCGCGGCAACGGCTTGCAGGGCGGAAAAGGAAAGCGGCACATCCACCTTGCCTATGTCCATGGACAGGGTGATAAAGAAAGACCCGAGTAGAGCCAGGGCAATGCCCACCGAGCAGATCAGCACGTATTTCCAGGTTGCCTCCAGAGCCTCTTTGGAGCGATGCACAAAGATCAACGGGGCGCTGACCAGGGTGGTCGCCTCGATGGCTATCCACAGGACGATAAGATGATCAGCCAGAGTCACCATGCTCATGGCAGCCAGGAAAAAAAGCATACAGCCGATAAAAACATGCTCATTTTCCATTTCCGTCTCTTTCATGTAGGAAACGCTATAAATGGAGATGAACAGAAAGATGAAGGAGGTGACCAGAAGCACCAGGGTGCCTTCCGGAGTGGCGCGGAAATAAGCATCAAACATTGGTGCTGAGATTTTCAGCCAGCACATCCCGGTCAGCTGCACATGCAAAAGAGCGGCAATGACAAGAATGATCCTGCCGAGCTTCACCGGGAGAAAGGTTGCCATTATTCCGGCAAACAGGGGTATGAGGAAAACCAATTCTAACATATTCTCAATCCTTTAATCTGCCAAGCAGTGCGGTGTCCACATCGTCAAAAGCGCTGTTGATGTTATGCAGAACAATACCCATAATCATCACGCCGACCAACAGATCGAGCAGCACGCCGAATTCAACCACGTACTGAGTATGGGATTCCTTTGCCAATGCCGCGCCCACCAGATAGATACCATTTTCCATCATCAGGTAACCAATAACCTGGGTAATCGCCTTGCGCCGGGCCATCAACAAGAAAAGACCCGAGGCCATGGTGGTGATGGCGGTGATCAGCAGCAGGGCATGGCCGCCGGGAAGGGAAATATTCAGTTGTTCAGTAATATAGGCTGAAATGACGATAAAGGCCAAACCGGTAAAAAGGGAGGCATTATAGCCGACAAACGGCTCGACCTCCGTTCTGATTTTTACCTTGTTTAAGGCAATATACATAAAACCGGGGATAAGTATTCCTTTAATCAGAATCATGATCTGCAGAAAAAGAATACTGCCGGCGCCAATTCCATGTTGCTGATCAAGAAACAATGGCACCAGGGAAACCAGAACCCCTTGAAAGGCCATTATCCTGACTAATCCTACAAGCCTGTTTGAGCTTAATGACAAAAGAACGGACAGCAGCACAAGGGACAGTATTGCATCGGAAAGCTGTATCATTGGACGAACTCCATGGTAAGAATGGCCGCAAAAAATACCAGGGCAAAGGAGGTCAGAATAAACTTGGGCACCAAATCCATCTTGTACCGGGCCATAATGGATTCCGTTATCCCCACGAAAACGTAAATCAGACACATGATGCCATAGAAGATCAGGCCGTTCAGATAGACGTTATCCAGTTGAAAGGGATAAAGCAGGCAGGTGATAAAGGCGGAATAAAAAAACAGCTTCAGGTAGGCGCCCAGTTCAATAAGGGCAAGATCCGGCCCGCTGTGATCAAGAATCATGACCTCGTGAATCATGGTCAGCTCAAGATGGGTAGCCGGGTCATCCACCGGAACCCTGGAGTTTTCTGTCAAAAGAACGATAAACAAGGCGAAAATGACCAGCAGCAGCAGCGAAGCAACCGGACTCCACAGGTTGATGGCCGTTGGTCCTGTGAAGAAGGCGGCAAAGCTGAAAGAGCCGTTCAGCCGGTAAAAAAGCAGCAGGATAACAAAGAGTGTCGCCTCGGCAAGCGTGGAAAAATAGGCCTCTCTGGCCGCTCCCATACCCTCAAAGGGTGAAGCAGTATCAAGGGCGGCTATAATGGTGAAGAATCGGCCAAGCCCCATGAGATATAAAAGGATGATCACGTCACCATGAAAGGATAAGAGCGGTTTTATCCCGGCAAAGGGGAAAAAAAGCAGCACCATGACCACGCTGCAGAAGGATACCACCGGCCCCAGCTTAAAAACAAAACTTGTGCTGGTGCTGTACACCGAACCCTTCTTAAAAAGCTTGGCAAGGGTATAGTACTTTATCAGAATGGGGGGACCCTTTCTTCCGGCAATGTACGCCTTTACTTTCATGATAATTGCCGACAGGAAAGGGGCAGCAAGTATAGCGAAGCAGAATGATACGATTGATTCCATCCATTACCTCTGTAGATTTTGCAGTTGTACCGATTCTATGCTGAACTTTAGAGAAACAACAACATCACGATGATTGCCGCAACGATATAGGCGATATAGAGATGAATATTCCCATGCTGTATCCAGCGCAGCATCTGCAGCAGATGAAAAAACGGTTTGATTATCATTTCGTGAATTTTGCTTTCCGCGACATCAATTACCTCGGTATGATAAATCGTCTGTCCCGGAAAAATCTTCCTGATGCCTGAATAAAAAGTCTTTACCGGGACAAAGGGGCGGTAAAAATCGATCATGGAAGCGGCGTAAGAAGTGCCGGTATACTGCATTCTGACCGTGGGCCTGGTAAAACCGCACCCCCAGGTTGGCCCGGCACTCACTTCCTTTCGCCAGTAAAGCAGCTTGCGCAAGATCGACACGGCCAGAAACAGGGCAATAAAAAGAGCAGCGGTTTTGGCGATGTTGCGCAGGATAACAATAAAAGTATCCGGGTTATAAGCAGCCACCAACGGAAGATCGCCGATACCCTTAAAAGCCAGACGGACAAAAGGTTCCGGCAGAACGCCGATCAGCAGACATGCCCCGGCAAGAAAAATCATGGTCAGCTTCATTGACAAACCAACCTCGCTTGCCTGAGCGGCCTTATCGGTCCGCGGCTCCCCCAAAAAGGCCAGCCCCACCACCTTGGAAAAACAGGCAGTGGCAAGTCCTCCTATTACTGCCAGCGAGATAATGGCAAGCGCGGAGAGAATAAACGAGGTGCGCTGGAGATGAATTCCCTGAAAACTGCCGTAATAAATGAGAAATTCGCCGATAAAGCCACTGAATGGCGGGAGGCCTGAAATAGCCAGAGAGCCGACCAGAAATGTGCGGCCTGTGACAGGCATTCTTTTTAACAGCCCCCCCAGTTGATCGATAGATCGTGTTTTTGCCTTATGCAGTATAGCCCCGGCGCCCATAAAGAGAAGGGATTTGAATATCGAATGATTAAAAACATGCATGAAGGCGCCGGCAAAACCGAAAAAGGCCATGGCCTGGGTTCCGGTAGCCACCCCGAGCATACCCACTCCGAGTCCGATCAAAATAATCCCGATATTCTCGACACTGCTATAGGCCAGCAGCTTTTTCACATCCTGGTTGCCAAGGGCATACACCACGCCAAGAACCCCGGTGACCATGCCGACAATCAGGACGATCTGGGCAAAAATCATGGAGGGTACGGCAAGCAGGGCATACATGCGGATGATACCGTAGATGCCCATCTTGATCATCACTCCGGACATAATCGCCGAAATATGGCTTGGGGCAGCCGGATGGGCGTAAGGCAGCCAGATATGTAACGGAAAGATACCTGCTTTCGAGCCGAAGCCGATGAAAGCCAGGACAAAAACCACGAGTTTTACCGTGTCGGGAATTGCCGCGAATCCCGTGAAAGCAAAACTGCCGGTATAGCTGTAGATAAGCGCAAAGGCGGCAAAGAGAAACATGGCGCCGCCTTGGGCAAAGATAAAATAAAGGTAGCCGGCCTGCCTGGTATCTTTATTTTGAAAGTCATAGACGACAAGAAAATATGAAGAAATCGACATGATTTCCCAGGCCAGGGCAAAGGTGGGAATATTGTCTGCGCAGGCAACCAAGGCCATGGAAACGATCAGAATCGCGTTAAAGAAATAATTGATCGCCGTTCTGGTGGAATGCTCCGGTTTTTCCATATAATGGAAACTATACAGCACGGCCAACGGTGAAATAATAAAGATCGGGACAAGAAAAAAAGCGGATATACTGTCCATCTGAAAGGACAAGGTAAAGATATGCAACCACGGCAGGGAATATGTCGCGGCTGCACCTGGGTGCAAGAGCACGGAAAGGGCGTCAAAGAGTCCCAGTATGCAACCAGCGGCAATCAGGACGCAGCTGCCTGCTTTCATAGTCGTGAAATGCCGGTGCATGAGGAGAGGCAAAACGCCGCCACATGCGATCACGGCAAGAGACAGAAAAAAGGTATCCATTAATCCCCCTTTTGCAAAAAGTACCTTAAAGCATATATATCAGCGGCAACCCGAAAGTGCACTCCCCCTCACGCTCACTGCAGACTCTCCTGGTATCGCTGCGCAGACCAACCAGCAACAGCACTAAGGTCTTTGCTTGCATCACACCTGTCAATGTCCTCTTCTCTTGCCGCGTGGTAATTTGTCCGCAAGAATGGCTAACCCTCTTTGGGCTATATTTACCATCGTCGTCGGTCAATGGGGTCAGTGAAGTTATTTCAGACCATGGCTTGTCTTGGCTGGCGGCGAAATCGTGGCCCTTAATACAGCTCTCATGTTCGGAAAGTCAAGCAAAAAATTTCATACAATTTTGCTTTTTTATTTTTTTGATTTTCTATTCACCAAGTTATCAGTATAATGATAAAAAGAGTGATAATCACTTATTCCACTTAAAAGCGCTACATACAGGAATTTCTCTCTTTTGCCACGGCCAGCCTTCTGATATTATTTTGATCGCCAATACACATCCTGAAGGTTACACTGTTTTTAATTTGTACACTCTATATTGTTTCCACTCCCATAAATAAACCTTTTTTCTGCATACTCTTAAGTTTCTTTATCTTATGGAACCTGACACTATCCGTATCCGGGGCGCCCGGATGCACAACCTGAAAAATATTGATGTTGACCTGCCGCGCAACCGGCTGATCGTTTTCACGGGCCTGAGCGGCTCCGGCAAATCCAGCCTCGCCTTTGACACCCTTTATGCTGAAGGGCAACGGCGTTATGTTGAGTCTCTTTCAACCTATGCCCGCCAATTTCTCGGCCAGATGGATAAGCCTGACGTTGACTCCCTGGAGGGATTATCTCCGGCCGTATCCATCGAGCAGCGCACTACCAGCCGTAATCCCCGCTCCACCGTAGGCACGATCACGGAAATCTATGACTACCTGCGACTGCTTTTCGCCAGGGTCGGCCATCAGCACTGCCCTGACTGCGGCAGGGAAATCCG
>JALNXE010000164.1 GCA_023230525.1 Desulfobulbaceae bacterium
CGGAATACGGCGTGGATGCGGTTTACGAAGGGGTGAATTACGCCACCGCCCGCTGGATAAGCTGCGATGACCGCAAGAAACTCGATGAATTCAAACAGAAGAAACAGTCCAACCTAGCCCTGGACGGCGAAGGCCATCTCGCCTTTCTGGCGCCCAGCGAATGGAACCTGTCCCGCACCATGGAGTTGTTCCCGGATATCGTTTTCCACAAAACCAGGGAATACAGCTAAGCCGTTGTAAAAAACTCAACTTCCTGACTTGATCTATTTTGTAGAATAACGGTATTTTTGTGACATAGTTGCTGCTCTGATTTCCGTCATGGGAATTCAGGAGACAGGAGACAGAATTCAGAATGGTTGATTTTATTACGTTTTATTCTGGCTCCTGATTTCTGGCTTCTGAATTCACTGGAAACAAGCTGCGGGGACCATGAGGATATCAATTTTATTTCAACATGTTACCACACCTCAGAAAGTTGAATAAAACAAATAACATGGCCAGAGAAACACGCCCCAATGGCTCCTAATGCCAATTCTCAACCAAGATGACCCCGGCAGGTCACTCCCTCCCCCGGCTCCGCCGGGATGAACTCCCGGGGAATCCAGCAAAATCCCAAGGAATTTCCGGGTTGCGCCTCGCCTGCCCCGCAATAGTCATGCCTGGCCTGGCCGAATAAGCTCTGCCCGTCCCTCTGCTTGCCGATTTACCTATCCATCCACAGATGATACTGGGTTATTTTACCTAATGGGATATTTTTTTCTTGCAATATTTAAGAAATTAATTAAATTCTACAACATCTAAATATTACAGAAAAACAATTCAAACTGATACAGGACATGAAAGAAAAACGATCACGTAAAATCACCCAATGGTTCATGGTACCCCTTGTTCCCCTGGTCATCGCCGGGGGCTACTTCTGGCCCCATCTCGGCTATATCGCGGTGGCCATGATGCTGCTCATGCTCATGCTCACCCGCTTCCGCGGCAGATTTTACTGCGGCTGGATCTGCGCCATGGGGGCCTTTCATGAAAGGGTGCTGTCACTGGCCAGCCGGAACAAGAAAATGCTGCCCGTGTTCAAGGCAAAATGGTTCAGGTGGCTGCTCTTTGCCATGATGATGGGTTTGCTGGCCATGCGCCTCATCGCCGCAGAAGGTGATCCGGCGGAAATAGGCGCGGCCTTTGTCATGATGTGGACCCTGTCCACCGGACTGGCCATCTTTATCGGTCTCATCTGGAAGCCCAGATCATGGTGCGCCGTCTGCCCCATGGCCACCTTCCAGGGAGTGATTGCGCCGTCCAATTATCTGCTGCGGGTTGCCCCATCCTGCAAGGAATGCGGCATCTGCCGGAAAAGCTGCCCGATTGAAACCAATCCGGGTTCTTTCAAGACACAGGGATTTGTCAACAGCGGCGACTGCCTGCGCTGCGGCAACTGCGTGGTCAACTGCCCCACCAAGTCACTGGGATTCCAGCGCAGCGGCCAGCCCAGCTGATAATGCACCCCTCGGTTCCAGGGGTTCAACTAAGCTGCGCGGCAAAGCAACCCATGCCCTATACCGCCGCGGAAAAAGGGAACTCCAGATGATCCAGCAGCTTGTACATCCGCAGTTTCTGGCTGGTGTGGGCATCGTGGAAATTGATCAGCTTTTCGATCACCTCCAGCACCTCCGCCTCGGTGGCCTTGCGCACAATGCGGCGGCCGACCTTGGGGTACGGTCCGCCCTTGCCGCCGGCATACACATCAAACCCGGCCCTGGTCGCCATCACCCCGATATCCGTGGTCAGCACCCCGGAACAGGCCAGGGGGCAGCCCGAAACCGCGATCTTCAACTTCGGTTTGGTGAGCGCCTTATCCTTGAACCGGGCCAGGATTGCCGCTGACAGCTTTTCCGTATCAATGATTCCCAGGTTGCAATGGGGTGCGCCCACACAGACCCGGGGCAGGGGGAATTTCCCCGGCCCCTTGAACTGCACCCCCAGGGGCGAGAGCGCGGCCTTAATAACCCCGGCGTCCTCTTCGGCAACATTGATCAGCCGCAGATTCTGGGCAGTGGAAAGATAAACGCCAAGCCCGTACTTTTCAGCCAGCTCATATGCCTTGGCCATCACCTCCAGGGGCAGACGCCCCGCCGGCAGCATAATTGTAATATTCATAATCCTTCTCGCTTAACTGCTTTTAATGATCACTACTTTTCCATTAATGCCAAAACAGATTTTATAGCCGAATTTTTCCGCTGTTTCAAAAAGAATTTTATAGCCCTTTCAGTCATCACCGGTTAAATAATGTGGCAAACAAAATTAACAGGAGACACAAAATGGGACATCACGCAAACAACCCTTACGGGTCCGGGGACAAGGCCGTCAGAGCCATTGACCGGAAAAGAGAGCAGGAGCGCAAAATCATGCTCTCTGCGGCATACAAATTTGCCGATGAACTGGCGCTCAAACTTGTGCAGCGCCTGCTGGATCAGCATATCATCGAAACATCGTCGGAAAGCGCGATCAGGGAAATTTTCGGCAATCTGCTGCGCAATCTCACGGAGATAGATGATTTTGATCTCCAGTATAAAATTGCTCCGCTCAGGCAACTCGCCGTCAACCCGAACTTCATCAGCCTGTATCTCACCCAGTACATCATCGAGGACCTGGTGAACCATCCCAAGATCGAGGATGTTTTCGGCGATGATGTCGATGTCTACAAAGCGGTTGATTCGGTACTGGATAAGATCCGCCCCTCTGACGTTTAATGACGTTGTCCCCATTATGAGCCTGCAGCACCCTCTTCGCATGCCGTGCCTGGTTTTTGCCAATGACCGGGGTGAAATTCAGGATTTTCCGGAGCTTGAGATGGCCGGGCGCAGCGGCTCCTGGTTTTTGCGACCTGAACTGACCGACCTCATTCCCCTGCCCGGGGGAAGTGAACTATTTGTCCTGCCGCAGCGCAATCCCATCGGCATTGAAAAAGAATCAGGCGATCCCGTGCTGCTTGACGCCAATCCCTTTGATCCCCGCAGCGGCATCCAGGCCGTGGCGGCATTCATGGCGCCTGCCCATACCGCGATTTTTACCTCCGCCTTTGAAAAAAGATCTCCCGATATTGATCCCCTGCCCCTGTTTGCCTATACCGCGGTGGGCTGGCTTGACGACCGCTTCTGGGTGTGCGCCTTCCGCAGCGATCCCGACATCCGCCAGGACAGCGCCGGATTTGATCCCGGCCGCATCCGCACCATGACGGAAAAAAAATTAAAGGCCTTCCCGAAAAACAGACTCATCCAACATCTGGGCAAATGCTGCCTGACTTACAGCTGTCCGGCGGCCAAGAACTTTTTTTTAGGCCGCTACGAGGCCCCGCTGCCCACCTCGCCGGGCTGCAACGCCCAATGCGTGGGCTGCATTTCCCTGCAGGCCTCGGGCTGCTGCCCATCCACCCAGGACCGGATCAAGTTCGTCCCCACGCCGGCGGAGATTGCCGAAATCGCCGTGCCCCATCTTAGTTCGGCCCCGCGGCCGGTGGTCAGCTTCGGCCAGGGCTGCGAGGGAGAACCCCTGCTGCAGGCCGACACCATTGACAAGGCCATCCGCCTCATCCGCAGGCAGACGGACAAGGGCACCATCAATCTCAACAGCAACTCCAGCCTGCCGGAGGCCGTCGCCCGGCTGGCAGACGCCGGTCTTGACTCCATCCGGGTGAGCATGAACAGCGCCAGAAAAGGTTGCCACACCCTCTACTACCGGCCCCAGGGTTTTGATTTCAAGAATGTGCTGGAATCGATCCTGGTCATGAAAAAGGCCGGCCGTTTCGTCTCCCTCAACTATTTCATCCTGCCGGGCTTCACCGATGACCCCGATGAATTCGCCGCCCTCTGCGACCTGATCGATCTCTACCGCCCGGACCTGATCCAGCTGCGTAATCTCAACATGGACCCGGACTGGTATTTCGAGGTGGTGCAGCATCCGGCCAGGGAAAAACCCCTGGGCATGCGCAACTGGCTGGAGCAGCTCAGGCAGCGTTTCCCGGAACTGCGCTTCGGCTATTTCAACCCGGCTCTGCGATAAAAAAAGCCGGGATCACGTCCAGCGCGACCCCGGCTTTTTGCATGTGACAAGCCATCGTTAACTGTTGTCAGTTAGGCCATTACGCGTCCTTTACATATCGGTCAAGGTATTGAGGAAGACGACGATATCATCGAGCTGCTTATCAGTCAGGCCCAGGTTACCCACCGCCGTACTCAGGTTGGCATCAACTTCCGGGGTGAAGGCACTCCGGTCATTCATGAAGGACACCATCTCCGGCAGGGTGGCGAAATAGCCGTTATGGGAGTATGGCGCGGTCATGGCGATATTGCGCAGGGTGGGAACCTTGAATTTGCCGTTCTGGGCAGGATCATCGACTACCGGTCCCAGGCCCAGGTCGGGATATTCATAGGCGCAATTGAGATCATCTTCCAACGCCTGATTCTTCGGTACGCCGGCATTGACATACTTGTAATTGGTAAATAGAGGGTAATCACCCCCACGACGGCCATAGGCATGGCAGGTGGTGCAGTTCTGCATGAACAGTTTCTTGCCCCGCAACTCCTGGGCGTTTAAAGTTCCGGCATCAAACTTCGAGGTGAAACGGGTCACCTCGGCGGAACGCTCATAGGCGGCGATGGCCTTGGCCATATTATCGTAGGCAGCAAAGTCGTCGGCAAAGGCATCCACACCATAGACCTGGGTGAAAAGCGGGGCAATCTCCGGGTCAGCGGAAAGCCTGTCAATAATTGTCTGCACATCAGGCATATTCATCTCCACCGGATTCAATGGCGGCCCCTGGGCCTGCTCGGCTAAAGGATCACCCAGGGTGTAACCGGTGGCCCGGCCGTCCCAGAACATACCGCCCACCCACTCTCCTGCCTGATTCAGGTGCAGCAATGGGCTGAAACCGGCGTAGGCGGAGGTCGGTGCGTTCCTGCCGCCTGTTGAGACAAGATCATCACCCAAAGATACCGCCGTATCGTCAGCATAACCGACAGCGACGTTGTGACAGGTGGCACACGACTGGGTATTATCCCAGGACAATAATGGGCTCTCGTAGATCATTTTCCCCAGCGTTTCCACATCGGTAAGCGTTGCGGCGGAAATCGATCCTGCGCCGATAAAAAGAGAAAAGACAGCTGCAGTTGCCAGAACTTTTTTCATTTAACTCTCCTTTTTTGTTAAAATTTTGTTCACTTCTATTTGCAAAAAGCAAATAGTCATCATTACGATTCTTATCGTAGTTAGATTTTTGTGCGAGAAACAATATGGCATTTTGTCGCAGGTCACTTTGTTGCTTGATAAACAGAGAAGAGAAGCGCTTTGTTGCTTTTTTCAGGCAAAGCGCTCTATTATTGATTATTCTTTAACACGTCATTGGCGCTCAAAAAGTTCCATACCCACCCAAAAAAGGAGGAAGCCGGCAGATGAAAAAAAACAGCGAGATCATGTCCGGCTCTTCTCCCGCCTCGCCTGCCAAAAGCCTCTACCTGGCCAGGGATATCCTGGGCGCAAGGCTTCGCTACTCGCTGCGCCAGACATATCGCGATGACCGCGACGGCCTGTTGCGCCACCGGGAAATCTATGATCTGGGGGACAGCCCGCAACAGTTCATCATCTACCTGGGGGACCACGGTTATTGCATTGACGACCGGGTAACGGACGCTATTAAGCCCCATATTGCCGGCGATGCGGCGGAGATGGTTGAAGAACTCCTCTGGCCCTTTGTCAGACCCGATATCCGGGCCAAACTTGAACCGTTTGTGAGCCGGGGCCGCCACAAGCGCCTCTCGCCGGTGACCGCGGCGGAAAAAGAAGCAATTGGCCAGGAAATACATATGTTTGACCGGCGCAGGCTCCACTACCTCTTTTACGGCGCCATTGACCAGAGCGGCCTGTACCGGATGCCCGACAAACTGTGCCGCCGGCTGCTCGGCAAATCACGGGATGAAAAGGAACAATATTTCATAACCAGCGAGCAGGTTTTTTATGCGGATCAGGTGAAGGAGTACCTGTTCACCATATTTAATCTGCAGCAGCATTTCAGCGAATCCTTTGCCCGTATCATGCCCCAGGCCTTGAACCAGGACCAGCTTGACACCTTCTTTATCGATGAAATCTGCCGCTTGAACCGTGACACTATTTTCTGGCAGGGCATGGAGGCGGCAAAAGGGCTGCAGCCCTATCTGATCCGCTATCTGATTATATTTTTCGATTATGATTTCAGTGCCAGCCAGGCCATCAACGACTATATCAGACAGTTCATGAACAGCCACCGGCAGTTCCATTTCCCCAAGAAAAACGGCATGACCACGGACAAGGCCAGCGAG
>JALNXE010000165.1 GCA_023230525.1 Desulfobulbaceae bacterium
CTGGGTCATGTCCGGCGTCAGGTCACGGCCCGGCGTAAGCCCGCTGATGGCCTCGGAATATCTGCCGCACAGATCGCCGAAATGAAATCTCCCCTCCTGGAATTGGAAGGAGCTGACCTGGCAGCGATTCTCGCAGCCCGTACATTCAAAGGTGCTTTCCCGGTGGGTGGTGGAAAAATGAAAGCCCTTGAAAGAGGTCGTAAAGCCTTGCTCCGACGCGCTTTTATCCCGGAACATGCCGATGGTCAGGGCAGCCATGCCGATGGCCCCGGAAATGCCGGGATGTCCATGGACCGCCACCTCCATCCCTTTGAGCCGGTTCCTGAAGGCCTGCACCACGGCCCGGTTCCTGGCCACCCCGCCCTGGAGAACCACCTGCCGGCCAAAGCTCCTGCCCTGCACCACCCGGTCGATATAGTTTTCCACCACGGCCTGGGAAACCCCCATCAGGAGGTCCGGCAGGGGCACGCCCTGCTGGATGTGATGGACCAGATCAGACTCCATGAAAACAGTACACCGGCTGGTGAACGGCAGCGGATGGACGGAACTGAGGGCCAGCTCCGCATATTCCTCCTTGAGATCCACCCCCAGCCGCACGGCCTGTTCCTGAATAAACGATCCCGTCCCGGCGGAACAGGCCCGGTTCATCTCGAAGTCAAGCACCGTGCCGTCCCGCCCCAGCCGGATGAACTTGGCATCCTGACCGCCTATTTCAATAACCGTGTCCGCCTCAGGCGAGCCGAGCCAGGCCCCCTTGGCCTGGGCGGTGATCTCGTCCACCACCAGGTCGGCCCCCACGGCATGTCCCACCAGCTTCCGGCCGGAGCCGGTAACCCCCACCGCGGCAATAGCCGGCTCGGGGATGCTCTGGGCCAGGCAGCCCAGGGCGCTGGCGGCCGCCTCCAGGGGCTTGCCGGCCGTAAAGATATAGACCTCAGCCAAGAGCTCGCCGGCCGCGGTCAACGCCACCGCCTTGGTGCTGATGGAACCGATATCCAGGCCGATGAACACCTTCTCGCCGGCAGCAGGCGGGCGGATCACGTTAATGGACTCCAGCCCTTTCAGCATACGGGCCGCGGCCTCATCCAGCTGCCAGCCCCGGGTGGTAAACCCGTCGCCCTGCCCGTTGCCGGCAGGGGCCTGGGCCGCGGCCCGTTCAACCACGGCGGCGTCAAGGCCGGCGGAAAGCCCCGCGGAAAGCAGGGCCGCGCCCAGCGCTCCGGCCATGTGCGGCATCTCCGGCCGGATGATGTCAGCCTCGGCAAGGGAGAGAATGTCTTGAAAGGCGCGGATCACCCCCTGGTTCAGCGCCACGCCGCCCTGAAAAACCACGGGTTTGATCACCTCGCGGCCCCGGATCAGATTGGCCACGTAATTACGGGCCAGGGCGTGGCAGAGCCCGGCCACGATCTGGTCCACCGGTACCCCGCGCTGCTGCAGATGAATGATATCCGACTTGGCGAACACGCTGCAGCGTCCGGCCATGGCCGGCACGGTCTCCGCCCCGGCCGCCAGGGCGGACAATTCTTCAATGGAAAGCCCGAGCCGCTCCGCCTGCACATCGAGAAAGGCGCCGGTGCCGGCGGCGCACAGCTCATTCATGGCATAATCATAGGGGCCTTTTGCATCGACCAGGATGAATTTGGAATCCTGGCCGCCGATCTCGATCACCGAGGCCCGGCCCCCGGCAAATTGCGCCGCGGCCGTGCCGTGGGCCACGATCTCGTTCACCGCAGGCATCCCCAGCATCTCCTGCACGATCTCCTTGCCGCTGCCGGTGGCCATGGCGCCGTTAAACGAGCTTATGCCGCTGGGCCGCAGCCATTCCTGCCAGAGCTGGCGGCACAACATGGCCACCGCGTCCCGGGACCGGCCCTGCACCTTGCGGTAGCTGTGCCAGAGCACCCGGCCGGCGCCGTCCACCACCATACCGTCCAGGCTCACGGAACCGAGATCCACCCCAAGGTAATAGCCGTCGGCTTTCAACACTGCACCTCCCTCCATTTCAGGTATTCCCGCGTTTTAAACCAGACGCTCCCCGGCCTTAAAAGGCACGGCTGCTTAACTTCCCGTTTTGACGGCACAAACAAAAACACACTGGGCAAAAAGAGAAAAGGGGAGAAGAAACCAGCGGCAACCGCCTCTGGTCACAGAGTGCCACAGGCTGCTGAGTGGTGCAACAAGGATGATTGATGAATTCGTATTTATGCCCCTTGCGGGGTAAAAAATCTGTTTTCACCACGGAGCACACCGAGAGCACAAAAAAAAAAATCTAATGACAATCAGTTATCTCGGTGCTCTCGGTGGTTAATTTTTAATTTTTACGAGTCCTCATGATTGGAAGGGGTGAATTTGCAGGGAAAATTCCGGTAAAATAAGGGAATTCAGCTTGAGACGCTGGTGAGCCTTCAGGGGATTGAACTTCACCCCGCAACGTTTCATTGCCATGGGGCCGCAATTGTTTACCTCATCATAAACGCTTTTTGCCACAATGATGCAGGAAACATTGGGAAAGAAAAGATCCTTGTCCATGATCAGGATATCCATCTCAACCGGGCTGTTGATGGGCAGGTCACATTCCCGGCAGACAAAGGAAAGGCCGCCGGCACTGATGTCTAGGATCTTGCCGACTTGCGGGATGTCAGGAGTCAGCAGGCCGGCAATGCCTTTTTTTACCTGCTGCCTTTTGTTTTTCCTGCGTTCGCTCGTTTTCATAAAAAATCCTCCCGCCCAGGTCATTTTTTACAACGGCTTTCCGAGGCTGGCCAATACACTGGCTATTTTTTTTCAGCGGTTGCATGCTGCTCGATGAAAATATCCAGCAAAGCCTTTTGCGTATAGGTCAGATTGCAGAATTTAACGCCGCAGCGCTTCATCCCCTCCTCCGCCGGGTTCCCCTGTTTATCGGCGACCTGCTGGTCAGAGATGATTTCAATCGGCAGTTTGCGCAGGATGAAATTCTCATGTGAGGAAATGACATCCAGCCTCTTCCAGTCGCAGTCGCGCCCGTCAGTGCTGCAATACTGCAAGCCCGCGCCCCCCTTGCTCACATCCAGAACAGCAGCGGCATGGCCGAAAGGATGGGAGTCAAGCATGGCAAAAACCGAATCCTTCATGGTAAACCGCTTGTCCTTGCGCCTCTCCAGTTTTGCCTCATCCGGTTCCGTGCCCATTCCCCCCCCTTTTTTGGTTTTTTCCTGCGCCATCGTGGTTGCCCCATCCACCCTGGAGCAACTGCCGGAGGTCATGACATTGACCGGCCTTGCCTCATTCGGCGGCGCGGGATACAGATAGCCCATGAAACGCATGGGCAGTCTGCGCCCGGCAATTTCCATACCCCTGAGCACTGCCAGGGTAGCAAAAGGATTTCTCACTTTTACCCAGCAGAACCGGGGCAAAGCGGCCTGGTTCTCCTCCCGGACCAGGGAAACGGAGGCCACATTGTCAATGCGGCTGAAAAGTTGACAGATTTCACTGTCCGCCAGCTCCGCGGGAATATCTTCAACCAGCACAACTCCCAACTGCTGTTTGTCGTCCATGTTTCCCATGAGACACCTCCCTACTCCGGTGTTTGTGTTTCCGCGTATCCCTTTTCCTGCAGCAAAAAGGGCAATCCCGCTCGTCGCAGCGGATTTCCCGGCAAACGGGGCAGACAGTTTGATAGGTAGTAACAATGATACCTGACAACAAATCAAATACAATGGGGGAAATTTGCATAGAAAATAAATAAAAAATATATCTATTTCCCATCTGCCCTTTAGCAGCGAAGAATCAATTTTTGTGGCAATAATCAGACAAACGATGAAAGCACTGACTGCAGGTTACCCCCCTGATTGGTCAACCCGAGTTTTTTTCTGATATTTTTTCTGTGAATATGGATGGTGCCGGGAGAGAGATGGAGAAATTCGGCAATATCCTTGGTTCGCTTTCCCTGCTTGACAAGATTTGCCACCTGGATCTCGGTGGGCGTGAGTTGCGCGAATTTCGAGGACAATGAGCTGGTAAAGGGGGTGAGAATTTCCGCGAGATTGGCCTTGAGAATACCCACCAGGGTCTGCTGCTCGCCGGTCAACGGACCTTTTGTGAGTTTCGCCAGATAGGGCTCGACCAGGTTTCTGACATTGGCGTTAATCTGCTGCTCCAGTTCACGGGTGTCCTCCCTTTTTTTCTTCAGCAGGACCGCCAGGGCAATATTGGTCTCTTCCAGCTCCCTGGTGCGGTGGGCAACCCTCAGCTCCAGTTCCTCATGGGCCTTGCGCAACTCCTCTTCAACCTTCTTGGCATGGGTGATATCCGTATGGGTTCCGACAAAGCGGATCGGGCGTCCGGTTTCATCCCGGTCAACCACCCTGCCCCTTGACAGAATCCACTGCCACCCGCCCGCCTTGTTGCGCATGCGGAATTGGGCCTCATACCGGCTGGTTTTCCCCTGCAGATGCTCTGCAACCTTGGCCAGGGTCTGCTGGCGATCATCCTGGTGCATGAGATCCTCCCAGGTAAGGGTCAGGGCCCGGGCCTCCGCATCGCTGTAGCCCAGCACCCGATGCCAGTTTTCCCCTTGATGAATCTCACCGGTCAGCAGATTACGGTCCCAGACCCCGTCGGAGGAGGCGTCAAGGGCCAGCAGCAGGCGCTCTTCACTTCTGATCAGCCGTTCCTCAATCTTCTTGCGGTCGGAGATATCACGCAGGCCGCCCCGCCGCCCGGCAAATTCCCCCTGGGAATCATACACGGGCCGGCAGGCGTGGGAAACCCAGCGGACCTCCCCGCCTTTGGCCACAATGCGGAAGTCAAATCTTTCCAGGTATCTGTCAAAATATTCTTCGGCAAAATGCCCTGTTGCCCTGCGGCGGTCATCAGGGTGAATGAGGGAAAGAAACAGAGCCGGATCAGCCGTGAATTCTTCGGGGCTGTAACCGCTTACCTCCTGGCAGGCCGGCGAGATGTAGAGATATTCCCCCTTGGGACTCAGCCAGTATTCCCAATCACTGGTATAGTCGGCAACCGTGCGGTATTTTTCCTCCTTTTCCTGCAGTTGCTGCTGGGCCTGCTTCAAAGGGGTGATATCGGTATTGATGCCGATATACCCGGTCAACTTCCCCTCATCATCCAGCAACGGGTTTGCCAGGCCGTAGACCCAGACCGTCTCGCCTTTGCTGTTCCGGAAACGGTATTCCATCCCCCACTGCCCGGCGGACCCCACCATTTTCCCCCAGGCGGATTTCACGTAGACTCGGTCCTCGGGATGCAGGCCCTGCAGCCAGCCCAGGCCCGCCGCCTCCCCGGGGGAGAGACCGGCCATGTCACACCACCCCTTATTAACATCAGACCACCTGATTTCGGAAGAATTTATCATGACACCAATTCGTAGACCAGGCGCATGGATGTGCCAGGAAACCGGGTCATGGTGGCATTCAATTCCTCGCATAAATGGCGCAGTACCTCGC
>JALNXE010000166.1 GCA_023230525.1 Desulfobulbaceae bacterium
GAGACAGGCTCGGAAACCCTTTATATTCGTGACTTTGGCAAAGAAAAAGCAAGCCACCGCAAATCCACGTCAAAAATGATGTTTGCGGCCACGGAAACGGATCAGATCGAAATCACCAATCCCGACTGGGTTTATACCATCGACCTGAAGGAAAAGACCGGCACCAAGGTGACCAATCCGGTGAAATTCATGATCGAGGAATACAACAAACTGTCAACTAAGGAAAAGGACATGGTCAATAAAAACGTCCAGGAAATGGGCACGTCCCTCATGCAGGGCATGCAGGGTTCGGTGCAGCAGAATGCCGAAAAAATCCTGGGCTACAACTGTGATCTCGCCTCTGTTGCCGGCACTACGGCTTACTCCATCCACGGCACGGATATCACCCTGAAATCCGACGCCAGCATGATGGGTATGAATTTTTCCACGGTGGCCACCAAGATCACGGAGGGATCAGTGCCCGGCGAGGTCTTTGCCCCGCCCCCCGGCATCCGCATCACCCATGACCAGGAGGCTGATGCCGCGGCCAGGGCCATGGCCAAATCCACCATTGATACCCTGAAATCACCGGATGCAGCCCAGAAAATGCAGCAACAGTCAGGAGATGCCATGCAGCAGGCCGAATCCGCCGGCCAGCAGGCTCCCCCGGCAAACCAGGGATCAGATCAGGATATGCAGAAGGCCATGGATGCCATGAAAGGTCTTTTTGGAAAATAACCCTAACTGAGAGAGCTGAACTCTATGACGGAAGACATCTACGCGTTCCACTACGGTGAGTACGGCAACACCGAGGCGCTTATCGCAAAAAAACCGGGTCTTGCCCTGCAATACTTCAATTTCATTAATAAAGGCACGGCCTTCACCGAGGAGGAACGGAAAAGGCTGGGTCTTGACGGCGCCCTGCCCCCCTCGTCTCGCTCCCTGGCCAACCAGGTGATCAACAGCGCCGAAAAGGTGAAAAACAAAGGGGATGACATTGAACGCTACATCTATATCCGCGCCCTGTACGACCGCAACGTCACCCTGGCCCACGCCCTGATCCGCAGTGATATCAAAACCTACATGGGCATCATCTACACCCCCACCGTGGGGCTTGCCTGCCAGCGTTATTCATCGATTTTCCGCAATGCCAACGGCATTCACCTTTTTCCCGGCAACATCGACCGGGCGGAAGAGATCCTGCGCCGCTATGTGCACCAGGGCATCAGGGTGGCGGTGGTGACGGACAACCAAGGCATCCTGGGCATCGGCGACCAGGGGGCCGGCGGCATCGCCATCTGTCTCGGCAAACTCATGCTCTATACCCAGGGTGCAGGCATCGCCCCCTGGCACTGCCTGCCCATCTCCCTGGATGTGGGCACCAACAACAAGGCGCTGCTTGACGATGATTTTTACCTGGGCTGGCGGCATGAACGGCTCTCCGGCAGCGATTATCTGCGTTTCGTGCAGCGCTTCGCCAAGGCCTTCAGGACGGTTTTCCCCAATGCCCTCTGCCAGTGGGAGGATTTTTCCAAACAAAACGCCTTTGCCATCCGGGATTCCTATCTGCACGACCTGATCTCCTTTAATGATGACATCCAGGGCACCGGGGCTGTCACCCTGGCCGGCATCCTCACTGCCATGCGCATCAAAAAGGAGAAGCTCGAAAATCAGGTCTATCTGATCCACGGGGCCGGGGCCGGCGGGATAGGCATTGCCGAACAGATCGAAACCGCCCTGATCGAAAACGGCTTAAGCCCGGAAGCGGCACGCAGCCGCATTTACACCCTGGACAGCCAGGGGCTGGTCACCACGAACCGCAAACTCGAACCGTACAAGGTAAAATTCGCCAAGGACCCGGCGCTGCTCCCATGGCTGAAAAAGGCCGGCGACGGCAGCCTGGAAAACGTGGTGAAACACGAAAAAGTGACCGTGCTCATCGGCACCTCGGGCCAATCAGGCTGCTTCACCAGAGAGGTGGTGCAGGCCGCGGCGGCCAACACCCCGCGGCCGGTCATTCTGCCGCTCAGCAACCCCACCTCCATGACCGAGGCCCTGCCGGAGGATATCTACAAGTGGACGGACGGCAAGGCCCTGGTGGCCACCGGCAGCCCGTTTGCGCCGGTGACCCACAACGGCAGGACATTCACCATCGGCCAGTGCAACAATGTTTTTGTCTTTCCCGGGGTGGGACTGGGCATCATTGCCTCAGGCGCCAAGGAGGTGCTGCCGTCCTTTTTCACCGCGGCGGCCCATGCGGTTTCCCAGTGCGTCCAACCCGACGCCATGGGCAGGGGCGAGCTGCTGCCGCCGGTGTCGGAGCTGCAAAACGTCAGCATCAAGGTGTCCCAAGCCGTGGGGCTTACCGCCATCAGGGCCAATGTCGGTCATCTCTGCGCCTTCAGCGAGTTCCAGCATGACAATGATGAGGAGAAGCTGAACAAGCTGATCAACGGCATGCGCTGGCAGCCGGAGTATCTGCCCATTGAGCTGGCTTCGTAGTAACTGCAGGAGTCAGAAGCCAGGAGTCAGGAGACAGAAGAAGAGACTGCTTCTGACCCCTGGCTCCTGGCTTCTCCACGCTCACTCCTTACCTAAGCGGCGCAGAAAGGGAATTCGGTCAATGTCCGCCACCTGAGAACTGCCGTTGGCCCTGATCAGCCAATAATGCTGCGGATTTTTGTCCATCTCCTGCAGCAGGGTGTCAGACACCCAGTGCGAGTCGTCAATCAGATTATAAAAGCTGGAATCTATGCCGAAAAAACCGTCCAGCAGATGGGCGATTTCATGGACGGTTTTGCTGGGATAGCCCTGGGGCATGGCCGCCCAGTTGCCGAGCTCGCCGAATCCCTCCTGCCGCAGTTCCGAAAGCAGCTGCTCCACCCGCTGCCTGTTTTCCGCCATCCCGGCCGCCAGTTTTTCCTGGAACTCACCATACAGGGCGGACACCGATTCTTCGGCAATGACCTCCACCCGGTCGTACTTCACCAGGATGGTATGGTGAAAAAAACGCAGCACATTGTCTCTGCACGACTCAAAATCCCGGCCCGCCACCAGCAGCAGATGCGAACTTAGCAAATCAGAATCCATGTCTCCCCCGATATGGCCCCATTAACCGTGTCCCGATCACGTAGGCGAAATTGCCGAAAAAATCCTTGGCCCATTGTAACGGCAATGGCTCAATTTCACCATAATTAGATGAATATGCAGACAAACTTCTGCTTTCGCTTAACAATCTTTCTATGCTAGTATCAACAGATATTTCACGGATATTTGTGCCCTTCTTTTTTTTATGAGGTGTGTCCAGGATGAATGAGCTGATGCTGAAAATCAAGGACCGGGACCCGGCCGAGAAGGAGTTTCACCAGGCGGTGTTCGAGGTGCTGGAGACCGTCAAACCGGTGCTTGACCGCTATCCCCAGTACCGCCAGAGCGCGGTGCTCGAGCGGATCACTGAACCGGAGCGGGTGATCATGTTCCGGGTGCCCTGGATGGATGACCAAAACCAGGTCCATGTCAACCGCGGTTTCCGGGTGGAGATGAACAGCGCCCGGGGCCCCTATAAGGGCGGCCTGCGGTTTCATCCCTCGGTCAATCTCGGCATTATCAAATTCCTGGCCTTTGAACAGGTCTTTAAAAACAGCCTGACCACCTTGGCCATGGGCGGCGGCAAGGGCGGCTCTGATTTTAACCCCAAGGGCAGATCGGACAACGAGGTGATGCGCTTCTGCCAGAGTTTCATGGCCGAGCTTTTCCGCCATATCGGCGCAAGTACCGATATCCCGGCAGGCGACATCGGCGTCGGCGCCCGGGAGATCGGCTTTCTCTTCGGCATGTATAAAAAACTGCGCAACGAATTCACCGGCGTGCTCACCGGCAAAAGCCTCAACTGGGGCGGCAGCCTGATCCGTCCCGAGGCCACCGGCTACGGCAACGTCTATTTTGCCGCGGAAATGCTGGCCACCAGAAACCAGACCTTTGCCGGCAAAACCTGCCTTATTTCCGGCTCGGGCAACGTGGCCCAGTTTACCGCGGAAAAGGTGCTGGAACTCGGCGGCAGGGTGCTGACCCTGTCCGATTCATCGGGCTACATCCTCGATGAGCAGGGGATTGATGCGGAAAAACTCGCCTTTGTCAAAGACCTGAAGAACATCAGGCGGGGCCGGATCCGGGAATACGCCGACCGATACCCGGAGGCGGTTTATACGGCAAGAGATCCGGGCACAGGCTTTAATCCCCTGTGGAACCACCAGGCGGACTGCGCCCTGCCCTGCGCCACGGAAAACGAGATCAACCGCCAGGACGCGGAAAACCTGGTGCAAAACGGGGTACGCCTGGTCAGCGAAGGGGCCAATATGCCCTCCACCCCGGAGGCGATCGACATCTTTTTAGACCAGGGACTGCTCTATGCCCCGAGCAAGGCCGCCAATGCCGGCGGAGTGGCGGTTTCCGGCCTGGAGATGGCCCAGAATTCCATGCGCATCAACTGGCCGCGGGAGGAGGTTGACGGCAGGCTGAAGATCATCATGAAATCCATCCACAAAACCTGTCTCGATGCGGCGGCGGAATATAACGAGCCCGGCAACTACCTGGCCGGGGCCAACATCGCGGGCTTTGTCAAGGTGGTGGACGCCATGCTGGACCAGGGACTGGTGTAAGGCAAATAGGTGATGAACCCGTAAGACTTTTTTCACCACGGAGCACACAGAGAGCACAGAGAAATATTTTTATTACATTAGTTAGCTCTGTGGGTTCTGTGCTCTCTGTGGTTAATTCCCCGGTTTACAAATCCATCAGAAAAGTGCCATGACTCAAGGCGACTTGGAGAACAGTTTCAGCCAGAAAGGATTGATGCCCTGTCTGGCAAAAAGATACCAGGAGGTTGCGCCGATATGCAGCCGCCGGGGATAGGTCCACTGCCCCGACCAGTCACCGATCTCTTTTATAAAACCCGTCTCGGCCTTATCCGGACAGGCGGCATATATGCCCGCCGCCCGGTCATTGCCCGGATTGATCTCGGCAACAAAAACCGGGCTGGACAGATAGCTGATGACCTGCCCGGCCTGCTCTTTGCGGCCGAGGAAATTATCGACAACCGCCACCTGGGCCGTGCCCTCAGACCAGATCCCCTTCCCTTCCCGGCTGAATCTGTAACCCCAGGTGCCCTCACCACAGGCGGGGTCCGGCTGCAATTCCCGCACATTGGCCTCAAGCCACTGGATGGGGGCCGGAAGCGCTCTCTCATCCTGCCAGCCGATAACCCTGCGGAACTCCGGGTCATGGCCCATGGCCAGCACGCTCCAGGTCTGCACGTCCAGCGGCGCCACCTCCCGGTTGGCCGTGCCGTCAAGATCACTGGC
>JALNXE010000167.1 GCA_023230525.1 Desulfobulbaceae bacterium
GATGAATACCCGTAAGTTCCGCCACCTGCCGGTGGTGGATGAAGAGCAGCGCCTGATCGGCATGATCACCGACCGGGATCTGCGGTCCGCCTATCCCTCCTCCCTGCTGCCCGAGGACAAAAGACTGTCGATCCTGGAGAATGTGGCCAGGACCGAGGTTCGGTCCATCATGTCCCAGCAGGTCATTGCCATTACCCCGCTTTCCACTTTGGATGATGCCCTCTATTTCCTGTCCAAGGAAAAAATCGGCATGCTGCCGGTGGTTGATGATGAGCAGCATGTTATCGGCGTCTTTTCCGTGCAGGACCTGATGCAGGCCTACAAGAAGCTCTATGGCATCGGCGAGCGCGGCTCCGCCCTGATTGCCGTGGAGGATGACGGCAAACCCAAACCTCTGACCAGGATCGTCCGGGTCCTGGAGGAACGGGAAATCCGCTTCTCGCGGCTGACCAGGGTCCATGGCGAGGCCGGGGAAAAGAAGATCATCTATCTGCGGGTGCATACCTTCAACATCGGGATGGTGCATAAGGCACTCAAAGAGATCGGCATGACCGTAAGGGTTCCCGATCTGCAGGATATTCTGCCCAAACCCCATGCCTGATAAAGCAGGGCTGATATTTGCCGTCCTCGGCCGGCAGCTGCCGCCGCAACCTTGGGAAAAAAGGTGAGCATATCATGAATGGAGGAAATGCAGTCGCTGATCCTGACTGGCAGAACCGCTACAGCGACATGATTGCCACCCCGAAAAAGGCGGTCTCCCATGTGAAGCACGGGCAGCGGGTGTTTATCGGCACTGGCTGCGGCGAGCCGGTGGAACTGGTCAAGGCCTTGACCGACCGGGCGGGCGAGTTGGCGGATGTGGAGATTATCCACCTGATCACCAAAGGTGACGCCCCTTACGCCTGCAAGCGTCTGGCCGATTGTTTTTCCGTCAACAGTTTCTTTATCGGCGCCAATGTGCGCGATCATATTCAGGAAGGGCTGGGCCATTACACCCCCATACTGCTGTCTGATATCCCCAGGATCTTCAGTTCCGGCCAGATCCCCCTGGATGTGGTGCTGATTCAGGTAAGCCCTCCCGACACCAGGGGCAAGGTCAGTCTGGGGGTGTCGGTTGATATCGTCAAGAGCGCGGCGGAAAACGGTTCGCTGGTCATTGCCCAGGTGAATCCCCTGATGCCCAGGACCCTGGGAGATTCCTTCCTCGATGTCAATGATCTCGACATTCTGGTTCCCCTTACCACCCCCCTTATCGAAAGAGAGTCAAGCCCGCCCAACGAGGTGACCAGAAAGATCGGCGGCTATATCGCTTCGCTGGTGGAGGACGGCTCCACGGTGGAATTCGGCATCGGCTCCATTCCCCAGGCCCTGGTTGAATTTCTTCAGGACAAGCAGGATCTGGGCATCCATACGGAAATGCTGAGCGATGGCATTATTGATCTGATCGCCTCCGGCGCGGTTACCGGCAGGCGAAAAACTCTGGATGCCGGCAGGATCGTCACCAGTTTCTGCATGGGCACGCAAAAGCTCTATGACTATGTGGACAACAACCCGCTCTTCTGTTTCCGGCCCACCGAATATGTCAATGATCCCTACATCATCGGCAGGCAGCATAAGATGGTGGCCATTAATATGGCCCTGGAGATTGACCTCACCGGCCAGGTCTGCGCCGACTCCCTGGGCTCGAAGTTCTACTCGGGCATCGGCGGCCAGGTTGATTTCAACCGTGGTGCAGCCCGGTCAAAGGGGGGAAAGGCCATTATCGCCCTGCCGTCCACGGCGCAGAATGACACGGTTTCCCGCATCGTCACCCGCCTGGCAATCGGCGGCGGGGTGGTCACCTCCCGCGGGGAAGTGCATTACGTCATCACGGAATACGGCATCGCCTATCTGCATGGCAAAAGCGTGCAGGAGCGCTGCCTGGCGCTGATCAGCATCGCCCATCCCCGCTTTCGGGAACAGCTGCTGAAAGAGGCCATCGAGGCCAAATACATCCGCCAGGAAATGTCGGATGTGGAAGGCCATTTCATGGTGGCCTCCCAGGAGATGAAGACATCGGTGCTGCTTGATGACGGCACCCAGATCAATTTCCGCCACGTCCACCCCACCGACCTGCCGGCCATGCGTGATCTGCTCTACGCCCTTTCCCAGGAAACCATCTATTACCGCTTCATGACCCACTTCAAGCGGTTTGCCTTGAGCCAGATCCAGAATTTTGTCTACGTGGACCACCGCAAGGATGTGGCCATCGTGGCCACGGTTCCCGAGGCCCATGGGGAGGAGATCATCGCCATCGGCCGCTACTATCTTGATGAATTGACCAACCGGGCCGAGGTGGCCTTTGTGATTCACGATCAGTGGCAGAACCGTCATATCGGCTCGTTTCTTTTCAAGTATCTGGCGGCATTGGCCAAACGCAGCGGCATTGCCGGGTTCACCGCGGAGGTGCTGCTGGAAAACAGACGGATGCAGGCCATATTCAACAATTCCACTTTTAAGGTGGAAAGCCAGCGGGAAGAGGACGTATACCGGTTCAAAATCGAATTCAATTAGGAGCCGCAACGAAATAACTCCCTGCTTCTTGACCATTTTGTTAAAGCTGTTAAGAGGTTATTTACAAACAGGCTCTTAGTCCGTAGCTCCTCAGGCTCATATATATTCAAGCCCGTAGTCTTGGCCGGCTCCCTGTCTGATTATTTTTTGCCCTCTCCTTCCTCCGCCTTGCTTCTTCAGTGGTAAAGTGTCATGATCAAATGGTCATTTTGTCCAATTAAGGGATTTTAGGAGCCGTTACGAAATAACATGGCCATTTTTTCAATTTCGTTACGGCTCCTTATACCCCTCAAGGGGGTACTGAAAAGAGTGCCGTTCCGCGCATTTCTCTGCCCATATTATTTTTTTACAACGGCTTGGTCTGCATCGCGATGGAAAAGACATCACCGCTGAAGATATTTGCCATATTGACCCTGCTGATCGGCCTGATCGAGCAGGGATTAATGTATTTTCTCGGTTCCGACCTCGTTTCCCTGCATCCATTTCTGATGGGCATGCTTGATTCCTTTCTCCTCATCCTGATCCTTTTCCCCTTTCTGTATCTGCTCGGTTACCGCCCTTTTGCCAAAAACATAGACAAACTCTCCCAGGCAAAGGAAAGGGCGGAGGAGGCCCATGACCGTCTCCTGTCGGTGCTGGACAGCATTGATGCCATTATCTATGTTGCCGATATGCAGACCTACGATCTGCTTTTCGTCAACCGGTATACCCGGCAGATATTCGGTGACATTACCGGCAAGTTATGCTGGCAGACTCTGCAGGTGGGCCAGTCCGGCCCCTGTGCTTTCTGCACCAATGCCCGGCTGGTCAATGCCGCCGGTGAACCGCAGATGTACAGGTGGGAATTTCAGAATACCGTGAACGGCCGCTGGTATGATATCCGTGATCGGGCAATTCGGTGGATTGACGGCCGGCTGGTGCGCATGGAGATTGCCATGGACATCACCAGCCGGAAAAATTCGGAGGAGCAGATCAAACAGCAGAATATCTTTCTGCATAACGTGCTTGAATCTTTACCCTACCCTTTTTATGTGGTGAACACGGATAGCTACGAGATCGAACTGTCAAACAGCATCGCCCAGCAACTGGGAATCAGGAAGGGGAGAAAATGTTATGCGGCAACCCATGAGGCAACTGTTCCCTGCCATGCGGAGCAGCACCACTGTCCCTTGAATCTTGTTAAAAAGCTGCGGGAACCGGTCATCGAGGAGCATGTCCACGAGGATGAAGAAGGCAATGCCAAGTTCGTGGAAATTCACGGCTACCCCATTGCCGACGAAAAAGGCAGGATCAGCAGGATGATCGAGTATCAGATTAATATCACTGAGCGGAAAAAAACCGAAGAAACCTTGCGCCGGATATCCGTTACCGATGAAATGACCAGCCTGTATAATCGGCGTGGATTTCTCATGCTGGCGGAAAAACAGATCAAGATCGCGGACCGTATGCCGGGCGAGCTGTTTGTGTTGTATGCCGACTGTGACAAGCTCAAATGGATTAATGACACCCTGGGGCACAGGACCGGCGATCAGCTCATCATGGAAACGGCCGGGGTGTTGCAAGATACCTTTCGCCAGGCGGATATCATCGGCCGACTGGGCGGCGATGAGTTTGTCGTGGTCATGGTGGATGAATCCGGCAAGGAAAGCGTCAATACGGTCAAAGAGAGGCTGGCAAGGGCCATTGTGAAAAGAAATGAGCTGCCGGACCGCACGTATGTCCTTTCCATAAGCTACGGCATTGTCTCTTACGACAAGAGCAATCCCTGTACCATGGAGCAACTGCTGTCAAAGGCGGATCACCTCATGTATAAGGTCAAAAAAGAGCAGGGGGGTAAATAGTCAGGCGTTGCTTGATTGTTTTCCCGTCAATTCAGGCGGGTTCATAAGCGTCATGCCGCAGTCCCGGGAAAAGGGAAAAGTGAGGGAAAATTTACCCTCACGTCACAGACCTGCGGGTTGGTTCTTGGTGTTATCCCTCATCCTGAGGGCGGTCGGCATCCACCTCTGACTCGGGACCTTTTTTGTCCTGTTTGCGTTGTTGTTTTTCTTCTTTCTTTTTTTTCTTTGCTAGTTCTTTCTGGCGTTTATCAAATGAATAATTGTTTTTTGCCAACGGAATACCCTTCGGTTAAGGTTTATATCACAGGGTGGCTATGATAAATGATCGCGACCGGTCAGCGTTGCCGTAAGCCGCAGAAGAATTTGTTTTGCCCCGAAATGAAGCGGGGAAAGAGGCTGGCTCTTAATTTCCGTCAGCCTGCTCCGTAATGCCCGCCTGTCCCGCATGGCACATGGCGCATTCCATCTGGTCACTGATACATTTATCAATCAGCCGCCAGTTGCCGTCAAAGCTCTGGCCCGCATGCTTTTTACGGCAATGTTCACAGACCCATATTTCTTCCGGTTTTCCTTTACTGCTGATTACAACATATTGAAACATTTTCATCTGTTATTCCAAGTGAAATGAAAAAGAAACCGAGAAGGAGTTCTTTTGTCTTATTTGTTGTTTCATGAAATCGGGGAAAAAGGATTTCACGCGGTTCAGGCTTTATAAAACGTTGACTGCCGTGCTTCGGCGCGGCCGGCGGGCTTTTGCGGGTATATGCGATTTGGGGCGGTTTCGCAAAAAAAAACCCCGCATTGAGCGGGGTTTTCGTAATGGCCAATTACAAGGGCTTACTGCTGGACAACATTCTCTGCTGCCGGGCCTTTCGGGCCGTCAACAACATTAAATGTTACCCGGGC
>JALNXE010000168.1 GCA_023230525.1 Desulfobulbaceae bacterium
CGGTGGTGGGTTCGGTCTGGCCGGCCAGCATCTTGAGAAAGGTGGATTTGCCGGCCCCGTTCACCCCGACCACGGCGATTTTCTCCTGCCGTCTGATCATGCCGCTGATGCCGCCGAACACCGATCGGCGGTTGCCGTCCGGCAGGGGCCAGACCTTGGCCAGACTCTCCAGGGTCAGGACATCATCCCCGCTGCGGGGCGTTTCGGCAAACTCGAACTTGACGATCTTCTGTTCCGGCGGCAGTTCAATGCGGTCGATTTTCTCGATCTTCTTGGCCCGCGACTGGACCTGGGCCGAGTGGGAGGGCCGGGCGGCAAAACGGGCGATGAATTCCTCCTCCTTGGCCAGCATCTCCTGCTGGCGTCGGTAGCTGGCCAGCAGCTGATCGCGGCGGAGTTCCCGCTCCCGCAGATAAAAATCGTAATTGCCGCTGTAGGTGGTCACGGTGCGGTTGCCCACCTCGATGATGCGGGAGACGATGCGGTTCATGAAGTCCCGGTCATGGCAGGTCATGAGCAGGGCGCCCTTGAATTCGCTGGTCAGCCACTCCTCCAGCCAGATGATCGATTCCACGTCAAGATGGTTGGTGGGCTCATCCAGCAGGAGAGCATCCGGGTTGAGGGTGAGGATCTTGGCCAGTTCAATGCGCATCTTCCAGCCGCCGCTGAAGGTTTCCACCGGGCGGTGGAAATCGTCCGGGCCGATGCCCAGCCCGGTGAGCAGGGCCTGGGCCCTGGACTCAAGATCGTAGCCGCCGCGGTGCTCGAATTCCTCCACCGCGTTGCCGTAACGTTCAAGCAGGGCCTCCATCTCCCCGTCCGCCATGGGCTGGCCCATGGCCGCCTCCATCTCGCGCATCTGCTCCCCGAGCTGCACCACCCCGCTTGCCGCGGCCATGACCTCCTCCAGGGCCGAGCGGCCGGCCATGTCGCCCGCCTCCTGGGAGAAGTAGCCGATAACGGTTTTCTTCGGGCAGGAGATCTCGCCCTTGTCCGGTTCCTCCTCGCCGGTGATCAGACGGAAGATGGTGCTCTTGCCGGCGCCGTTGGGGCCGACCAGGCCGGTTCTGGTGCCTGGCAGGATCTGGAAGCTGGCATTCTGAAAAAGGATCTGCGAGCCGTGCTGTCTGGTGATGTTGGTCAGATGTATCATGGATAACTCCGGAGAAAATCGCAAATTTTAGCATGACAGGGCCGGCAGTGCAAGGGGAATGTTCCAGCGTTCCAGCGTTTGAACGTTTAAGCGTTTGAACGTTTGAACGATGGAACGTTAAAAAAAGGCGCGTGGTTTGAGGTGAACAGATGGGGGTCGCGGCGGATGATGGCGGCAATGGCCGGATGGCGTTTGAACTCCCGGTCCAGGAAACGCCGGACCTTGCTGCGATGCCAGCCCAGGGGATGGGCGAAGTCGGTGTACAGCGAAAGGTCGCCCTGGTAAAAGTTACTGGTCCGCAAGGCTTGAGCCTCCTGGCCGCAGACCGGCATGTTGAACACGGCCAGGTTGAGAAAGGTGATGGCCTCGTGGTGGGCCACGGTAAAGTCCAGGGTGCGCCGCGCCGCGGGTAAGGTCTCGGACGGGGTGCCGAAGAGCAGGTAGACATAGGTGGCGATGCCCGCCTGCTTCAGCGCCGCCAAAACCTCGGACACCATGGTAAGCGAGATGCCCTTGTCCATGGCATCCAGCACGCCCTGGTCGCCGGATTCCAGCCCCAGCTTGAGCATCAGGCAGCCGGACCGGCGCAGGGCTCGGCAGAAATCATGATCAGCCAGCAGCGGGCTCACCCTGGCAAAGCCGTACCAGTTGACCCCCGGTGGCCGGGCGGATAAAACCCGCATCAGGGCGGGGCTGACGGCGTTGTCCAGCAGATGCAGCAGTACCGGTTTGGTCCGGGCGGCCAGCTGTCCCAGGTCATCCAGCACCTGCTCTGGGGGCAGGGCGTGGTAGGGGTTGCCTTCCGCCTTTTCCGGACAGAAGGAGCAGCGGTTCCAGTAGCAGCCGGAAGAGGCGGCATAGGGCAGGATGAAGCCTGGTGAGAGATAATCGGCCAGGGGCAGGCCGGTGAAATCCGGGCCATGATATTGCGGCCGCAGGCTGCCGCCCAGCAGGGCCAGCAGCGGCTCCTCTCCCGGCCCGGCCACCAGGTGATCGGCCAGCCCCGCAAAGGGATTGCGCCAGCCGGGGTTGCTGAGCCAGGAGGTGATCAGCCCGCCGCCCAGCACCACCGGCAGCCCGGGAAAGTTCTGTTTGATAAAGCCGATCATGGCAAAGGTGCACAGGGCCTGGCTCAGATAATTAAGCGAAAAACCAGCCATGGCCGGCCGGGTTTCCTCGATCAGTTCGGTCAGCCGCCTGGAAAAATAGGGGTAGAAGATGTTGCCGGCGGGACGACTCGCGGCCCTCTGCAGATCGGCGCTGTTGAGGGGCGACAGCTCCTTATCCTGGTAATTGGCGAGGCCGAGCAGCAGCTGCGGTCTGCCCGCCAGTTCCACCACCCGGTTGACATCGGCCACGGCCCGCTGGTAGCGGTCGGGATTGCGGTAGAGTTCCGGGCTGCGCAGGGCGGCAAGGTTGGCCGCCGCGTCACGGCAGGCCCGGCGGCTCCAGTTGTCCGCAGCCGAGACGGGCGCGGCGAGCAGAGAGAGCAGCCCTTCCAGGCTGGCGTCCAGCAGGGTGCAGGGCAGGCCGTGGCCGCGCAGCACCCCGGCCAGCCGGGCAATGCCGGCCGGCGGTTCACAGGGCTTGGCAATGGGGGGATGGATGAGCAGCATGGGCGCAGGCTTTGGGTTGTGGGTGATCTTTTGGTTTCGGCGAGCAGGCAGCCATGGTTTTTTCCGGGGCGAAAATGACATCATGGCGGCATATTATTTGTAAAAAACCTCATAACAGATTTGCCCGGCATCTACCATTTATTCCGGCATTTATTCCGGCGCAAGCTTCTGATTTCTCCCAGCCCATTTTCTGGGATGATCGCTGCAAGTGGCTGAAGTGTCGCAATTTACCGTCGTTTTGCCCGGCTGTTGCCAAGGGCTTATCCGCTGATTGACGGGCTGCGGGAAAAAAATAAAAACCCCTGTTGCCGCTCCCCACTGGGGATAGAGGTTTTGCGGAGAAAAGGGGAATATTTTGCTGTTGAAGTTGTCCGGGGAAAATGCGATATTCTTTGCCTCGTGCCTGAATAGGAATCCATGCCCGCCCGGCCGGGACTCGCCGGAAGACGGGAATGTCCTTAACCTGTGGTTTATAAAGAGTAAACATTGTTTAAAAAGAAAAAAGCCGCCCCCAAAAAGGGGCAGAAAAAGAAAAGCAGGCCGCTGCGTTCGAGCTTCATCAGGGTGGCCATCATTGTTCTGGTTCTTTCCTCCGTTGCCTTCAGCATCTACGCCAATTACCTGGACAAGGTGATCCGGGCCAAGTTTGACGGCAAGCGCTGGTCGATTCCCGCCGTGGTCTATGCCCGGCCCCTGGAACTTTATCCCGATCTGGCCTTTACCCCGGAAATGCTCGCGGAGGAGCTGCAGCTCGGGGGCTACCGCGAGGACCAGCAGGCAACAGCCCCCGGCGGTTACGACCGCCGGGGCAATGTCATGCACCTGGTCACCAGGGATTTTTATTTTTCCGACGGTCCGGAAAAATCCACGGCTGTGACCGTCGAGTTTGCCGGCCAGCGGGTGGCGGCCATCACCCGGACCGATACCGGCGAGAGGCTCCCCTTGGTGCGGATTGATCCGGCCCGCATCGGCAGTTTCCATCCCCGGGAGCATGAGGACCGCATCCTGCTCAAGAGGTCCGATCTGCCGGATCTGCTGGTCAAATCCCTGGTTGCCGTGGAAGACCAGCATTTCTATTTCCATTTCGGGGTTGATCCCCTGGCCATTCTCCGGGCCATGTTTGTCAATCTGCGGGCCGGCGGAACCGTGCAGGGCGGCAGCACCCTCACCCAGCAGCTGGTCAAGAATTTTTTCCTCAACAACCAGCGCACCCTGGGCCGCAAGATCAACGAGGCCATCATGGCCTTGCTGCTGGAGATGCATTACACCAAGGACGAGATCCTCACCGCCTATGCCAATGAGATCTTTCTCGGCCAGGACGGGGGCAGGGCGGTGCACGGCTTCGGCCTGGCCAGCCAGTTCTATTTCCGCCGGGACGTCAAGGATCTTTCCCCGGACCAGGTCGCCATGCTGATCGGCATGATCAAGGGTCCGTCCTATTATGATCCGCGCCGCAACGAGGAGCGCTGTCTGCAGAGAAGGCAGGTGGTGCTGGAGATGATGCGGGCCGGTAATGTCATCACCGAGGAGCAGTTTCAGACGGCCAAGGTTGCCAAATTGGAGAGCAGCGACACCATCATGAGCGGCTTTAACCGCTATCCGGCCTTTTTCGAGCTGGTCCGCCGCCAGCTGGACCGGGATTACCGCGAGGAAGACCTTACCGGCGACGGCCTGAAGATCCTCACCACCCTTGATCCCCAGGTGCAGATGAAGGTGGAAAAGCAGCTGGCGGCAAGCCTCGCCACCCTGGAGAAACGCACCAACCGCAAGGGGCTTGAGGGGGCGGTGGTGGTCAGCAGCAGGGACGGGGGCGAGATCCTGGCCCTGGCCGGCGGCCGCCATCCCTTAAAACCCGGCTTCAACCGGGCACTGGACGCCCAGCGCCCCATCGGCTCGCTGGTCAAGCCCGCCGTCTATCTCACCGCCCTGGCCAACGGCTATACCCTGGCCACCCCGGTGGATGACGTGGCCGTGACCCTGGCCAGTGCCGGCACCAAGAAGTGGCGGCCAGCCAATTTCGACAAAAGGGAACATGGCCGGGTACCCCTGTATGAGGCCCTGGCCCACTCCTATAACCTGGCCACCATCCGGGTGGGCCTGGATGTGGGAGTGGCTAAGGTGATCGACAACGTCAGGCGCCTGGGGGTTGACCGGGACTTTTCCCCCTATCCTTCCTTTCTGCTGGGCGCGGCCCCCATGTCGCCCCTGGAGGTCTCCCAAATGTTCCAGACCCTGGCCTCCGGCGGTTTTTATCAGCCCCAGCGGGTCATCGGCAGTGTGCTGACCGCCGACAACAAGGTGGTCAAACGCTTCGGCCTGTCCGTGGAGCAGCGCTTCCCGGCGGATATCATCTTTCTGCTCAACAATGCCCTGAAGCGGGTGGTGAGCGAGGGGACGGCCGAGGCTCTGGCCAGCTATGTCCCGGACTATATCAAGGTTGCCGGGAAAACCGGGACCTCGGATGATCTGCGGGACAGCTGGTTTGCCGGCTTCACCGGGGATAAGCTCGC
>JALNXE010000169.1 GCA_023230525.1 Desulfobulbaceae bacterium
CCACTTCCACTTTCTCGCCGGCAGGGTGATCAGGTGAAAGGAAAAGGGCAGATGTTTCTGCAGCCCGGCCAGAAAGCTCTGGTGTGACCCGCCGCAATACGGTTCAAGAACAAGAATGTTCTCTCGAACCAACTAGGCTTCTCCCAGGGTGTCCATGGCCTGTTTGAAAGCCGAGGCGGAACGGGCGATCACCTCATCCTCCACACAGAAAGCCAGGCGGATATGGCCAGGCAGGCCAAAGCCCTGTCCCGGCACGGCAAGAATCTTATATTTCTGCAGATGGGCGACAAACCGCACATCGTCGCTGATCGGGGTTTTGGGGAAAATATAAAAAGCCCCTTTGGGTGGGATAAAATCAAAACCGGCAGCGGTAAGAATGTCACAGAAGGTCTGGCGCCTGCGGGCGTAGATGGTGGTATCCACTGTCACCCCCTGCAACTCGGCGACAACCCGCTGCATCAGCGCCGGGGCGTTGACAAAGCCCAGGATCCTGTTGGCCAGGGTCATGGCGGCCAGCAGGCCGCTTTTTTCCGTGATGCCGGGATGGACGGCGATATAGCCGATCCGCTCACCCGGCAGAGACAGATCCTTGGAGTAACTGGAGACGACGATGCTGTTGGCGTAACTCTGGAAAATGCTGGGCACCTGCTGGCCGTCAAAGATGATCTTGCGGTACGGTTCGTCACTTAACAGAAAGATGGTTGAGCCGAATTTCTCCTGGCCGGCGGAGAGCATAGTGCCCAGCGCCTGCAGATCCCTTTCCGGGTAAATCTGCCCGGTGGGATTATTGGGGCTGTTGATGATGATGGCCTTGGTTTTGCCGGTGATTGCCCCCTTGATGGCAGCAAGATCCAGACTGAAATCATCCCTGGTCGGCACCACCATGCTTCTGCCTCCCTGATTGTCGATATAAAATTTATATTCAACAAAAAAAGGGGCAAGGATGATGACCTCCTCGTCCGGGTTAAGAATTGCCTTGAGTACCACATTCAGCGCCCCTGCCGCGCCGCAGGTCATCAGAATATCATCAGCCCCAACCGGCATGGCCTGTTCCGCCGAGATCTGGCCGGCCACCGCCTCACGCACAAAGGGATAACCGCCGTTGGGCATATAGCTGTGCACGCCCGCCCTGTTATCTGCCGCGATCTTCTGCAATACCCGGTCAAACTGGGGAGGCGGTGCGATGTCTGGATTGCCCAGGCTGAAATCAAAAACATTTTCCGCCCCGAACTGTTTTTTTAATTTCGTCCCCTCTTCAAACATCTTGCGGATCCAGGAGGAGGAGGCTGCGAACTCATTCATTTTTTTTGATATGCCCATAAAATAACGGTCCTTCAATGTTAATGTTAATTATTGAATTTGTTTTTAAGATATTGATAAGCCGCATTTAATTCTTTCATTTTCTCTTCAGCCACACCCCTGAATTCCTCCCCGAGATGGCCAACCTTGTCCGGGTGGTATTTCATGCTCAGCTTACGGTAGGCCTTTTTGATTTCTTCAAAGGTTGCCTCCGGTTGCAGGCCTAATACCTCATAATACTGCTGTTCCTGGTTGACCGCGGCATGCCGCATACGAATATAGCGGCTCTGAATGGACTGGAGATCATGGGGAGAAAGCTCAAGATACTCAGCGATATTTCTGGCCAGCTCCAGTTCCTGATTCGTGACGCGCTCATTGGAAAAAAAGATCTGATAAACAAGCTCCACCAGGATCAGCCGCGGCTCATAGGCAAAGGAACTCCTGAACTGGGCCAGCAGTGTTTCCAGTGAATCCGGGTTGTTGTTTGCGTCCTTGATCAGCTCATTGACCCAGAACATCTGGTTTTGATCGTAATGGAGATGCGTGCGAAAGAAATTTTTGATCGTCAGCAGTTCCGCCCGGCTGATCTTGCCGTCAAACTGAGCGACTTTCACCAGAATATGGACCAGCAGCGAGACGAAATTCTTGCGGGACTCCGTCTGGGACTGCTCATAGTCACTCACCTTGCGGCGGATATAGAAGGAAAATGCCCAGAAAGCGACAAACATGGCCAGAAAAAGAAAAATCCCCGTGGACAGCAGTATACCGATCACATTGATAAGCAATGGAGCGCCGCCAAAGGCAAGCAGGATCAGGGCTGCAACCAGCAGACATCCGCCGCAGCCGGGTTGGTTATGATACTGGTACTGGTATCGCATCAATCTTTCTCTGCAAAGAGTGCTTCGACAAATTCATCGGCGTCAAAATCCCGCAGATCGTTCATCTGTTCGCCTATGCCGATAAAGCGGATGGGGATGTTGAACTCACGGCAGATATTGACCACGATCCCACCCTTGGCGGTGCCGTCGAGCTTGGTCAGGGTCAGGCCGGTTACCTCAACCGCCTCGCCGAACAGCCGGGCCTGGGAGATGCCGTTCTGTCCGGTGGTGGCATCGATAACCAGCATCACCTCATGGGGGGCCCCGGGAATTTTCTTTTCCATGACCCGTTTGATTTTTTTCAGTTCTTCCATGAGGTTGACTTTGGTATGGAGACGTCCGGCGGTATCAACAATGACCACATCAGTTTTCTTTTTTCTGGCGTGCTCCAGGGCATCAAATACCACTGCCGAGGGATCAGCCCCGGACTTCTGGGCAATGACATCCACCCCGATCCGTTCCCCCCAGATCTGCAGCTGTTCCACGGCGGCGGCCCGGAAGGTATCCCCGGCCACCAGCAGTACCGATTGGCCGGATTTGACAAATTTGTGGGCCATCTTGCCGATGGTCGTTGTCTTGCCGACCCCGTTTACCCCGACCACCATGATGACAAAGGGCCCCTCCTGGGGCATCACCAGCTCGGCCGGCGCATCCGAGCTGTGCAGAAAACCGGCGATTTTCTCCTTCAGTACCTTTTTCAAGGCGAGAGGATCGCTGAGTTCATTTCTCTTGAGTTTTTCCCGGGCGCTGTCCATGAGTTCCTGCGTGGTGCCTACACCAAGGTCCGCGGTGATGAGAATCTCTTCCAGATCATCAAGCAGCTCTGGATCAATGATCTTTTTGCCCAGAAAGAGCTCATCCACCTTGCTGATAAAGGAGCTTCTCGTTTTCGTGAGCCTTTCCTTGAGCCGGCTGAAAAGAACCCCCACATCCTCATGAAGAATACTGGCAGCTTTTGGTGCCGGAGTTTCCTGCACCTCCGCCGGTTTTGCCGCAGGAAGTTTCTCAACGGTTTTCTCGATGGTTTTCTCAACGGCAACAGGGGCCTGTTCCTCTTTGCTGCTCTCTGCGGCAACAGGCTCTTCTTTTTTGCCGATTTGACTCAGCTTCTTTTTAAACCAGCCCAGCATGGCATACCTCGAATCATTTATAATTTTTAATCATATCATTCATGAAAGTGTTGATCCCAGCCAGACAAAGGCTGCAATCAGATAGAAATGGCTTTCAAGCCAGAATTCAAGGCGGATGCCCTGAATCACCTTTTTTTTCTCATAGAGCCGGGTGAGCAGCAGCAGCGAGCAAACCGGGCCAAGCATCCAGATGCCGCTTTTGTCCGTCATGCCGATGGCGGTGAACAAAACCAGCAATGCCGCTAACATGGCCATGCTGAAGTAAAGCAGACGGATTGATTTTTTTTCCCCGATACAGACCGGCAGGGTCTCCTTGCCGGCAATCATGTCACCCTGGACGTCAAAGACATCAAAAAGCACCGTCCGGATAAAGACAAAGAGCCCGATCAGCAGAAACACGGACAGATTCTCCGGGGATAAAGCGTTGCTGTTCAGGGCCGGGATCAAAACCGTCACAAAGGACCAGGCCAGGGCGACAAAGAACGTTTTCGAGCCGGGAATCTCTTTGAGTTTGCGCACCCGGATGATATTGGTGATCACCCGGGGGATGAAGGGCACGCTATAGAGAATGCCGAGCAGGCTTATCATGAGCAGCAGGACGAAATGGAGGGTGCCCTCCAGCAGGGCGAAATAGACCGACAGGACGAGGGCAAAGGCGGACAGGACGAGAAGCGGCATTGAATAATGGCGCCAGAAGGCCTCCTGCCGCGGGTCATTGAGTCTTTTGGTCTTGTAATCGGCGTAGCGATTCAGATTATGAATGGCAAAGAGATAGCCGAAGGTGACAAAAAAATCTCTGGCATCCGGTTGGGAGTGCTGCAGGATTCTGCAGATGAGGGCAAGCAGTCCTCCTGCCAGGCTGATGAAGAGATTGGAGGCCATCACCGAACGGAGAAAACTGAAGAAAAAAAAGGTGAAAAGGCTGTCACCCTTGCCGTGACAGGACTCCAGAGCCCGCACGATACGGTTGATCATCCAGGTAGGGGTTGATGCCCCGGCGGTAACGCCGACGCGTTCAAACTTGGAGATAACCCCGAAATCGAGATCCTCCTGGGTTTCGGCCATAAACACCTGGCAGCCCATTTCTTCGGCAATCTGCCCCAGGCGCTGGGTATTGGCGCTGCCGCGTCCTCCCACCACCACGATGGCCTGGACCTTTTTACAGAGATTTCTTACCTCCTCCTGCCGTTTGTGGGTGGAATCGCAGATGGTATTAAAAATTTTCCCGTCAGGAAAACGCTCGATGATTTGGTTGCTGAGACGGGTAAAGGCCATCTCATCCTGGGTGGTCTGGCTGACGATGATATAGGGCCCGCTGAGCTTGAGATTTTTTACATCGTTTTCATCGCTGACCACCTGCACGTAAGGCTCGGCATAACCCATGAGACCAACGACTTCGGCATGGTTTTTGTCGCCGATGATGATGGTGGTGTAATGCCGGTCCCGGTATTTCTTGATGATGGCCTGGACTTTCATCACCCTGGGACAGGTGGCATCCTTCACATCCGCCCCGGCGGCGAGCAGGCGCTCTTTCTGGGAAGGCGGCACGCCATGGGCCCGGATGATGACCGTGCCGGATAATTTCTCCGGGATGTCGGTGAGAATGTCGACGCCCTGCTCTTTCAGCAGGCCGAGCACCTGG
>JALNXE010000170.1 GCA_023230525.1 Desulfobulbaceae bacterium
CCCGGGAAATCGACCTGCCCATCGAGATTGATTTCATCCGGGTGGCCAGCTATGGCAGCGGCACTTCGTCCTCGGGCACGGTTACCTTTACCAAGGACGTGGAACGGCCGGTGGCCGGCAAAAAAATCATGCTGGTGGAGGATATAGTCGACACCGGCCGCACCATTGCCCGCCTGCAGCAGCATTTTCTCCGGCTTGGCGCCGCCAGTGTGCATATCTGCGCCCTGATCGACAAAAAAGAACGGCGCGAGGTGGAAGTACACCCCGACTATGCCGGGTTTGTGGTGGCCGAGGGCTTCCTGGTCGGTTACGGACTGGATTTTGCCGAGCAGTACCGAAACCTGCCGGATGTCTACCATCTGGAAAATCCGGCTCAGCCTTAAAAAAAACATGCTGGCGGGCCGGTGGTCGGCTGTTGCGCCAAGAGTTCATGAGTTATGAAATCCACCCTGCAGGAAATTGACAAAAAATTCCTCTGGCACCCCTACACCCAGATGCACGATTATGCCAGCCGGGACCTGCTCATCATCGACCGGGCGGATGGCCTCATGCTCTATGATTCCCAGGGGAGGGGTTATTTCGACACCATCTCGTCCTGGTGGTGCATCCTGCACGGCCACAATCATCCCACCATCAAAAATTTTATGCACCGCCAGCTCGACCGGCTCGATCATGTCCTGCTGGCCGGCACGAGCCACGAAGCCGCCATCAGGCTGGCGGAAAAGCTTATCGCTATCACCCCGGCAGGCCTGACCAAGGTCTTTTATTCCGATAACGGCTCAACCGCCTGCGAGGTGGCCCTGAAGATGAGCCTGCAGTACTGGCGGCATAGCGGGCAGGCGCAGCGGAAACGCTTTATCGGCCTGGAACGGGGCTATCACGGCGACACCATCGGCACCATGAGCCTGGGCGGGGTCCCTGATTTTCATAAGGAATTCGCCGAGATCCTTTTTGCCTCCTATACCGTGCCCTCCCCCTACTGCTACCGCTGCCCCATGGCGCAGAATTCCGAAACCTGCCAACTGGAATGCCTGCAGCCGCTGCAGGACCTGCTGGAAAAACAAGGTGAAAATATTGCGGCCATGATTGTCGAACCGCTTATTCAGGCGGCAGGAGGCATGCGCATCTATCCGGCCCGTTATCTCAAGCAGCTTGCCCAGCTGGTTCGACAATACGGAGCCCATCTGATTTTTGATGAAGTGGCCACGGGATTCGGCCGCACCGGCAAGATGTTTGCCCTGGAGCATGCCGGGGTGACGCCTGACTTTCTCTGCCTGTCCAAGGCTCTGACGGCAGGCATGCTGCCCATGGCCGCGACCATAACCACGGAGGAGATTTACCAGGCCTTCTACGGTGAATATACGGAAAACCGGACCTTCTACCACGGCCACACCTTTACCGGCAGCCCGCTGGCCGCGGCCGCGGCCCTGGGTTCCTTGCAGGTCTTTGCCGAAGAAAAGCCTTTTGCGCGGCTGGGGGCGACCGTTGCCCACCTGCACAGCAAAATGGCGCGTTTTCTTGATCTACCCTGGGTGGGGGACGTACGCTGCCTGGGTATGATTGCCGCCGTTGAGCTGGTTAAGAATAAACAGACAAAGGAAGAGTTTACCTTTGCGGAACGGGTGGGCTGGAAAATCTACCTTAAAGGTCTGGAGCAGGGCCTGATTCTGCGCCCTTTGGGCAATATTGTCTACCTGTGGTTGCCCATTTCAACCACCATTGCCGAGATTGACGAAATCACGGAGCGCACCTGGCGGGTCCTGGCCGATGCTGAGAATATCGGCGCGTCAGGCAACAACGTCATGGCATGAGGGTTGCTTTAAATAATGAAACGTTTTTATTATGCGGCACTGGTTCTTTTCGATATGTTACGTTATCTTTTCGCTAAGCAAAAGCTTCTAAAATGACGATGTGGCTCTGCCGTCACACCACGCCAAAGGCCTCCATGGCCCCTGCTGACAATCTGACCATGGACAAGAGGGCATTTGCGTGATGTTTTCGGGCATTGCAAGTGAGAAATGAAATGACTCTGCCAATAATTTTAGTACTCGCCGTAATTGTAGCCGTCATCCTGCTCTTTATCTTTGAGTTTATCCGGGCTGATGTGGTGGGTATCATTATGATGGTCCTGCTGCCGTTACTTGGCCTGATTACGCCGCAGGAGGCGATCAGCGGACTGTCCAGCAATGCGGTGGTGATCATCGTGGCCATCATCATCTTCGGCGCCGGGCTCGAAAAGACCGGCGCCATGAATTCCCTGGCCGGAATTCTGCTGAAATTTTCCGGCCGCAGCGAAACCAGGGTCATGCTGCTCATCTCGGCCACCGCGGCCTTTATCTCCAGTTTCATGCAGAATATCGTAGCGGCGGCGCTGTTTATGCCCGCGGCCAAAAGAATCTGCCGGCAGACCAATGTGCCTGCCTCCAGGATACTGATGCCCATGGGATTCAGCGCCATTATCGGCGGCTGCATCACGCTTATCGGCTCCAGCCCCCTGATCCTGCTCAACGATGTCATGAAAATCATCCTGCCTGATGCCGAACCCTTCGGTTTGTTTGCCGTGACTCCCATCGGCCTTGCCCTGATTGTTGGCTTTCTTCTCTACCTGGTGCTGTTCGGCAGATTTATCCTGCCCGCGAGCCATCAGGCCGCAGGGGCAAACGGCCCCATGTCCGCAACCCTGCAGCGGACCTACCATGATATCGGCAATCTTTTTGAACTCTATATTCCCCCATCCTTTGCCGGCCCCAGAACCTTGATGGATCTGGAAATCAGGGCCTATTATTTTACCACTGTCATTGGGGTCGCCCCCAGGGGTGGGACCAAAAATTTTGCCCCTGACATCGATACCGAGCTGCGCGCGGGGGACATCATTGCGGTGGAAGGCCCCCCTGAACTGGTAAAAAAACTGGCTGCCGCCTACAAATGGGAGATCAAAGATGATCTGTCGGTGTTTGCCGAAGATCTCTCCCCCGCCAATGCCGGGATCGTGGAGGCGGTGATCTCTCCCCGCTCGGAAATTGCCCGCAATACCCTGCGCTCCTTTTCCTTCCGCAAAAAATACGGGGTCAACCCGCTGGCTGTGCGCCGGGGCAACAAGACCTTTGTCGGCGGCATCTCCGACATTATCCTGCAGACCGGAGATACGCTTCTGCTGCAGGGCCGGTGGGATAAATTTCATTTCCTCAAGGAACAGCTCGACCTGGTCTTCACCGAGGAGGTGCAGGGTCACATTCTCAAAACCGGCAAGCTGAAATATGCCATCGGCTGCATGCTCCTTTCCCTTGTCCTCATCCTCGCCTTTGATGTACAGCTCGCCATTGCCCTGCTTTGCGGCGCACTCTGCATGATCCTGACCAATGTGCTCACCATCGATGAGGCTTACGAATCCGTGGACTGGATGACCGTTTTTCTCCTGGGGGGCATCATTCCCCTGGGCATAGCCTTTGAAAAAACCGGCGCGGCCAGATTCATCGCCGAAACGCTCATCGACGCATCAGGTCCTGTCTCCCCCCTCCTGCTGCTGACCGCTTTTGCCATTCTCACCTCCTTTTTCACCCTGGTCGTTTCCAATATCATCACCGCCATCCTGATGATTCCGCTGGCCATGCACATGGCGGTCATCTGCGGCGCTGATCCGCGCATGGCGGCCCTGGTTGTGGCCATTGCCTGCTCAAACAACTTTATCCTGCCGACCCATCAGGTGAATTCCCTGGTGCTGCAGCCCGGCGGCTACAGGACCATGGATTATTTCAAAGCGGGAAGCGGCATGACCATTCTTTTTCTCCTGATCCTGCTGGCAGCCATCTCCCTGCTTTACGGTATCTGAATGTATAACCGCCGGAACCGGATTTATCCGGGCTGCGTGGCGTGGCCCCATTGCCTGTAACAGGATGAACAGCTGGCACCAAACTCAACACGCCCAGAACCCGGCAAACTGCACGAAAAGGCAATGCTGCTAACAAATGAAAAGGCCTGAATCGTCCAGGTTTTTCGCGGGCTCCTTTTTTATTGTTGCAATATGAAACAAATCTACCCATTCTGCCAAATGCGGCTAATCGCCTGTTTATTCGTCTTATTTTTTACCAGTAATATTTGCAGATGCACATTGCAACATGCTATATTATCCATAAAGACGCTATTGTTGCACACGGCAACAGAAAACCATTGCACATTACAACACTATTGTTTTACTGTGCCTTCCTGTTATCAATATTCAGCAAGGCAAGATAAATTGTTTTGCTCTGCTTGCCGGTTCAGCCGGGAGCAGATCCAACCACCGGAAACAATCACGTAATTTATTGATATTACATATCAAAAAACGGATCACTCGCTACACGATCAAACCGAAATACCGGTGCGGTCATCATTCCTCAGGCCGCCCCAAGAAAAAATCTTAGCAAATGGCACGCTAGATGCTTAATAATGCCTGCAAATTGGCATGCTTCCCAGCACCTTTGAGAAGTCAGCAGCCACCGTACCCTTTAAAGAAACTGACGGGTTTACACTGCAACGCGACTTCCTGCAGACAGGTCATCGGCCCAGTGCATGGAGGGGGTGGGGAATATGGGGCTTGAAGATCGCAACTGTCCGCCCGGCTTTTCGTGCCGCCGCGCTGACGAAAGATTCAACTTGGTCTTTTATGCAATGAGAGCGTCCCGGTATGGACGGTATTATTCAAATTCGAGAAGTGGGGTAAGATTATTCAATGGCAACACAACAAAGTAAAACAAAATTGTTCATGAGCACTGTTATCTTCGGGGCGATTTCCATCTCATTTTATGTCCTGCTGTTCACCAATGAGAAACTGGTCACCGACACCTTTACCAAGGGAGGCATCTACACGCTGTATCCCATAGGAACAG
>JALNXE010000171.1 GCA_023230525.1 Desulfobulbaceae bacterium
CCCTCGCTTTGCTCTTCCTCTCAGCTCCAGAAAAAAAACAACCTAATGAATCAGCCTCTCCTTGTCAATATTTGTTTTTCCCGCCCCTGCTTAACTACATAATTTCAATCACATAGTTTTACCCCCCCCTTCCGGCTACCTTCTCGGCCCTTCCTTATAATATAAGCTCAGACCAGCATCACGAGTCAAGATTACCGGCATGCTTCCCTTTGACCGTGCCTCATTTTCCCGCATCCGCTCAAAATATTCCCCGGCGTGATCTACCGTATGGCTCACTCCCCCGCTGCACATCCAATCTAAAAGAACCGCGCGAGCGACCTGTTGACTTTACACAAAATTACCATTTTTATTGACGCAGACCAAAATACCAGTTTTAATGTGATGATTTTTTGCTTAAATGAGAGCGTTTTTTAATGAAGGGAAGGCAGCCTCGTTGCAATACGGATCCTACAAATTATTGACTGATATTTTTTTTACCATCGGCTTTCCACCCTTTTTTCTATACAGTTGGTTTACCGGGAATCATCAAGACAGTATTCGTGAACGGCTTGGCTTTTATGAGGGCGTGCCTCCTGGCAACACCTCGCGGCAGCGCATCTGGCTCCACGCCGCTTCCGTAGGTGAAGTACGGGCGGCCCAGGCCTTACTCCCTGAATTGCGCAATGTCTTACCCGATGCTGCCTTTTTGCTTTCCACTGTAACACGACATGGCCAACAGGTAGCCAAGGAGCAGCTGGGCGGCTCTCTGTCTTGTATTTATGCCCCCCTTGATGTAAACCGGGTTGTCAAGCGTTCCCTGTCAAAACTGAAGCCAACATGTTATATATGCCTGGAAACGGAATTATGGCCCAATTTTCTCACCGCGGCCTACCGCTCGGGCGTCAGACTGCTGTTACTGAACGGCCGGCTTTCCGAACGGTCGCTGGCGAGGTATAAAAAAATACCGGGATTGATCCATCCCCTGATCAAATCATTTGCCGCCATTGCCGTTATCAGCGAAAGCGACAGAAAACGTTTTCTGGAGCTAGGCGCCGATCCGGCGAAAACGATTGTTTCCGGCAATGTAAAATACGATTTGCAGGCACACCCCTCTCAGGATCAAACGGATACTTACCGGAAAAGGCTTGGAATCAATAAAGACCAGCAGGTGTTCATTTTCGGCAGCACCCACTCCGGAGAAGAAAAACTCTTTATTGATTCATTTTTCAGACTGAGGGAAGGTATTGCCGAGGCAATTTTCATCATCGCGCCCCGCCACTTGAACCGGGTTGGAGAAATAGAAAAACTGCTGGCCTCGCATAACCTGGCCTATGAAAAATTCAGCCAGATGAGTTCCGGCAAACGCCGACACAAGATGATTCTGGTGGATACCATGGGAGAGCTTGCCGCCCTGTATGCCATCGGCACTTTTATCTATTGCGGAGGAAGCCTGGTCCCCAAGGGCGGTCACAATATCATGGAGGCGGCCATCTGGGGAAAACCGGTTTATTACGGCCCCCACATGAAGGATTTTGCCGATGCAGCGGAAATCCTCGAAGCACAGGGCGCCGGGCTGCCGATCCGGCGGCCCGAGGATTTTACCCGGTCTGTATTTGCCTTGCTGCATTCCCCCGGGCAATACCGGGAAATATGTGACAAGGCCCGGGCCGTTGCCCTGGCCCAGCAAGGATCCGCCCGCCGGCAAGCGGAACTGATCCGCACCATTTTACAGCAACAGTAAATGCAATCAATCAACTTCATCTCTCCCGCCGGACAGCCTCTGTACCGTGCAGGAGATTGACCATAAGTGAGGATACAAGCATGAAAGCCCTTATTGCCCTTGAAGACGGCACCATATTTGAGGGGGAATCCTTTACCGGCCCCGGAGAAACCTCCGGCGAGATTGTCTTTAATACCGGAATGAGCGGGTACCAGGAAGTTCTCACCGATCCTTCCTACCGGGGACAGATCGTTACCATGACCTACCCCCTTATCGGCAACTACGGGGTGAACCAGGAGGATATGGAATCAAGCAGGATTCACGTCGAGTCCTTTCTCATCAAGGAATACCATGCCAGGCCGAGCAACTTCAGATCCACCGGCACCCTGGCCGATTTCCTCAAAAAAAATCATGTGCTGGGCATTCAGGGCATTGATACCAGGGCACTTACCCGCCATATCCGGGTCGGCGGCGCCATGAAGGCGGTGGTGTCAACCGAGGATCTGGATCCAGCGTCGCTGGTGGCCAAGGCCAAGAATTCCCCCGGCCTGATTGGCCGCGACCTGGTGCAGGAGGTAACCTGCCGCGAACCCTATGGCTGGCAGCATGACCGGCCGGTGCCGGGCAGCAATTTCTCCACCGCTGCACCCGGCTCCTACAAGGTTGTTACCCTTGACTGCGGCCTTAAATACAACCAGTTGAGATTATTAACAGAAAGAGGCTGCTCCGTGCAGGTCCTGCCGGCTTCGGCCACGGCAGAGGATATTCTGGCCATGAACCCTGATGGAATTTTTCTGACCAACGGCCCGGGAGACCCTGCCGCGCTGCAGGGGGTGGTGGAAACGGTGCGCGAGCTGCTCGGCAAGAAACCGATATTCGGCATCTGCCTGGGCCACCAGATCCTTGGCCTGGCCTTTGGCGGCACAACCTACAAATTAAAATTCGGCCACCGCGGGGTAAACCAGCCGGTCAAGGACCTGCTGACCGGCAAGATTGAAATAACCTCTCAGAATCACGGTTTTTCCGTTGACCCGCAAAGCCTTGACAAAGACGAGGTGGAGTTGACGCATATCAATTTAAACGATTCAAGCCTTGAGGGTATGCGGCACAAGAGGTTTTCAGCCTTCTCGGTGCAGTACCATCCGGAAAATGCCCCGGGGCCCCATGATTCCATCTACCTTTTTGACCGGTTCATCGAGGCGATGAAATAGCTGATAAGCTGATAAGCTGATAAAAATACGAAGGTCAGGGAATCAGGCAACGATAAAAAACGCAGCGCCAAGAATTTAACGTAACATATTGACTCATAAATATAATTATTGCTACGAGCTGACCGCTACGAGCTAACAGCTATCAATTACATACTTAATTATGCCTAAACGAACTGATATAAAAAAGATTCTCATCATCGGCTCCGGCCCTATCATCATCAGCCAGGCCTGCGAGTTTGACTATTCCGGCACCCAGGCGGTCAAGGCCCTGAAGGAGGAAGGCTATGAGGTTGTCCTCATCAACTCCAATCCCGCCACCATCATGACCGATCCGGAAATAGCCGACCGGACCTATATTGAACCGATCACCACGGAAATGGTGTGCAAAATCATCGAAAAGGAACGGCCCGATGCCCTGTTGCCGACCCTGGGTGGACAAACCGGCCTGAACACGGCGATCAAGGTGGCGGCCACCGGCATATTGGACAAATATGGGGTAGAGCTGCTGGGCGCCGACATCGACGTCATTAAAAAGGCGGAAGGCCGCGATTCCTTCCGGGAGGCCATGTACCGGATCGGCCTGAAGGTGCCGGAAAGCGCCATTGTCCATACCATCGCCGAGGCCAGGGCTGCGGCTGAACAGATCGGCTTCCCTATCATTGTCCGCCCCAGTTTCACCCTGGGGGGTACCGGCGGAGGAGTGGCCTACAACAGTCAGGAGCTTGAATCGCTGTGCAAGGTAGGGCTTGACTTGAGCCTCAACACCGAAGTCATGCTCGAACGGAGCCTGCTGGGCTGGAAGGAATATGAGCTTGAGGTCATGCGCGACAAAAATGACAATGTGGTCATCATCTGTTCCATTGAGAACATGGATGCCATGGGGGTCCATACCGGAGACTCCATTACCGTCGCCCCGGCCCAGACCCTGTCAGACCGGGAATATCAGCTGATGCGGGACGCGGCCATGGCCATCATGCGGGAAATCGGGGTGGAAACCGGCGGCTCCAATGTTCAGTTTGCCGTCAATCCCGAGGATGGCGAGCTGATGGTTATTGAAATGAACCCCAGGGTCTCCCGCAGTTCAGCCCTGGCCTCCAAGGCCACCGGCTTTCCCATCGCCAAGATTGCGGCAAAGCTTGCCGTGGGCTACACCCTGGATGAGATTCCCAACGATATCACCAAGGAGACCTATGCCGCCTTTGAGCCGACCATTGATTACTGTGTGGTAAAAATCCCCCGCTGGACCTTTGAGAAATTCCCGGAGGCAACGGATATCCTGACCACGGCCATGAAGTCGGTGGGCGAAACCATGGCCATCGGCAGAACCTTCAAGGAAGCCTTTCAGAAAGGTTTACGGTCCCTGGAGATCGGCTGTTCCGGTTTTGGCGCCGACCCAAAGTTCAATTTCTCCGCCATGGACCAGCGTGACCTGGAACTGAAGCTGAAGATTCCCAATTCAAAAAGGATTTTCGCCCTCTATGAGGGGCTGCAGAGGGGCATGACCATTGAACGCCTCTATGAGCTGACGGCCATTGACCCCTGGTTTTTGGTCAATCTGCAGCAGATCTCCGACCTGGAAGGGGAAATAAAGAAGGTTGGCTTTTCCGGGCTGGACCGGGATTTCCTGCGCAAGGTCAAACAGTTCGGCTTCTCTGATCCGCAGATTGCCTATCTCACCGGCACCAGCCAGGATGACATCAGGGAACTGCGGGAGAAGCTGGGACAGAAACCGGTCTACAAACTGGTTGATACCTGTGCC
>JALNXE010000172.1 GCA_023230525.1 Desulfobulbaceae bacterium
GATCTTTCCTTGCCGAAGTGCTGCACCGTATCCTGGAAATAGTCGCTGTCCCGGATGGACACCGGGATGCCGATCATGGGTCCGTTGACCGCGGCATAACTGCCGCACTTGAAAAGTGTTGCCAGTTTTTGGTGGACCGCGGGCCACTGGGGACGCTGCCCGTTGTCGGCTAGTATCCGCTGATAACCGGCCAACAGGGCAAACATGTTGCCTGTGAAGTCGCTACTGAGGAGGTTGTCCAGTTCTGCTGCCAGGGTACCCGCCGAGGCTGACGAGGCAACAGGGAAATTGCTGCTGCTGAGATATTCTGTTGTCATGGTTTCTTCTCATTTGTCTCTTTGTCATTTTGGGGCTGCAGGCGGAGAGCCTGGCTTTATGGGTTTTTATCTTTTTACCGGCTCCCGCCGGGCGGAAGCACAGAAAAAATCATCGGCACGAAACAGGGAGGCGCAAACTTTTCTTTGTAAAATTATAGGCGTTGCCTGCCCTGGTTTGTCAAGTTTTTCCTGGGGATTGCCAGGTGAAGACCCTGGCTTACGGGAAACTCAACCGCTTAATCTTAAACATCTTTTGCGCCGTTTGCCAAGCCCTTCTTTAACTTCTGGGGCTGCTCTGGTTATTGAAATCCTTCCCAGCCGGCAACCGTGACAGGCCTCTTTTTATCCGGTTATCCGCGAGCCCTTCCTGCCGGTAAGTTTTGTGCACGTGGCCCTGCCAATAAAGATCCCTTAAATTTTTTTCATTATTTGTTTGAGGAAAGTACAAATTTTTAATCTCTGTCGCGAAACAAAGACGCTATTTTTCTGGGGTAACAATCGCCCTGTAAACACCTGTTAATCCCACGCTGTGGCTGCGGCAAATTGTCGCACCGGCAAAAAGTTGTCTGGCAATGGCGACAGTAAAGGTGTTTCGGCAGTCGAGGATAAAAATTCTCATTACTGCAAAAATATACTGTTAAAATAGTATGTTAAATTAAAATTGACAATGGTGGCATATAGCTTGCTAGTTGCTCCTGTACAAATCATGCCGATAAAAGCATAAAGCTTTTCAACAGAAAAAAGGCGAAATGTTAACGCAAAACAATCAGGGAGGGCCGAATGAAGAGACGCTGTTTTCTGCTTTGACAACCATTCCCAATGGCCATGATTCATTCTGATATCTACAAAACCTTATAAAGTATTTGCGCCAACAAAAAATCATATAACTTGGAGGGGATATGAAAAAAATGATATTTACGGCAGCGGCTTTCGCCTTGCTTACCGGTAATGGCTATGCAGCTGACCGCGGTATTGATATGTCTGCCAATCCGAATCCGGCACTGGTCGGCAACACCGTGCGTTTAGTCTGCACCGGCACCGGCGAGTGGCAACGGACACTCCGTTCTGCCCGGATCACCATCACCGATGCATCGGATACCGCGCTGGTCTCCGGGCAGAGGATGCAGATTAACGGGCGCACTGCCACCTTTGATTATACCGTTCCGGCCGACGAGATGACCGGGGAATGGGATTTCAAGTGCAATCTCACGGATCGGAGAAACAAACAGGCCAAAACAAGTCACTTCACGGTGACAGGAACGGTCACCGGCGGAGGTACCGGGGGTGGCGATGAGACAGTGACACATCCGTTCATCACCTCCTATGACGGACCGTCAACCTGTATCGCCTGCCATGAGATTGAAGCCCAGGATATGCTGCAGAGTCTGCACATGCAGTGGTCCGGCCCCACCCCGAATGTGACCAACAGCACCGGCGATGACGGCAAGGGGGTCAACGGCATCAATACCTTCTGCACCTATGCCATCTCTTCAAAGGGTGCCTGTTATACCTGTCATGTCCGGGCCGACGGTAATGCCCCCCATCCGCCGGACGTCAATGACATTGATTGCCTCATGTGCCACAGCGATACCTATCAGAGGACATTTGTCAGCGATCCGAATAACAGCGAAACCGTGGTCAATGTCAACGGCGAAACCAAAACCTATGTCTTCGGGCTGGTGGATGCAAAGGGTGATTACACCACTGTTCCCGATTATGCCAAGATGCCGGCCGGCACCACCATGGTGGATCTGGCCCGCCGCGTTCATCTGCCCACCAGGCAGTCCTGTCTCCGTTGCCATGCCAAGGCGGGCGGTGGCGACTGGACCAAGCGGGGCGACATGGGAGCAAACACCGCGGCGCCCAAAGTCACCGAAGACGTGCATATGTCAGCTGATCCTGGCGGCGCAGACCTTACCTGTGTGTCCTGCCATTCCTCTGAGGGCCATAAGATCGGCGGCCGGGGCATTGACCTGCGCCAGACCGAGGCGCCTAATCCGAAATGCACGGACTGCCACGCCGCCGCTCCGCACAGCGACGCCACCTTGAACCGCCATGCCGCGGGCCAGGTCGCCTGTCAGGTTTGCCATATCCGCCAATTCGGCAAAGGCGGGGCAACCGAGATGTCGCGGGACTGGCTGAAACCGACCTGGAATCCGACCTTCTGTTCCGGCCAGGGCGGGTTTGTCGGGGAGGAGGTCAAGGCTGCCAATGTGAAGCCGGAATACGTCTGGTTCGACGGCACCTCCCAAGTTTACAGCGTCGGCCAGACCATTGCCGCTGATGAGCGGGGAGTCTACCCCATGGCCAAGGCAAACGGCGCCCCGTTTGACGGCAAATCAAAGATTGTGCCGATTAAACGTCACTTCTCCACTATGCCGCTGCATGACAGCGGCAAGATCGTACCGCCTGCCATCATGTGGATGTTCATGACCGGTGATTTCGATCTGGCGGTGCGCAAGGGCATGGAAGAACAGGGCATGACCGGCAACTATCAGCTGGTGGATGTTGACGCGGAAATGCTGATCACCCACGGAGTTGAGCCGGCATCCATGGCCCCCTCCTGCGGTGAATGTCATGATTACACCGGCCTGACGCCGGACGGCAGCCGTATGGTGCCCTTCGGTCAGCTCGGCTACCATACCTGGCCGGCCAAGGTCAAGGATTGTACCCTGTGTCATGAGAAGGAATCGCTTTCCTGGGAGGGAGTGCATCAGCAGCATGCGGCCGACGGCCAGGGTGATGGCAACCTCTCTTGTGTGAGCTGTCATACTGGTGAACCGACCGGTCTGGTCAAGCCGAAAAGTGATCTGTGCAACGACTGCCACGGTTCCAAATCCTGGAGCAGCAATGCACTGCATAAGAAGCACCTTGAGAAAGGCTATCAGTGTGTGAAATGCCATAAGTTCTAAGCCGGCTGTTTTTTTACGGCTGTAATTAAAAAAAGGATGTCCGTCACGGGCATCCTTTTTTTATGGGCAATCTGGCAGAGCGCAAATGAAATACAGATTGACAATTACCGCAAAGCATGTCAGAAAAATGCAGTTTCCCTTTCCAGTTGTGAGTTTCCCCGCCGTTACTTTATGTGATAAATATGGTAAATCCCTGTATTGACTGTGGTGCCTGCTGTGCGTTTTTCCGTGCCTCTTTTTACTGGGGTGAATCGGATCTGGCCATTGCCGGTGGTGTTCCTGCCGAACTGACGGAAAAATTAAATGATTTCCGGATGGTTATGCAGGGGACTAATGGTTCCTCCCCGCGCTGTATCGCGCTGATGGGGATTATCGGCAAACAGGTTTATTGCAGCATATATGAAAAGAGGGCCTCGGTCTGTCGCGATTTTCAGCCCGCCTGGCTTAAGGGTGAACCGAACGAACGGTGCGACAAGGCAAGGCTTCAGTGGGGCCTGTCGGTCCTGACTCCGGAAGTCTGGAACCAGCCGGACAACTTTCCGAAAGCCGCTTGAGTTTTCCCTTGCGATGAAGCCGGAAACATACCGTGTCATTATTTTCTTTGCCATCCTGGCTCTGGTCGCGGTCTGGGAGATTGCAGCCCCCAAACGCCGGCTTACCGTCTCCAAGGCTGGCCGGTGGTTTAACAACCTCTCCATCATTTTTCTTGATACCTTGCTGGCCCGCCTGCTCATGCCGGTGATGGCGGTCGGCGTGGCCGCCGCTGCCCAGCAGCAGGGCTGGGGACTCTTTCCTTATCTGCAGTTTGGATTCTGGCCGTCTCTGATTCTCGGGGTGCTGTTGCTTGATATGGTTATCTACCTGCAGCACCTGATGTTCCACTCCGTTCCCCTGCTCTGGCGGCTACACATGGTGCATCATGCCGATCTTGATATTGATGTGACCACCGGCCTGCGTTTTCATCCCATTGAAATTCTGATTTCCGCAGCCATTAAAATGGCGGCGGTGGCTGCCCTTGGGGTGCCCGTTTTTGCGGTTGTTGTTTTTGAGGTGACTTTAAACGGCACGGCCATGTTTAATCATGGCAATATCCGGATGCCGGGCAGGCTTGACGCCATTCTCCGTCTGCTGGTTGTCACCCCGGACATGCACCGCGTCCATCATTCTGTAACGATTCGCGAAACAAACAGTAATTTCGGTTTTAATTTCCCCTGGTGGGATAGACTTTTCGGCACCTACCGGGCCCAGCCGGTCATGGGGCACGA
>JALNXE010000173.1 GCA_023230525.1 Desulfobulbaceae bacterium
ACTTGATCTATTTTGTCGAAATAACGATATTTTTGTGACATAGTCGCTGCTCTGATCTCCGTCATGGGAATTCAGGAGACAGGAGACAGAATTCAGAATGGTTGATTTTATTACGTTTTATTCCGGCTCCTGATTTCTGGCTGCTGAATTCTCTGGAAACAAGCTGCGGGGACCAGGAGGATATCAATTTAATTTCAACATGGAAAGTTGAGTAAACGGTATTGCCCCTAAATGGCGTTTTCTTCGATAAAGGCCTTGATCTGGGCCAGGTCCGCATCAAGCACCCGGCACCGGCTTTCCCTTTTATCCAGGTCCCGGAAGCTCTCGGGCATCTCCGGCGGCCGGCCGATGGCCTGTTGCACGGCGGCTCCGAACTTGGCCGGATGGGCGGTGGCCAGGCAGACCATGGGCACGGCCGGGTCCAGGTGATCGAGCCCGGCACTCACCCCCACTGCCGTGTGCGGGTCCAGCACGTAGCCGCTTACCTGGTGGAAATCGCGGATAATGGCCAGGGTCTGCTGCCGGCTGACGCTTGCCGACAGGAAGGCCGCCCTGATTTTTTGCTGTTCGCTCTCTGAAAAATGGAGGCTGCCGCTTTGGGCGAAATGCGTCATGGCCTCCTTGGTCCGCCCGGCATCCTCATCGTAGAGGAAGTAGAGATAGCGCTCAAAATTGCTGGCCACCTGGATATCCATGGATGGACTGGAGGTCTGCACCACCTTGCCCAGGGAGTAATCACCCTGCAGCACGAAACGGGTGAGCAGATTATTCTCATTGGTGGCCAGCACCAGATGGCGAATGCGGCCCGGCAGCAGTTTGCGGGCGATAAAGCCTGCGAAGATATCGCCGAAGTTGCCGGTGGGCACGGCAAAATCAACCTTGCCGCCCTGGCCGGTCAGCTTCAGGGCCGCAAAGATATAATAAACGACCTGGGCGAGAATCCTCGCCCAGTTGATGGAATTGACCGCGCCCAGATGGTACTGCTGCTTGAAGGGAATATCGTTGAACAGGGACTTGACGATGGCCTGGCCGTCATCAAAGGTGCCGCGGATGGCCAGGTTAAAGACATTGGCATCAATGACCGTGGTCATCTGCAGCTCCTGCACGGCGCTGACCCGTTTATGGGGATGGAGGATGAAGATATTGATCCGCTCCTTGCCCCGCACCCCATAGATGGCGGCGCTGCCCGTGTCTCCCGAGGTGGCGCCTACGATATTCATCTTCTCGCCGCTTTCCCTGAGCAGATAGTCAAAGACATTGCCGAGAAACTGCAGGGCCACATCCTTGAAGGCCAGGGTGGGGCCGTGGAACAGCTCAAGAATATGCACCCCGCCCTTCTGCACCAGCGGCGTGATCTCCGGATGGCTGAAGGTGGCATAGGAGCGGTTGATCAGCTCCCGGAGATCGTCGGCCGGGATGTCATCAATAAAGAGGGAAAGCACGGCATGGGCCAGCTCAGGATAGGACAGGCGCCCCCAGGCCGCAACCGTCTTTTCATCAACCACGGGCATGGTCTGGGGCAGCAGCAGTCCGCCGTCAATGGCCAGCCCCATCATCACCGCCTTTTTAAAGGAAATGGGGGCGATGCCGCCCCTGGTACTGATGTATTTCATATTTTCACCGGAAATCGTTTTCTTGCCGTGCCTTCTGACCTGTTACCGGTTTGAGTACTTGAAGTGTCTAAAATGCCTAAAGTACTTAAAGTGAAAGGTGTTGTCTGATCAGAAAGCACCATAACTTTATACCCTCAAGGGGCACAAGATACCCTCAAGTGGCACAAGGGCACTTGAAATATTTTAAGTACTTTAGGCACTTTAGACACTTTAGGCACTTTTAGCACTTTAGGCACTTTTCTTACCCCTCTTCCACGGCAATCCTGGGGGCGTCATGCCACAACCCTTCCAGATCATAGAACTGCCGCTCGTCCGTGTAAAAGACATGGACAACCACATCGCCGTAATCGAGCAGCACCCAATGTCCCTCCTGCAGGCCTTCGGTTGAACCTTCCTTTAATTTTTTCAACCGCATCTCGCCGTCAATTACTTCGGCCAGGCCCTGCACATGACGGGTGGACCTGCCGCTCATGATGACAAAATAATCGGTAAAGGAGGAAATTTCATGCACATCGAGAATCAGCAGATCCTCGGCTTTTTTATCGAGTGCGGCCCTGCCGATCAGGCGGGCGACATCCAGGCTCGATTTATCAATAGTTTTCTTGCGAATTTTTTTCATGTTTTCTCCAGAAAGGAAACCAGCTCACGATGCCATATTACAGGTTGGTCCAGATAACAGGGATGGGGGGCTCCGTCAATAACAAAAAAGGATGAACCGGCGATCTTCTCGTGAAGCAGCCGGCCGTTGGCCAGGGGAGATACCGTGTCGGCCCCGCCCCAGATAATCAAGGCCGGCACGGTGACGGCCGAGAGGCGCTCCCGGTTTTCCTGCACGCCGACCGCGCCGACCAGCACCAGTGCTCCCACCCGGTCGGCATGGTCAAGGCAGAATTCCAGGGCCACCCTGCCGCCCATGGACGGCCCGATGAGAACAGGTTTCGTCAGCCTCATCTGGGTGAGAAAATCGGCAAGCACCTCCCCGGCAGCCGCTGCACAGGCAGGGGATGCGCCAAAGCCCGGCAGATCAAGGGCCAGGGCGTGTTTTCCCGCCCCGGCCAGCACCTCGAGGGTGCCGAGCTCCTGCCAGGTCCGGGCCTTGAATTTCATCCCGTGCAGCAAAACAATATCCTGCCCGCCGGGCGGTCCCGCCTCAAGACAATGAACTTCACAGTTACCGGCAACCACCCGGCGCTCTCTCACCTCCACCATCATTACTCCTTTACTCCTTCATGTTTTTTTGTATATAAAATTTTACCGACACCATATACTATTACGCTAACAAGTGAAATACGCAATGACAACATTCATCTGATTGACTTCTGAGGCATCTGGAGTATAATCTCGCACCTGATTAATAAACAGTTTCATGCAAACAGGCTACCTTAAGGACCACGGTTAATGAATAAGTCGCTTCGCTGGAAATATCTTCTTCTTTTCTCTCTCCTCGCCTTCGCCGGTGTGACGATGCTGCCCACCTTCTACGGCAATATGCCGGCCTGGTGGAAAAAATACATTGCCCCGGAAGGTCTTCGGCTCGGCCTTGATCTGCAGGGGGGCATGCATCTCGTCCTGAAGGTTGATCTGGACAAGGCCGCCCAAAACTCCCTCGACTTCGCCGCCCAGGATTTGAAGAGCAACCTGAAGGAGCAGCGCATCTCAATGGTGCAGGCCGTTTCCAGCGACCCGAAAAAAATCATCTTCACCCTGCCCAATGTTGATTCCGCCGATAAGGTGCGCAAGCTGGTGGAGGACGATTTCCCCAACCTGGCCATCGACATCCAGTCCGAGGCGGACAGTTTTCCCCGGGTCACCCTGAGCCTCAAGCAGGATCAAATTGATTTCATCAATAAAAACGCGGTGAACCAGTCCCTGGAGATCATCCGTAACCGTATTGACCAGTTCGGCGTGGCCGAACCGGTCATCGTCCGCCAGGGCAAGGATGAGATTATCGTCCAGCTGCCCGGCGTGAAAGACCCGAAACGCGCCTTGAGCCTGATCGGCCAGACCGCCCAGCTGCAATTCAAAGTGGTTGACGACAGCGGGGTCAACCTCCCCGCCCTGATCAACCAGGCCATCACCGCCGGCCAGTGGAAGGAAGGGGAAAGCCGGGATAAACTCAACCTGGCCATCAAGCGTTTTCTGCCCAATGACACCCAGGTCTATTTTGAAAAGGAAAAGGATAAACAGACCGGCAGGGAAATAAAGACCCCGCTGCTGCTCCACAACCAGGTGCTGATGACCGGCGAGATGGTAAAAGACGCCCAGGTCCGGGTGGGCGGCAGCTTCAACGAGCCCTATGTCAGCCTTGATCTCACCAGCCGGGGCGGCAAGGTATTCGGCCAGATCACCACAAAAAATGTCAATAAGCGGCTGGCCATTGTCCTAGACGACGTGGTACGCTCCGCCCCGGTCATCCGGGAAAAAATCCTGGGGGGCAGCGCCCAGATTTCCGGCAGCTTCACCTATGAAGAGGCCACAGACCTGGCCATCATCCTGCGGGTCGGCGCCCTGCCCGCCCCGGTTTCCATTGTGCAGAACCTGACCATCGGCGCCTCACTCGGCCAGGATTCCATCAAGAAGAGCATCTCCTCCGGGCTGTTCGGCACGACCCTGGTCATCCTGTTCATGCTGATTTATTACCGTTTTTCCGGCCTCATCGCCAACATGGCCCTGGTGCTCAACGTCATCTTTCTTTTTGCCGGACTGGCGGCGCTGCAGGCCACCCTTACCCTGCCGGGCAT
>JALNXE010000174.1 GCA_023230525.1 Desulfobulbaceae bacterium
CGGGGAGGCTGTCCAGGGTCTTTTTGAACGTGTCGTCGGCATTGGCATAGACACTTTTGGCATCTTCGGAAACGAGCCACCTGCCCAACTGGCATTTGGCTGGATCGGTCTCTGCGTTTTCCAGGGTGGGATCATTCATGATGATGCCGTCCCGGACCTTCCCGGCCCAGACAAGATGGGCCGCCTCTATTTCGCCGATAAGGACCGGCAGGGTGGTGTCCCCCGGGCGGAAGACCTTGGCGATGGCGATGGCGGATTCATGCAGAACGCGGTGCGGTTCCTCGATTTTCTTTAAAAGAGGAACAAGAGAGGGGATAAGCTTTTCCGCCTCTTTGCGCTGGTCGCTGTACAGCCATTTACCCAGGCCGCATTGATGGTCGTCGGTCTCCACCTCCAGTTTGGAGACCTTGCTGTCATTCAACAGGGCGTTGACCTGGCTTGCCCAGGTGAGATGGTCCACTTCCTTCTGGGTGACCAGGGCGTTGAGGCTGTTGCCCTTGATGACTTCGCCGGCATTGCTGACAATCGTACCCACGCCCAGATAGTTGATGACCCCCAGCACAAGCAGCAGCAGCAGAATTATTGAATAGCCGAGAATTATTTTTTTGCCGATGGTCAGGTCTTTCCAGTTCATGGTCTTTTCCCTAGAAGAGAGGTGGATTGTCGAGCCGTGAATTTTTCTCTTTCATCATTTTGACTGGTCTTGTCCGGTGGACTGATCCTGTCCGGGCTCTTCATTCGGCAACCAGTAATAGAATGGGTTAAGAATAATTATCAGTAATGGCGCCTGACTGTCAAGCGCTACTTGACAGTCAGGTGGAGGTCAGCACGCAGCGAATGAGAAGAGAGAGGCAACGTTCATTTTTAGGGCAGCTATAGGTAATAGTATCAGTACGAACGCCTAACGGTCAAGTGTGACATTGGGGCGTCAGCCGTTTTTTTCTATTTTTTCCCAGCTGTCGCGCAGGGTCACGGTACGGTTGAACACCGGCCTGGCCGGGGTCGAGTCCAGGCAATCGAGGCAGAAATAGCCGAGACGCTCAAACTGGTAGCGGTCGTTCTCACTTGCTGCGGCAAGGCCCGGTTCGAGCCGGCAGCCGGCCAGGGTCAGCAGAGAATCCGGATTGAGGTGGCTCATAAAGCTGGTTTCCTTGTCCGCCTCGGGGTTTTCCATGTTAAAGAGACGGTCGTAGAGACGGACCTCGGCGGGGATGGAGTGGCGGGCGGAGACCCAGTGCAAGGTGCCCTTGACCTTTCTGCCGTCCGGGGCGGAGCCGCCGCGGCTGGCCGGATCGTAGTTGCAGTGCAGCTCGATAATCTCGCCGCTCTGTTCGTCCTTGACCACCCGGTCGCAGGTGATGAGATAGGCGGCGCGCAGACGCACCTCCCGGCCCGGCGCCAGTCTGAAGAACTTCTTGGACGGCTCTTCCAGGAAATCATCCTGTTCGATATAGATTTCCCGGCAGAAACTCACCCGGCGTTTACCCATCGCCGGATTCTTGGGATGGTTGTCGATCTCCAGTTCCTCTTCCTGCTCCGGCGGATAATTGGTGATCACCACCTTGAGCGGCCTGAGCACCGCCATGACCCGGGGCGCTGTGTCGTTGAGGTCGTTGCGGATGGCATTTTCCAGCACCCCCATGTCCACCCGGCTTTCCCGTTTGGCCAGGCCGATGGTGTCGCAGAAGCTGCGCATGGCAGCCGGGGTGTAGCCCCGGCGCCTGAGGCCGGAGATGGTCAGCATGCGCGGGTCGTCCCAGCCGCTGACCCTTTTTTCGTTCACCAGTTGCAGCAGTTTGCGCTTGCTCATCACGGTAAAGGTGAGATTGAGCCGGGCAAACTCGATCTGCTGGGGATGCGCAGGGGTCTGCAGGGTGTCCAGCAGCCAGTCATAGAAGGGCCGGTGATCCTCGAACTCCAGGGTGCAGAGGGAGTGGGTGATATGCTCAATGGCATCGGAGATGGGATGGGTGTAATCGTACATCGGATAGAGGCACCACTTGTCGCCGGTGCGGTGATGGCTGGCGTGCAGGGTGCGGTACAGCACCGGGTCGCGCATGTTGATGTTGCCGGACCTCATATCGATTTTGGCCCGCAGCACATGGGTGCCGTCGGGAAATTCCCCGGCCCGCATGCGGGCAAACAGGTCAAGATTTTCCTCCACGCTGCGGTTGCGGAAAGGGCTTTCCCGGCCCGGCTCGGTGAGCGTGCCGCGGTACTGTCTGATCTCATCGGCGGACAGGCTGCACACATAGGCCTTGCCCATTTTGATCAGCTGCACGGCATAATCGTAGAGCTGTTCAAAATAGTCCGAGGCGAAGAAAAGATTGTCGCCCCAGTCAAAGCCCAGCCATTTTACATCCTTTTTGATGGACTCCACATAGGCGACTTCCTCCTTGCTGGGGTTGGTGTCGTCAAAGCGCAGGTGGCAGACCCCGTTGTTTTCCAGGGCTACCCCGAAGTTGAGGCAGATCGATTTGGCGTGGCCGATATGCAGAAAGCCGTTGGGCTCGGGGGGAAAGCGGGTGACGACCCGGCCGCCGTGCTTGTTGTTTTTCTGATCCTCGGCAATGATGGTGCGGATGAAATCGCGGGATTGCGGATTGCGGATTGCGGATTGCGGATTGTTGCCTTCTGTGTGCATGGTGTTACCTGATCTCGTCGAGGGTTGTCTTTTTTTTGTGGCTGCTGCCTTGTCTCCTGGGCGGAAAACCCGCCCCTTCTCCCTTCTTACTTCTCACTTCTCACTCCTTACTCCTCACTTTTCACTTTTCCCTTTTCACTCAAAATACTTGCCCGCATCCCGCAGTCTGGCCACCACCTTGTCCCGGCCCAGGTGGATGAAAAGCTCGAACATGCTCGGGCCCTTCACCAGGCCGGTGATCACGGCCCTGGAGGCGTTGATCGGGATGCCGGGCTTGACGCCGATTTCCTCGGCAAATTCCCGGGCCGCCTGTTCGGCGCTCTCCTTGGTGAATTCAGGCAGGGCCGCAAAGCGGTCGGCCAGCATGGGCAGCCAGTTTTGCAGTTCGGGATACTTGCGCAGATTTTTGGTGAGCGCCGCCTCCTCAATGTCAAAGTCATCGGCAAAATAGGCTCGGCCCAGGGTGGTGAAATCCTTCAGGGTATGAAAGCGGTCGCGGATCATGTCAATGGTCTGCAGATACCACTCTTTTTTGTCTGTGTCATAGGCCTCGTCCCACAGCTTGGCCTCCTGCAGCTCTTTTTTGACCAGCTCACCGATTTCGGCCACGGGCAGGGTGCGCAGGTAGTGGGCATTGATATTGATCGCCTTGGGATCGGTGAAAAATTTGGGGTCGTCCTTGCGGTAATTGAAGATGGCGTGGGATTTGTTGATCCGCTCCAGGGTAAAGGCCTCGATCAGTTCTTCCCTGGTGAAGATCTCCCGGTCATCACCGGGGGACCAGCCCAGCAGCACCAGGAAATTGACCAGGGCCCAGGGGATGAAGCCCTTTGCCCGGTAAAACTGGACGGCGACGATTTCGCCGTGGCTGCGTTTGGAGATCTTGGCCTTATTGAGGTCCAGGGTCAGGGGCATGTGGGCGAATACCGGGACCTGGGCGTTCAGGGCTTCATAGAGCAGGACCTGGCGGATGGTGTTGGTCAGGTGGTCCTGGCCCCGGATGATGTGGGTGATGCGGTCCCGGATGTCATCCACCACGTTGCAGAGCAGATAAAGGGGCTTGCCGTTGGAACGGACAATGACAAAGTCCTCGATATCGACAAAGCGGCGCTCGATGCGGCCGAGAACCTTGTCTTCGTAAGCCACGATGCCATCCTGGTCCGGCACCTTGAAACGGATGACCGAGGGCAGGCCCTGGGCCTGTTTGGCGGCGACCTCCTCCGGGGTGAGATGACGGCAGGTTCCGTCATATTTCACGGCCTGTTTGGCGGCCATGGTCGCCTCCCTTTTTGCCTCCAGTTCCTCCTTGGTGCAGAAGCAGCGGTAGGCCTGGCCGCTCTCAATCATCTTCTCCGCCGCGGCAATATGCTCGCTGGTGAAGTCGGTTTGAAAATAGGGTCCCTCATCCCAGTCGATGCCGAGCCAGGTCAGGCCGTCCAGGATGCCGTCGATGGACTCCTTGGTGGAGCGTTCCGCGTCGGTGTCTTCAATGCGCAGGATGAACTTGCCGTGATGCTTTCTGGCATAAAGCCAGTTCAGTATCGCGGTGCGGGCGCCGCCGATATGCAGATACCCGGTGGGGCTGGGTGGGAAACGGACTCTC
>JALNXE010000175.1 GCA_023230525.1 Desulfobulbaceae bacterium
ACATGCCGCCGATTTTGTCCGGGCCATGTGGATGATGCTGCAGCAGGACGAACCCGAAGATTTTGTGGTTGCCACCGGAGAAACCCATTCCGTGCGGGAATTTGTCGAACGGTCGTTCCATGAAATCGGCATTACCATCGCCTGGGAGGATTCGGGCCTCGACGAGATCGGCCGCGGGATGCCGACTCCGGCAAAGTCCTGGTACAGGTCGATCCTCGATATTTTCGGCCGACCGAGGTTGATTTTCTGCTGGGCGATCCGTCCAAGGCCAATAACCATTGCATTTCTTATTCCACTCTGTAACCAAGTTGGCGCCATTATGTCATTGCCTCCCCCAACTTCGGGAGGATAAACTGCAGAGGGAATCCCAGGAACCAAATGGATTCCGGGTCGCGCTTCGCCTGCCCGGAATGACGTCTCGGCTGCATGTTCGAGTGTTTCCGGCCCGTTCCCTGTAGAGTGCCTAAAGTGCGCTAAGGTACTTAAAGTGCCCTTGTGCCCCCTGAGGGTTATGGCGATAAGGCTGCCTAAACCGACCTACAACTTGACCGGTTATATCTTTCGATGGTGATGCGATATGGTATATTCATCCTTGAATACTTCCTCCAGCGGAATTCCTTTAAGTTTTCCATCTCGATATGCTTTCAGCCTTTTTTCAGCCTCTTCAGCCCATATTTCATCAATCTTGCGGTCAGGCTCATCCAGGCTTTTCAACAAACCTTCAACAATCATATCCCGATCCTTTGACGGATAATCTGGCGATATTGATCTTGCATAAAGGATATATTCTCTCTTTTTTATCCTTGTCACAAGGATAATATCTAATGACTTGTGATTATTTCCCCATACAATGCCATATTACTCCAATGCAAAACGGACAACCGTTTTTAATTCAGGCAGCCTGCTTGCTGCGACAGCCCACACCGTCTCAAGATCGATGCCCAGGTAGTCATGAACCAGGATATTTCGCAGGCCGGCGATCTTGTACCATTCGATTTCAGGATGTTGAGACTTGAAATTATCGGAAAGACGCTGGGTTGATTCGGCGAGCACCTGCAGATTGCGGAGCACAGCGTCCTGCACTATAGTCTTTTCCATAAATGCGGAGAAATCCAGGCCAGCCATATACGATTCAATCTTGTCAATACTCTCCATGATATGAATAAGATAAAGCTTGTCATCCTTCATAACGGCCGAGCCTCCTTCAGGATCTTCTCCCGCAGATACCAGTGCAGCCCGCGCTCGGTCACAATATCCACTTTACGCCCCAGTAACTCCTGAAGTTTGACGAACGCGCCGCCCAGATCAAGCAAGGTGCGACCCTTTTCCAAATCAACAAGGAAGTCGATATCACTTTGGGGGGTATCCTCACCACGAACAACCGAGCCAAAAACACGCACATTAATAAGGCCATGGGCGTGGGCGACAGCAAGGATTTCCCTTTTCTTCTGCTGAACAACATGGAGTTCATCCATTGTTCACCTCCCGAAAGCTCTGAAAGCGCTAAAGCAAATTTTCCAACTGCTCCAAATATTCTTTTACTTCATGCACTTGGGGCAATACCTCATTGCATATTACCTGGGCATCGACAATTCCATAATCATGTGCCAGAAAATTTCTGAATCCCGCGATTTTTGCAAAGGAATAGGCAAATTCAACATCCAGTATCCTCGCCTCACCTAAAATATCAAAAGCCTCGTGGTACGATTGAGGGGGACGAAGATCCTTGTCCCTGATCACCATTTCGGCAAGGCTGACGCAGGAATCCGCCATTAAATAGAGATAGTGCAGCAAAGCGCCTCGATAAATCGGATCGGACAAAAATTTTTCTCGGCAATCTGGCTCAAGACCGGCAATGAGAGCGAGGTACTCCCTGATTCTGCCTTTTTTTTGAACAATACGCTCTTTCATATCCCCATCACTCTTTTCCTGTGCAACCTGAAATCTAAAGCCAAATGCTGAATTTTTAATGAGAAATCATCTAAAATGGCTTGATCTCGATTCAAAATAATTTTACCATTTCTGATAATCTGCTCGAGCAGAAGCAGATTGCGTGTTTGATTGATTACCACGACATCCACATCATTCCGCCGCAACACACGACAACAATCACCATGGAACCGGAGCTTTTGTGAGAATGAGAACCCGCACTGCCGATCAACATAGACTGCAAGATCCACATCACTCATATTCCCGCCACTTCCCGTGGCAAGAGAACCAAATAAATACGCAAAAACGAGCTCTGGATATTTTTCAAAAACAGGCAGCAACGCAGAGGCTATTTCTGCTGTATCATTGCATTTCCGATTGACCGTGATCATTTTCAAGCCCCATTATCTTCTCTCTGCTTACTTATGAGATTGAAAGTTTCTTCATAAATATTTTCCCTTGGTCCGATGGCGATTATTTCCAATTCATTTTTCTCACAACAGTCTCGGTAAACAACGCGATACCTTTTAAATCTGTAACTTCGCAACCCTTCAAGTTCGTCCTTAAGAGCTTTACCGCAATATGAATCTCGTAAAATGGCCTGCAAAGCCGATTTAATTTGGGACTTGATGACGGGATGAAGGCCGCGGATGAGCGTTGCCACCTCATCCGGCATCCTGAGTCGGTATGCGGTCCGGTCTGTCATGGCAAATTACCTGAAAAGTTCTTCCAGAGTGTAGAGAGCGGTTTTGTTTTTTTTGAAAGCGGTTAATCCTTTTTTTATTTCTTTCATAATATTCGGATTAAGGCGGATCGAGATGGTTTCCCGCCAGCTTGCAAACTCATCCGGGCTTACCAGTACAGCAACAGGTTTTCCGTTTTTGGTTATAATGACTTCTTCGTCTGTCTCTTTAACGGCATCGACCAAAGCGCTTAATTTCATTTTTGCTTCTGATACGGATAGAGTGCTCATATTTTTTGACCTCAATTCAGGTTGATCTATATTCTGATCAAAATCTTAATAAAAAAGCGATTATTCGTCAAGGCGTAATGATTTGGCTCTGCCCTTTTTCTTGTTGTACTAAATCATTTATATGTTATTTTTGACAGAAAATACAGGTTGTTTAGCCTATTAGACTGTAGTCTGTTAGGCAAAAAAACCTATAATACTAAACACCTGCAGACTATCCACCTGAGCGGTTAGCCTATCAGGCTGCAGTCTGTCAGGTAAAAAAAACTATACTACTAAGGGAGATGGAAATTACAAATTTACCGTTTATCGTTATCGTCATGCCCGAATGGTTTTATCGGGCATCCAGCAAAAATCCTGGATTCCCGCTCAACAGCATTGCGGGAATGACGGCGCGTTGAGACTCGATAACCGGTATATTTATAATTGCCGAGTCCCTAAATACCTACAGACTATCCACCTGAGTAGTTACCCCTCTCATCCTGAACCTAACAAAAGATAAAGATCAAATGAAAAAAGCTCTTATTTCCGGCATTACCGGCCAGGACGGCGCCTATCTGGCGGAATTTCTTCTTAAAAAAGGATATGAGGTGCACGGCATCAAGCGCCGCTCCTCTTCATTCAACACGGCGCGCATCGACCATCTTTACCGGGATCCGCATGAGCAGGAAGTCCGTTTCTTTCTCCATTACGGCGATCTCA
>JALNXE010000176.1 GCA_023230525.1 Desulfobulbaceae bacterium
TCCTTGGTGGTGAAAAACGGCTCGAATATCCGTGGGAGGTTTTCCGCAGCAATGCCGCAGCCGGTGTCGGCAATGCAGACCAGAATAAGATTGTTTTCATGGCTGGTCCGGATGCGTATCTCACCCTGCTTGGCAATGGCCTGGGCGGCGTTGACCAGCAAATTCATAAAGACCTGGTTCAGCTGCTGGGGATTGCAGAAGGTCTGCGGAATCTCTCCGTATTCTTTGCTGACAGCGGCCTTATATTTCAACTCATTCCAGACGATATTTAAGGTAGCCTCCAGACACTCGTTGATATCAGCCGACTGCAGCCTGGCCTCATCAATCCGGGAAAAGCTCTTCAGCCCCCGGACAATGGTGCTCACCCGGCCCGTGCCCTCCAGGGACTCCCGGATCAGGTCCCTGGCATCCTCGGCAATATAATCAATCTTGAGCTCTTTTCTGGCCGTCTGCAATTGCCCGCGCAGATCACTGTTCACGGCCTTGTCCTGCAGGTCGATGAACTCGGTCAGCCGGTCGATATATTTCGCCAGGGTGGTAAGGTTGCTGGTGACAAAACCCACCGGATTGTTGATCTCGTGGGCAACGCCTGCCGCGAGCTGGCCCACCGAGGCCATTTTCTCCCGCTGCAGCATCTGTGACTGGGTTGCCTTCAGATCGGCATATGCCTCGGCGAGCTCCTTCATCGCCTTTTTCCGCAGGGTGATATCCTTGAAGTCCTCGACAATGCCGATCAGCCGGCCATCAGGCCCATAAAAAGGGGCTGCGGTCAGTGAGCAGGTGATCCGCTCCTGATCGGCAAGAATCTTTTCAACCTCATACTCGACGGTTTGCCGGCCGCTGCTGATCAGGGCCAGCGGACAATCGGCCGACTGGCATTTCGCTCCGCCAAACGTTGCAAAACACTTCTTGCCGATCACCTCTTCCAGGCTGAGGCCGGCCATCTGCAGAAAATTGCGGTTGACCCGAACAACGTCAAAATTGGTGTCAATAACCCGCATGCCGGCTGAGGCGGCATTGAAGATATAATTAAGTTCAGCATGGGAGGCCTTGATCCGTTCCTCAATTTTCTTTCTTTCCGCAAGTTCGTTCTCGAGTTTTTCATTGGTTGCGGCCAGCTGCTCTGTCCGCTCTCTGACCCGGTCCTCCAGAACTTCATTGGCTTCATTGATCCGCCTGGTGGTTTTGATGGATAAGCCGATGACCAGAAACACAAAAAAGGCGCCGCCCAGAAAAACCAGGCTGGTCAGCAGTTCCAGGGAAAAAAGATGATGGGTAATCTGCAGGAAGAGAAAACCGATATAGGCCGCCAGAGAAAAAACCATCAGGCCGGTCATCAGATGCCACCGGCCGGCCAGCTCCGGGGGAACATCCCGGTTCTTTTTGAAATTCAGATAGATCGAGGCAGCGAGAAAGAGCGCGCCCGCGACAACAAAAATAATGTGCAGCAGCGAAAGTATTGCCATGCCCGATTATACGCGTTTCACCAGGTAGATACCAGCACGCAACAGAAAATATTGCCAAAGCAGGCTCCAGGCTTTTTCCAGAGCGGAGGTATAACGGCTGTAATCCCAGCAAGTGTGTTTAAACCGGCGATTTCTTGCCCGGTTACGAGCTTGCGCACAAATAATATCATAGGAGCTTTCATGCCGTGACCACGGGAATTTTTACGGTAAAGGTGGTGCCGCGTCCGGGTTCACTCGCAACCGCAATATCCCCCCCGTGCTTCTTGATGATATCATAGGAGATGCTCAACCCGAGGCCGGTGCCCTTGCCGATTTCCTTGGTGGTGAAAAACGGCTCGAATATCCGTGGGAGGTTTTCCGCAGCAATGCCGCAGCCGGTGTCGGCAATGCAGACCAGAATAAGGTTGTTTTCATGGCTGGTCCGGATGCGTATCTCACCCTGCTTGGCAATGGCCTGGGCGGCGTTGACCAGCAAATTCATGAAGACCTGGTTCAGCTGCTGGGGATTGCAGAGGGTCCGAGGAATCTCTCCGTATTCTTTGCTGACAGCGGCCTTATATTTCAACTCATTCCAGACGATATTTAAGGTAGCCTCCAGACACTCATTGATATCAGCCTCCTGCAGCCTGGCCTCGTCAATCCGGGAAAAGCTCTTCAGTCCCCGGACAATGGTGCTCACCCGGTCCGTGCCCTCCAGGGACTCCCGGATCAGGTCCTTGGTATCCTCGGTAATATAATCAATCTTGAGCTCTTTTCTTAGGGCCTGCGATTTTTCATGCACTGTACTGCTCGCCTCTTTGTGCAAAAAATCGATGTACCGGGTCAACCGCTCGATATATTTTGCCAGGGTGGTAAGGTTGCTGCTGACAAAACCCACCGGATTGTTGATCTCATGGGCTACACCTGCCGCGAGCTGGCCCACCGAGGCCATCTTCTCCCGCTGCAGCATCTGCGACTGGGCGGCCTGCAGCTGGGCATGGGCCTGGGCAAGCTGCCGGTGTCCTTCCTCCAGTTCCCTGTTCTTACCCTGCAGCTCAACCGACAGAAGGCGTGCCTCAGTAAAGGCTTCCTTGAGTTCCTTCATCGCCCTTTTCAGGATTGTGACATTCTTGAAGTCTTCGACAATGCCGATTACCCGGCCATCCGGCCCGAAATAGGGGGCCGCCGTCAGTATGCAGGTGATACGCTCCTGATCGGCAAGAATTTTATCAACCTCATATTCCACTCTTTTCATGCCGTTTTTGATCAATAGCAGGGGACAAGCCGGGGTATGGCATTTCGCCCCGCCGAAAATATCAAAGCACTTGCGCCCCACCACCTCTTCCAGGCTGAGGCCGACCAGCTGCAGAAAATTGCTGTTGGCGCGGATCACCGTGAAATTGTGGTCAATGACCCGCATGCCGACTGAGGCGGCATTAAAGACCAGATCGAGTTCCGCATGGGAGGCCTGGAGACGTTCCTCGATTTTTTTTCTTTGCTCCAGTTCATCCGCGAGTTTTTCATTGGTTGCGGCCAACTGAGCCGTCCGCTCTCCGACCCGTTCTTCCAGGACCTCATTGGCTTCATTGATCCGCCGGATGGTTTCCATGGACAGGTTGATGACCAGGTAGACAAAAAGGGCGCCCCCCAGAAAAACAAGGCTGGTCAGCAGTTCCAGGGGAAAAGGACGACGGGAGAGCTGCAGATACAGATATCCGCAGTAGCCGGACAGAAAGAAAATCATCAGACAGGTCAGGAGGCGCCACCGGCCGGCGAGATCCCGGGGAACCTCCTTGCTCTTTGAGAAGTTCAGGGCGATCGAGGCAGCGAGAAAGATCGCACCCACGGCAACAAAAATAATGTGCGGTATGGAAGTCATGGTTATTTCTTCAACTTTCTGAGTTGTGGTAACATGTTGAAATTAAATTGATATCCTCATGGTCACCGCAGCTTGTTTCCAGAGAATTCAGCAGCCAGAAATCAGGAGCCAGAATAAAACGTAATAAAATCAACCATTCTAAATTCTGTCTCCTGTCTCCTGAATTCCCATGACGGAGATCAGAGCAGCAACTATGTCACAAAAATATCGTTATTTCGA
>JALNXE010000177.1 GCA_023230525.1 Desulfobulbaceae bacterium
CCAAGAACCTGGCTGAAGTCATAAAAAATGAGAGGAAACTTGCCGGGTGCAGAGAGAATATCATCTGGGAAGTGCCGGTCATGCTTTTCGGGGCCGAGTGGCAGGAGTACCGGCGGGCGGTGCAGATGCTGGCCGGGCAGGGGTACAGGACGTTTTGCCTGAACAATCTCGGCCATCTGCCGCTGTTTGCCGGGGTGGCTGGGGCCCGGCTGCTGGGAGGATTCAGATGCTACACCATGAACAGCCAGGCCGCCTTGGCCTGGCAGGAACTCGGGTTGGCCGGGCTTACCCTGAATATGGAGGATGACCGCGGCAATTTTAAAGAGCTGTACGGCCGCTCTCTGCCTCTGCCGCTGGCCGTGACTGTTTACAGCCCGCAACCTGTGCTGCTCTCCCGCATCCCGGTCAGGGGGGTGCGGCCGGGATCAATACTGCAATCGGATGGGGGCGAAGGCTATCGCATCCTCAACCGCAACGGCCTGACCGAGGTTATCGGGGAACATGATTTTTCACTCTCCGGCCATCTGCAGGAGCTGCATGGCATGGGCTGTGGACAGCTGATTGTTGATCTCAGCCAGTGCGGCGGCTCTTCGCTAAAAGGGCAGGAGGTGCTGCGGGCAATTGCCGCGGACCGGCAGTTGCCGGATACCTCCACCGGCAACTACGAGAGGGGCCTGGCGTGAGCGGGGGAACGTTCCAGCGATCAAGCGTTCCAGCGTTCCAACGTTTAAACGATTGAACGTTGGAACGTTCTTTACAACCCTGCCTCGGCAAGCTCGTTCAGCAGTTTCTTTTGCGCCTTGTTCAGTTTTTTCGGGATCCCAACAGCGATTTTTACCAGGATGTCGCCCAGGGGGCCATGGGGGCCGGCCGGCAGTCCATGGCCTTTTAGCCGCAGCTTGGACTGGGGCTGGATGCCGGCCGGCACTTTTACCTTGAACTGCTTGCCGTTTAAAGTTGGTACGTCAATCTCCGTGCCCAGCACGGCGGAGCTGAAGGGGATCTCTTTTTCAATAACCAGATTGTTGCCCTCCCGTTCAAAAAGCGGGTGCGGTTCGACCTTGATGAGCAGATAGAGGTCGCCGGCCTGGCCGCCCATGGGAGAGGATGATCCTTTTCCCGCCACCCGCAGTTTTTTGCCGCTTTCAATGCCTGGGGGAATTTTCACCGTTACCCTTTCACCGCCCCGGCCCAGCGAGATGGTTTTTTCCGCTCCGTTCAGCACTTCGTCCAGGGATATGGACAGCTCAAGGGAAAGATCCTGCCCTTTGACCGGCTGCTGGGGGCGGAAACCCTGACCGGGCTGGCCGCCTTGGGAAAACATCTCCTCAAAAGGGCTGCGGCCGCCGCCGCTGGAGAAGGTGCGGAAATTTGCGGAACCGAATCCTCCGCCCCTGCCGCCGAAGTTGATGCCGAACTCCCGGAGAATGGAGCCGATGTCGGAGTTGCGGAAGATATCTTCCTGGGAATAGCGTTGCTGGAAGCCGGTGGAGCCGAAGGTGTCGTACTGTTTGCGTTTTTCCTGATCAGACAGCACCGCGTAGGCCTCGTTGGCCTCCTTGAATTTTTCTTCCGACTCCTTGTTGCCCTGGTTGCGGTCAGGATGGTATTTCAAAGCCTGTTTGCGGTAGGCCTTTTTGATTTCTTCTGCTGAGGCGTCTTTGGCTACGCCCAGTACTTTATAATAGTCCAGATTTTTCATGTATCCATTGTTTCATTGAGGAGGATTGATCGAAAAAATATCACTGATTGAAATGTATACTACGTTAAGAATTTTCGCCGTGAAGTCAAGTTCAGGGGGATTTATACACGCAATTTGTAAAAAGTCTGTTTTTGCCACGGAGCACACAGAGATCACAAAGAAAACATTTTTAATTACAATGAACCGCCATAAAGGCTGACAGCACTTCAGGATCAAAATGGATCGCCCGTTGGGTTTCCATATACGCCAAGGCCTCCCCGGCAGACCATCTTTCTTTGTAGGATCTTTCATGGGTCAGGGAATCAAACACATCCGCCACGGCCACAATGCGGGCCGGCAGGGGGATCTCCTCGCCCTGTAAGCCGTCTGGGTAGCCGCTGCCGTCCCATTTTTCATGGTGGCTGCGGGCTATCAGTCTGGCAGTCCGGTAAAAAGGCTTGTGCCCCAGGATTTTTTCTCCCGCCAAGGTGTGGGTCTGCATGATTTGCCATTCCTCTGCAGTGAGCGGGCCCTTTTTTTTCAGAATGCCGTCAGGTATATTGATTTTGCCGATGTCATGGATCACGCTGAAAAAGGAGATCTGTTCCGCTTCCGTTTCCGCCAAGCCGAGGGCGGTACAGATTTTCAGGGTCAGATCCCGGATGCGGTAGATATGCTCTCCGGTGACATCGTCTTTTGCCTCCGCCGCCAGGGCAAGCATGTCGATTCCTTCGTTGACCGCCTCTTCAAGCTGAACGGTGCGTTGCTGCACGAGTATTTCCAGATGCTCATTGATGAACCGGAGCTGTTCATTCTGGTTATTGGTGAGCAGCAGCAGTCTTTTGTTTTCCCGCATGAGATTAGCATAAGCAAATGCCTTGGCCATGGTTGCCTGCAGATTTTCAGCAGACCATGGTTTCGTCAGATAACCGAAGATGTGCGAACGGTTGATGGCCGAGATGGCACTCTCATGGCTCCCGTAGCCGGTCAACAGGATGCGTACCGTATCCTCCGAGATCTTCGCTACAGCTTCCAGAAAGGCGATGCCGTCCATCCCCGGCATTGACATGTCCGACAACACCACGCCGATATCGTGTTGTTGCACGATCTCCAGGCCTTGTTTTGCCGAGGCCGCGGTAAAGAGACGGTAGCCGGCCGGACTCAGTTCCCTGCACAGACTCTTCAGGACATTCGGTTCATCATCCACCAGCAGTAACGATTTATTATTCATGGCTTTTTCGATGATACCCGGCGGTATCCGGCCTTAACCTTCCGCCTGCACAGTTGCTGTTTCCGGCTGGTTTGCCTGAGCATCTGACTGGACCGGTATACTGATCGTAAAGGTTGAGCCCTGGCCCACCTCGCTTTCCACCGCTATTTCCCCGCCGTGTCTGGCCACGATCTCGGTGACGATGCTCAACCCCAGCCCTGTGCCCACCCCTGCTTCCTTGGTGGTGAAGAAGGGGGTAAAGATTTTTTGCTTATTCTCCGGGGAGATACCGCTGCCTGTATCACTAATCGAGATAATAATGAGGCCGTTTTCGGTAAATGTCCGGATGCGGATGATTCCCTGGCTGGCAATGGCGTGGGCCGCGTTGACCAGAAGATTCATGAAGACCTGGGAGAGCTGATTCGGATAGCAGCGGATGAGAGGGAGATCGCCGTAATCCTTTTCTACGGTGGCCTTGTATTTCAGTTCATTCCAGGCAACGGTGAGGGCGTTTTCCAGGCAGTCGTTGATGCTGGCCAGGCTGGAAGTATTCTGATCCTTGCGGGAAAAGGTCTTCA
>JALNXE010000178.1 GCA_023230525.1 Desulfobulbaceae bacterium
ATCCTGCGGGTGCTCTTTTCGACCCTGCTCGAGGCCGTTGACGTCAAAGGCTTTGAAGGCCGGACCAGCGAATACAGCGACCTGTCCACCCTGCTGGAAGGTGTGATGATGAAAGAGGGGGCCAGCCATCTGAACGCCCCGGTTTCCAGGGTCATCGAAAAGGACATCCGGGTGCTGCCCGCCTCCGCCGATCTCACCAATGCCATGGCGGTCATGGTCATCGGCAAGGAAACGGTGCTGCCGGTGGAGGATAACGGCAAGTTGGTCGGCGTGGTCAAGCTTGCCGAGATCTTCGGAGCCCTCGGCGATAAACTCATCTCAATGAATTCTAAATAAGGGGGCGGATAACATGGCATCAACACATGTAGAGCCAGCGGCGGTCAAGGTCCCGTTTGACTGGAAAAGGGTGTTTTTTCTCGTTCTCGGCGTCGCCCTGTTCTGTATCATTTACTACTGTCCGGCCTGGCCGGACGCCATTGATCCCCAGGGCAATCACTTTGTCCTGAGCAAGGAAGGCAAGGGGGCACTGGCGGTCTTTGCCTTGGCCGCCACCTGGTGGATCTTCGAGGTCCTGCCCATCGGCGTCACCGGTATCGCCATCGGCGTGGCCCAGGCCATGTTTCTCATCCGCAAGCCGGATGTGGCCTTCAAGGATTTCATGGACCCCTCGGTTCTCTTCATCTTCGGCTCCATCGTCATCGGCCTGGTCTTCACCAAGAGCGGCCTGACCAAGAGGATGGCCTACAAGATGCTCTCCATTGTCGGTGAACGGACCAGCATGATCTATCTCGGCTGCTTTGTGATGACCGCGGCCCTTACCCACCTGATGGCCCATACCGCGGTGGCGGCCACCATGTTCCCACTGCTCATGGCCATCAACGCCTTCTACTCCGAGGACGAGACGCCCACCAAGTTCGGCAAGGGCCTGTTCATCGGCATGGCCTATGTGGCCGGCGCGGGCAGTATCATCACGCTGCTGGGCGCGGCCCGTGGCGCCGTGGCCATCGGGTTTTTCAAGGAGATGACCGGCAAAGAGATCAGTTTCTTCGAGCTTTCCTATTATATGGCACCGGTCGGCTGGTTGATGGTTTTCCTCATCTGGGGGCTTATACTGTTGGTCTGCAAACCGGAAAAGGCAATTATCCCAGGGCTTAAAGAAAAAGCAAAGCGGATGTATATCGAATTAGGCGGCTGGAACAGGAAGGAGATCCTGACCCTCACAATTACCCTGGCCGTCATTCTGCTTATCGCTTTGAAAAACTGGGTCCCGGCCCTCAAATCCATTGACAAAACGGCGATTCTGCTCACTTCCACCCTGCTGTTCTTTATCCTCAATATCTTGAAAGTCGAGGATCTTGAGGACATCCCCTGGAATATCATCCTGCTCTTCGGTGGCGCGATGTCCATCGGCTTCTGTCTCTGGCAGACAAAGGCGGCTGAATGGCTGGCGGTGAACTGGCTGCAGCTCTTTACCGACGCACCGGCTGTCGTCTTTATCCTCGGCATGGCCTTCTTCGTCATGATCATGACCAACTTCATCATGAATGTGGCGGCCATCGCCATCTCCCTGCCGGTGGCCCTGGTTGTTGCGCCGTATCTTGGCGTGGCCGGCGAAGTCATCTTCTTTTCCGCGTTAATGACCGCAGGTATGCCCTTTCTGCTGCTGATCGGCGCGGCACCCAATGCCATTGCCTATAACTCCAAGCAGTTTACTACAGGGGAGTTCTTCAAATTCGGTATCATAGCCAGCATTATGCTGATGCTGGTGGTCTATTTGGCTGTGGCGGTCATCTGGCCGCTTATGGGCATGCCGGTATTTTTGAAGTAGATTTTCGCAGGAAGCATCAGCGGCGGCCGGCACTTCCGGCCGCCGCATCCTTGAAAAAAATCACTTACCAACCCCTCCAAAGAGGTTAATCTTGGGCAAGACAAGAAAAATGAAGGTTTTGGTTGTCGACAATGAGATGGAATTTGCTTCAACGCTGGCTGAACGTCTGCGCCAGAGTAAGATCAAGGCGGAGAGCGTCTATTCCGGCGAGGATGCCTTGGATACAGTCTCCCGCTTTATGCCCGATGTCATGGTCCTTGCCATGCAGATGCCCAACATGAGCGGTCTAGAGGTGCTTGCGCAGGTGAAGGCCATTGATCCGACCATCGAGGTGATCCTCCTGACCGGCCACGGTTCCTTTGATGTCGGTATCGCCGGCATGGAACTGGGGGCCTTCGGCTATATCGTCAAGCCTGTAGATCTGGCCCAGCTCATGGAAAAGATCACCGAGGCCAATAAAAAGAAATTGGGGGAATAAGTGAGGGGCTTTAGCTGCCAGTGATAAACCTGCACATCAACAGAAAGCTCTTTTGCAGCCGTACAAACTGCAAAATTTTATCATTTGGGGAGCAAAACGCGCATGAATTGCTCCTGCCGGGTCAACCCGGGAGCAATTTCAATGAAACCATTCGATATCCGCCAATCTTGCCGCCTCCTGGCTGAGTTTCCTCCGCATCTCATTTTCCTGGGATGCAAGCCTCGCCCCCATGGAAGAAACGGTTCGCTTCAGAAAAACATCACACGTATCCGTGTGAAAATAAATGACCCGGGTATCGGTTCCCCCGGTATTTTCATTGATGATTTCTATCGATTCCAAGCTGAGGAATTCTTTGACAAAGGCCACAATCCTTGGTCCTGCGGCAAAATTTTCTGTAAGAACCGGGTAGATACTGGAGCCGCCGAAAATTTTTGCCACCAGATCTTTTTTTCTGCCGCCGAGGCTGATGATTTCATTTATCAAAAGCTCCATGGCGTTGACCCCGAACCTGGCCGGGGTGTTGAAATGCTTCATGTCAGCCTTGCCGGGGAGCAGGATGTGATTCATCCCGCCGATTTTTTTGACCGGATCCCACAGGCAGGCCGCCACGCATGACCCGAGCAGGGTACTGATAATCACGGGGGAGGCGCTTGCATAATACTCGCCGATGCCGATGCGGCGAATTTTTTTCCCTTTGGCAAAAACCATTTATTCAGCACTCAACCGGAGGACGGCCGGCGCTATGGCCTCAAGGGGCAGAATGCGGTCAGCCGCTCCGAGCTTGATCGCTTCCTGGGGCATGCCGAAAACCACGCTGGTCGCCTCATCCTGGGCAATTGTCGGCGCCTTGCACTGTTTCATTTCCAGCAGTCCCCTGGCGCCGTCATCCCCCATGCCGGTCATGATGACCCCGATGGCATTAGCCCCGGCATAACGGGCGGTGGAACGGAAAAGAATATCAACCGAAGGCCGGTGCCTGTTGACCAGGGGACCGTCCTTGACCTCCACATAGTATTTCGCCCCGCTTCTCTTGAGCAGCATGTGATGGTTGCCGGGGGCGATG
>JALNXE010000179.1 GCA_023230525.1 Desulfobulbaceae bacterium
CACTTAAAACTTTTTGCAAAAACGATTATAGTCGCAACGATTATGATCAAGCGAAAACCGACCAAACAGATCAAGGTGGGCAATGTGGCCATTGGCAACGATGCTCCCATCGCCGTGCAGTCAATGACCAACACCGACACCCGGGATGTGGCGGCAACGGTTGCCCAGATTCTGAGGCTGGAAGCCGCGGGCTGCGAGATCATCCGGGTTGCGGTGCCGGACCTGGAGGCGGCCAGGGCCATCCGCCCTATCCGCGACCGCATCACCATCCCGCTCATTGCCGATATCCATTTCGATTACCGGCTGGCCGTGGCCAGCATGGAAAACGGCGCCCAGGGCATCCGCATCAATCCCGGCAACATCGGCGGTCCGGAAAAACTCGGCAAGGTGGTTGATGCCGCCAAAATCCACCAGGTACCGATCCGGGTTGGGGTCAATTCCGGCTCGGTTGAAAAAGATATCCTGACCCGCCACGGGCATCCGACTCCCGAGGCCCTGGTGGAAAGCGCCATCAGAAACATCCGGCTGCTGGAAAATCTCCACTTTTACGAGCAGAAAATCTCCATTAAATCATCAAGCACCCTGACCACCATCGACGCCTACCGCCTGCTCTCCAGTCAGTGTGATTATCCGCTGCACCTGGGAGTAACCGAGGCGGGCGGTCTGATTGCCGGCACGGTAAAATCAAGTGTGGCCCTGGGCATGCTCCTGCATGAGGGAATCGGCGACACCTTCCGCATCTCGCTCACCCGTGATCCGGTTGAGGAGATCAGGGTCGCCTTTGAACTGCTCCGCTGCCTGCGCATCCGCGAGAGGGGGCCGGAGCTGATATCCTGCCCCACCTGCGGCCGCTGCCAGATCAATCTCTTCAGCCTGGCCGAAAAGGTGGAGGAACATATCCAGCGCATTAAGACGCCCCTCAAGGTCGCGGTCATGGGTTGCGTGGTCAATGGCCCGGGCGAGGCCAAGGAGGCGGATATCGGCCTGGCCGGCGGCAACGGGGTGGGCATTATCTTCAAAAAAGGCCAGCTGTACAAAAAGGTGCCGGAAGACCAGCTGCTCGCCGTTTTTATTGATGAACTGGATGCCATGGCCCGGGAAAGAAGTGAGAAAAGTGAGGAGTGACGGGCCGGCGACGTGCGTTTCATAACAGACACAAATCTAAATACCATTTTTCTGGTGATTACCGTTTTCATAACATAAGGATTTTTCATGCGTTTTTCCCAGCTTCTGTTACCGACCTTAAAAGAGACCCCTGCCGAGGCTGAGGTTGTCAGCCATAAACTGATGCTGCGGGCCGGCTTTATCCGCAAACTGGCCTCCGGTATTTACTGCTATCTGCCCCTTGGCCTGAAATCCATCCGCAAGGTGGAACAGATCGTCCGAGAGGAAATGAACAACGCCGGGGCCCAGGAATTGCTACTGCCCATGGTGCAGCCCGCCGACCTCTGGCAGGAATCAGGCCGCTGGCGCAAATACGGCCCCGAACTGCTGCGTTTTACCGACCGCCATCAGCGGGAGAGCTGCCTCGGCCCCACCCACGAGGAGGTCATCACCGACCTGGTCAGGAAAAATATCCATTCCTACCGCAGTCTGCCGCTCAATCTCTACCAGATCCAGACCAAGTTCCGCGACGAGATTCGCCCCCGTTTCGGGCTCATGCGCGGCCGTGAGTTCATCATGAAGGACGGCTACAGCTTTGACGCCACCGAAAAGGGGGCTGAAGAAACCTACGAGAAAATGAAATATGCCTATCACCGGATCTTCAAAAGGTGCGGACTCACCTTCCGGGCCGTTGAAGCGGATTCAGGCACCATCGGCGGCAGCTTTTCCCACGAATTCATGGTGCTGGCCGCTACCGGCGAAGACACCATCGTCATCTGCCAGGGGTGTTCCTATGCTGCCAATATGGAGAAGGCGCGGGCCATGGCAACTCCGGCCCCCCAGGCGGTGGAGCTGCGCCCCCTGAGCCGGGTGGAAACGCCGGGCAAACGCAAGGTTCAGGCGGTGTGCGAATTCCTTGCTATTTCCCCAGAAAATCTGGTGAAAACTCTCATCTATATGGCCGACGGCAAGCCGGTTGCCGTGCTGCTGCGCGGCGATCACGAGGTGCAGGAGGTCAAACTGCAGAACCTGCTGGGGGCAACCGAGGTGCGACTGGCCGACGACCAGGAAACCTTTGACAGCACAGGTACCCCCACCGGCTACCTGGGACCGGTGGGATTGTCCCTTCCCCTTGTCGCCGACCTGGAAGTCACGAAAATGGCCAATTTCACCGTGGGCGCCAATGAGAAGAACTTCCATCTGCAGAACGTCAATATCGGCCGGGACTTCACCCCGGCCAAAACCGCCGATCTGCGCATGGTGACCGCACAGGACCGCTGCCCGCTTTGCGGCGGACAGCTGGAACTGACCCGCGGCATCGAGGTGGGCCATATCTTCAAACTGGGCACCACCTACAGTGAGGCGCTCAAGGCCACCTTTCTCGACGATCAGGGCAAAGAGATCCCGTTTGTCATGGGATGTTACGGCATCGGCGTCAGCCGGGCGGTGGCTGCCGCCATCGAGCAGAATCACGACAAAGACGGCATCCTCTTCCCGCTGCCCATTGCCCCCTTCCAGGTCATGCTGCTGAATCTCTCTACCAAGGACGAGGCCATCAGCCAGGCCGCGGAGAGCCTTTATGCGGATTTCGCGGCGAACGGCATCGAGGTGCTGTACGATGACCGGGACGAGAGGCCGGGCATCAAATTCAAGGATGCCGACCTCATCGGCATCCCCTTCCGGGTGATGGTGGGCAACAATCTGACCAAGGAAGGAATAATTGAAATCAGGGAACGCGCCGGGGGCCGGACAACCGCCGTCCCCTTTGCAGAAGTGACATCGAGGCTCAAACAGATGATAGAGTCCGCCATGAAAAACTGCCAACTCTGAAGGTGGTTTCATGGCACGACTTCTTGCACATGCATCCAATGATCAGATCACCCTGGACGAACTGATCAAACAGGCTCGGGAATACCTGCCGGAAAAGGATACGGAAGGCCTGCGCAAGGCCTATGAGTTTGCCCTCAAGGTGCATGGCGACCGCAAAAGGCCAAACGGCACGCCCTACATCAATCACCCTTTGACCGTTGCCTACACCCTGGCTCTCATGCAGCTGGATCTGGAAACCCTGCAGGCCGCCCTGCTGCATGGCATCTTCAAGGACCCCGACAGTCCGGTCACCACGAAAGAGGTGAGTGCGGCATTCGGTCCGGTGGTGGAGGCCATCGTTTCCGGGGTTACCAAGATCAACAAGGTTGAATTCAATGCCAATCTTGACTATCAGGCCGAAAACATCCGCAAGATGCTCCTGGCC
>JALNXE010000180.1 GCA_023230525.1 Desulfobulbaceae bacterium
GGACATGCACCGCGTCCATCATTCTGTAACGATTCGCGAAACAAACAGTAATTTCGGTTTTAATTTCCCCTGGTGGGATAGACTTTTCGGCACCTACCGGGCCCAGCCGGTCATGGGGCACGACGGCATGACCATCGGCCTTTCTCAGTTCAGGAATGCGGCAAAACTGACCCTGCCCCATCTGCTTATCCTGCCTTTTACCGGCAATGCCGGCTCATATGCCATCGACAGCATCGGCCGGGATCCGCAAACATTGAAAAAATAGATTCCTTACCACCCTCCAGCCTGCGCGTATTCCGTGGTTTGCTTGACAATATTGCTCGTCGTTATTACATATGAATATATGCTCAGATATTAATCTGTATAATTTGGAGGAGGGTGCATGGCGGATTATGAAGATCGTTGTCAATGTCGGATCATTCATGAAGAACGGGTGGCGGGTGCACGGAAAATGGCCCTTGTTCCCAATGAGATAGAAAGGGTGGCGCACTTCTTCAAGGCCCTGGCCGACAACACCCGGCTCAGGATAATTCTTGCTCTGGAGCATGGGGAAATGTGTGTCTGTGATCTGGCGGCCTTTCTTGCCGTTTCCGAGTCAGCGGTGAGCCATCAGCTGCGGCTGCTGCGGCAGCTGCAGCTGGTTACCAACCGCCGCCAGGGGCCGGTTCTCTATTATCGTCTGGCCGATGATCATGTAAGCCAGGTGACCGGTCTGGTGCTGGAGCATATCCGGGAGTAAGGCATTTGCCGCCAGCAGCTGGAAATTGATGGGCTGGGGCGGCAGACGGCAGCCGCCTCTGCCAAAAGTTTAAAGCCATCGGCAAGATGGCCTACAGGAAGAAAAATATTATGGAAATACTATCATTTGCCCTGTCAGCCATCCGGGAAGCGTGGCATATGCTGATGGATTCCTCGGTATATGTCCTTTTCGGTCTGCTGGTGGGTGGCATGTTGAAAATGTTTCTCTCGCCGGCATATGTCGCCCATCATCTTGGGAAAGGTCGCTTCCGGTCGGTGTTCAAGGCCGCCTTGCTCGGCATTCCCATCCCTCTCTGTTCCTGCGGGGTGCTGCCGGCTGCCGCCTCGCTCAAAAAACAGGGGGCAAACAATGGCGCAACCGCAGCTTTTCTCATCTCCACCCCGGAATCAGGGGTGGACTCCATTTCCATCAGCTACGCCCTTTTGGATCCCATCATGACCATCGCCAGGCCGCTGGCTGCCTTTATCACGGCCATGGTGGCAGGTATCAGTGAAAATATCATGAATCCGCCTCACTCAACTTCTTTGACGGCACCTGATTTGCGCTGCCAGGTTGACAACTGCTGCAGTGGCGAAAATTGCCCGCCGGAAGAACATGCCGCGCATCATTCCAAGCTGGAGAAGATGGCTGCGGGACTCCGCTATGCGAAAGACGAGTTATGGGGGGATCTGGCCGGCTGGTTTTTTCTGGGGCTGCTGGCTGCAGGGGTTATCACGGTGCTGGTGCCGGATGAACAGATAAGCCGCTACCTTGGCGGCGGGTTGCCGGCAATGCTGCTCATGCTTGTTTTCGGCATCCCTCTTTACATCTGCGCCACGGCCTCGACACCCATAGCCGCCGCCATGATCCTTAAAGGAGTAAGTCCAGGAGTGGCCCTGGTGTTTCTACTGGTGGGCCCGGCCACCAATATAACCTCCCTGTCGGTTCTTCTCGGCCTGCTGGGCAAACGGGCCACGGCTCTTTACCTGCTGGCGATTGCGGTGGTCAGTGTGGGGTGCGGGCTGCTGCTTGATTTCGTTTACCAGCACTACGGCATTCCCGCAAAGGCTGCGGTTGGTCAGGCTGCCGAACTGTTGCCGGTTGAAGTGAGGGTAGCCGGGGCGCTGATTCTGCTATTGCTTTCCGTCAGACCCCTGGTAAAAGGGCTCAGCAGGATTTGGTCTGGCAGGAAGGATGGACATTGCACATGCGGCGAATGCTGCTCTCCCCCTTCTCCCGTGCCTTTCCCGGCACCGGACAAAACGGCTGCAGGAAAGGGAAAAAGATCATAGGCGCATGAGCATAAAAAAAGCCTGCCCGGTATAATTGCCGGGCAGGCTTTTTGTTGTTACGGATAAAAATTAATCTTATTCTTTTACATTGGTTGAGATAACAGCCACAACCCGGCGGTTTTCCTGGCGTCCCTCATCTGTCTTGTTGGTGGCAAGGGGCCTTGAGAAACCATAGCCTTTTGTGGTGAGCCGTGTGGGTGCGATGGCAAATTTTTGCACCAGATATTTTCTCACACTTTCCGCTCTGCGCAGGGAAAGGGCATTGTTGTATGCTTCTGAGCCATAATTGTCGGTGTGGCCTTCAAGAACGGCGGTGGTCTGCGGGTGGGCCTTCATGAAGGCGGCAAACTCATCAAGCTCGTCTTGTTCGCGGGGAAGAACATTGTCCTTGTCAAAATCAAACAGCACTTTGAGGTTCATGGTGATGGTTTTTTCCTGAACAGGGGCAGGGGCGACCTTCTGGGCAACCGGTTTTTCAGCCTCTTTTTCCAGGAAAACCTTTTCTACAAAATCGGCCATGCCCTGGCTGGTGGCAACAGCGCTCTGCGTGGTGGCAAAGCCGCATTTGCCAGCTGCGGCAACATCTTCCAGGGTCTTTTTACCCACCGGGCTGTTGCCGATCAGTATGGTGTAGATACAGATTCGGTCGCCAAAGGCATTTTTCAGGGTTTCCGCGGCCTCAACCGGGGATTGGTTGTAGGTATCTATGCCGTCGCTGACGACGATGACGGCAATTGGTCCCTTGCTGTCTTTCAGATCCGTGACACTTTTCAGCAGAGGTTTGGCCAGGGGGGTCAGCCCGCTGACCTCAACGCTTTTGACTGCTGCCGCGAGATCTGCGGCCTTATAGGCTGTCATGCCGTAAATCAGTTTGCTGTCTTCCATATTTGCGCCCAGGGTGGGGCCGAATACATGCAAGCCGGCCTGCATCTTGAGGGGCGGCAGCGTGTCGTTCATATGCAGCACGACGTTTTTGGCCTCGACAAATTTCTGGTTGCTGTTTTCCTTGTCATACATGGATGACGAGGCATCCAGGATGATCACGGCGTTGTCAACTTTTTGTTTGTAACCCTGGGCCAGTTTGCCTGAAAGGTCAGTGGCCGTAAAAGGGCTTTCCGTCGCCATGGGGGCGCAGCCGGCAACAAACCCAATCATGACTAAAATCCATAGTGATTTCAAAATGTTCATTTTCTCAACTCCTCCTTTTCTCCTCTTGTCTTTTTAACTTCCGGTA
>JALNXE010000181.1 GCA_023230525.1 Desulfobulbaceae bacterium
CGTGCTTTTTGAGGAGATCCTCCCCCAGGATACCGTGTTCAACAGCTATGAAGTCGAGCATGTTTTCCAGGATATCGGCCGCAAGATTATGCTGCTCAACGCCCGGCAGATTTTCCGGGAAAAGATCGGCTCGCGCATTATCCTGCTGGCCATGGAAGACATTACCGAACGTAAGCTGGCGGAGGAACGGGTCAGCGAGGTCATTCGGCAGCAGCAGGCTATTCTTGACAATATCCCCAATATCGCCTGGCTTAAGGACAGGGAGGGAAGGTATGTGGCGGTAAACGATCCCTTTGGCAGGGCGTTTGGTCTGGCATCCAAGGATCTGGTCGGCAAGAACGATTATGATATCTATCCGTATGAACTGGCCGTCAAATATGAGAAAGACTTCCGGGAGGTCGTGGCGACCGGCACGCGCACCTATTTCGAAGAGTCCATTGTTGATCGGGAGGGGAAGATTCAGTACGTGGAGAAAATCGAAACGCCCATATTTAATGACACAGGCGTGGTGATCGGGATCATCGGCATTGCCCATGATATTACCAACAGTAAGGAAGTAGAAGTAACGCTCCGTCACGATAGTACCCACGATATTGTGACCGGTCTCTATAACCGGGCTTTTTTCGATGAAGAGTTGGAACGGTTTGCCCGCAGCAGGATGTTTCCCGTGAGCATCGTGATGGCGGATGTAAATGGTCTGAAAACAGTCAACGACACCCTGGGGCATGAAGCGGGGGATAATCTGATCCGGTTGGCGGCCCGGATAATCCTGGAAGCATTTCGGGCCGAGGACATCGTTGCCCGAATCGGGGGAGACGAGTTTGCCGTTCTTCTTCCGGGAACGGCCATTACTGTTGCTGAGGAAGCTGTCAGGAGGATTATGAGCTGCCCTGAAATCGTCAATGGTCAGGTGAGCATCGCGTTCGGAATTGCTGCCGCGGAAAGCAAAAATCAGCTCGGAGTAGCTTTAAGGCTCAGTGACGAGAGGATGTACCTGGATAAATCGGCGCAGAAGAAATCGTAACCGCAAGGGCGAGGAGGCCCCGGGGAGATACCCATGAAGCACGCTGCTGCAATTGGCAAGTGGATTGAGACAATCAAGGATAAGGATTTGATCCCAATACCCCCCAATGCCCCCTGCATCCACTCAAACGCCTGGTTCGACGAATGTTTTTATTATTTTGACAAACCTTGAAGCCAAATATATACTATGATATATATCCGCAAGGAGGTTTATTATGCAAACAGCAAAGATTTTTACCAATGGTCGAAGCCAAGCAATACGACTGCCCAAAGAATTCCGTTTCTCTGGTGATGATGTTTATATCAATAAAATTGGGAAGATCGTTGTCCTCATTCCCAAAGATGACCCCTGGTCAGTGTTAGCCGATAGCCTCGATCAATTTTCTGCCGATTTTATGGAAGACAGGAATCAACCTCCCCAGAACAGTCGAGAAGAACTATGATTTCGTACATGCTCGACACAAATATTTGTATTTACATCATTAAACAAAAGCCGGCAAATGTGATTACCCGTTTTCGGCAGCTCCCAATATCGAGTTTAGCCATTTCATCTATAACCTTGAGTGAACTCGAATACGGGGTGATGAAAAGTTCAAAACCTGACCAAAATCAATTCGCCTTATCCCAATTTGTTGCACCCTTAGAAATTTTGCCCTATGGGGATGATGCTGCTCTATCTTATGGAAAGCTCAGGGCTTTCCTTGAAAAACAAGGAACTCCTATTGGTTCTTTGGATATGCTCATTGCGGCACATGCACTTTCAATTAATTGCATTTTGGTTACTAACAACGAAAAAGAATTTTCTCGAGTTCCAGATCTTCATATTGAAAACTGGATATCTTAATCATCCCTCCCAATTATTATTCTTTGCGCCGAACGCTTGGGCTCAGGGGCGGCAAAAGCAGAGCGAGGAACGAGCGCAGCTTTTTGACGTCCCTTGGAGCCCATTGTTATGCCTGCATTGCCTGAAGTTTTGCCACCATTTTGGTGAATGCGTATTCCTCCAATAGCGGCATATTTTTGATTGATAGATTTAGACCCCATTCCGGCTTGCTTTTTTTACCCTCATAATCCCGGTCCACTAGCAGGGAATTTGGAGACCGCCAAGCCTCTGATGGAACCAGATATAACTCTGGCTCTTTGCCCTGATAAAGAATGGCTAGCGCCAAATACCAATCCGGGGATATTTGAAATTTCTCTTTTTGCATGAAAACGTAGCCCTTTTCTCGCAAGGATTTGACCTGAACAGAGAGATAGGGGCCTTTTTCATACCTTGCCACAAAATCTATACCTCGATCATCAACCTCTGAACCGTAGACTTGAAACCCATACATTGTGAGTTCCATCTTTACGAAGTACTCACTAAAGGCTCCCACCTGTTGCCGGTTCAGTTTTTTCCAGTCAAAGCGCATATTTTTATTTGGCATAACATTGTTGATAAGTGGAAACTTTCCATAATATCAGCCCCTATAGACGGACAAATTTTCCACTTATTGTGATATTAAACGCCAAAACATGGACATCAGGCCGCGGCTTTCCGCAAGGCGGCTCAGGGCGGCATGGACGGTCCAAGCCTCGTTTGTCTGTCCCGCTGGCGCTTGTTTATCCGCCCCATTTTTCCCATGGGAATCAGCTAGCTATTCCAAAACAGCCAAACTCTGATTGCTGAATTTTGCAAGAAGAAACTGCTAAAGGATGGCAGGGCAATATATGCCATCTGTCTGGATTTCGGCTGAAAACACCCCTGTCAAGCGGGGACTAAGCCGTTGTTCAAAAATAACTGTTACATTTTAATATCGTAAACGGCATAAGGGGCCGTAACGAAATGTCTCAAAATGTAATGGTTATTTCGTAACGGCCCCTAAACAGAGTGCCGGAATGACGAGCCCGTGGTGATTTTTCCGCTAACCCCCATCTCCGCAAGCGGGAACAACGAACGATGAAAGTCTCGTGCCGTAGATACTATGTATAAGCGCGCAACACGATTTGCGCAAAACGGGCCGCACTGTTAAGCTTGTTCTCCAAACCCATAACCATTCCAAAGGAGACAAGCCATGGAAACAGCAACGGCCCGCGACGCGAACTATACCACAAATTCTCAAGTATTGTATCTGGCATTTGAGTTGAGCAACAATAAATGGAAACTGGGATTCACCATTGGCC
>JALNXE010000182.1 GCA_023230525.1 Desulfobulbaceae bacterium
CCTCGGTTTTCCCGTCGCCGTCTAGGTCGGCCAGGGAAAAATCATAGAGGTTGAGGGCATCCGGCACGGCAAGTTTTTCTCCCTGCTGGAGAGTGTTGCCGGTCACCTGCAGCTGGTAGATGCCGCGGGCAAAGGCCGCGTTGATTTCCGCCTTCTGGCCGACCAGCACCTTGCCCGGTCCGGGGATGTACATGGTTCTCACATACCAGCGTGCATCCTTGAAGAGGTAGTCAAAGGCCTTGCCCTGCCATTCCAGGCCCAGCGAATGGGGGGTGATCCAGTCAACGCTGGTTACATAAATTTCCGCCTTGCCGTTGCTGTTCAGATCGGCGAGGTCCAGGGAAATAATTTTCGTGTTGGTTGGGAGCTCCAGTTCACCGAAGGGCACCAGCCGGTTATCCGTCAGGTGATAAGCGTAAATCTTATTTTTGGAGGCCACGGCAACATCCTGTTTGCCGTCCCCGTCAATGTCGCCGGTGTCAAACCCCTGCATGGCGTAGTCGAAGTTCTGGGTTTTGGTGAAACCAAAGGCGCTGGTGATGGCTGCGGGATAGATGATGGGAGAGCCGCCGCCATAATTGCCGCCCTGGTAGTTGCCCATGAACTGGCGGTCGGGATGAGCCGTCCGGTAGGCCGGATCACCCTGCGCTTCACCGGTGGGCAGGGCGGGGGGCTGCATGCCCTGCTGGGCCATGGGCGCGGTACCAGGCATTTGCGCCTGCTGCGGATATTTCGGCATTGGCCGCTGTTTGCCGAAGGATTTCTCGGCAATGTCCCAGGCCAAGCTGTCAACCGCGGCGATGATATCATCTTCGGTGGGGGCTGAGGCATAAAAGGATTCCACCGGTTTAGCCGGATCCTTGACCGGATAGAGCTTGGCATCCAGGCTGATGCTCTGGCCGATGGCGGTCAGGGTGCCGCTCAGCAGATAATCGCTCTGCAGGGTATTGCCGAGCTGGATCAGCAGGTTCTGCTGTCTGATATCTCCGGCTGCCTTGGCCTGCTGGTCAACCCGCGCCTGGTCGATGATGCTGAGGCCGGTATCCGCGGCCAGGCGGCTGGCCAGCATGTTGCGGATGCCGGCCTGCAGATAGGAGATGTCCTTGGCGGCATTTACCGTAAAAGGCAGAATGGCAAGGGATTGCTTAGCGGTTTCGGCCGCGGAAACGTTGCCGGTTAAAATGGCGAAAAAGAGAAGAATGGGGAGCAGCGGAATGCGAAAGGGAACGGTTGTCATGTTGAATAATCCTGTTGCTATGTTGCCGTGCGGGGCTCTCAATGTGCGGTGTTATGGATTTAACAGACCGAGGAAGAGAGAGGCTGCGCCCGGATAATGAAAGATCGGTACGTGACGTTTTTCGATTGGCTGCACGTTAAATTTTTTTTTCGAAATAGTCAATGAACTTACTGAATGGGAAAGGCTTGGCAAGTTTTTTCCCGGAGTGACCAGCACAGCAACCATCTATCTTATCCGGCCTGGCATGACCCGGGGCAACCCGGCGGTTTGGCCGCCAGTATCCCCCCTGGCAAGAGTGGCCGGAAAGTTTGCGGGTGGGGGGGCTGTGAGGCACTGGTCGAAGGCGCGCCTTTTTGATTTTGGCCGGCCTGCCGCCGGTTCAGGCCTTGTCAATGTCGCGGTGATCGACGAACAGCTTGACGTTCTGGCGGGAGAGAAACTGTTTCAGCTTCTCGGTGACGGCCACGGAACGGTGTTTGCCGCCGGTGCAGCCGATGCCGATGGTGAGCTGGGCCTTGCCTTCCTTTCTGTACTGGGGGATGAGAAATTCAAGCATTGGTTCGAGCAGGGCGAAAAAATGCCGGCTGGTCTCGTTCTCCAATACATATTGGGCCACGGGTTCGTCCAGTCCGGTAAAGGGTTTCAGCTCCGGGACAAAATAGGGATTGGGCAGGAAGCGCACATCCCAGATGGTGTCCGTTTCAGTCGGCGGTCCGTGTTTGAAGCCGAAGGACATGAGGTTGACCACAAAGCGATCTGCCGCCTCCTGCTTGCCGTAAATTTTGCGCAGCTGCCTTGCCAGCTCATGGGGGGTGACGCGAGAGGTGTCGATGACCCTGGTTGCCTGGGAGAGCAGAGGCTGCAGGGTCATCTTTTCCTTGACAATGGCCTCGCGGATCGTGCCCTCGATTGCCAGGGGATGCTGACGGCGCAACTGGCTGAATCTCCTGAGCAGAACCTCCTCATCGCAGTCCAGAAAAAGAATTTCCTTGTCAATGCAGCTGCTGGTTTGCATGACAACCGGGGTAAAGGAGGGGAGGAAGGAGGGGTCGCGGCAGTCCATGACCAGCGCAACCTTTCTGTTGTGCAGGTGTTCGGTCCCTGCCTTGGCCTGCAGCTCCTTGAGGAGAAAGACGGGCAGATTGTCAATGGCGTAGTAGCCCATATCCTCAAAGGCGTTCAGGGCGGTGCTTTTACCCGCGCCGGCCAGGCCGGTGATGATGATGATCTGCAGTTTATGCGAAGGCACTGGTTTCAGCAAAGATGTTGGCGATTTCCTGGGCACTCTCCGCATGGAGCAGGCGGGAGCGGGTATGGGGGCTTTTGAGAAAGCGGGCCAGCCGGGCCAGGGCCTTGAGATAGGGGCCGGCTGAATCCGGCGGGGCAAGCAGCAGAAAAAAGAAGTGGACGGGTTTATTGTCGGCGGAGGCAAACAGAACACCGGGAATGCTTCTGCCGAAGCAGATTTCTATCTGGGAAAGATCAGCCATTTTTCCGTGGGGAATGGCAATGCCTTCCCCGATGCCGGTTGAGCCGATCTGTTCTCTTTCGTAGAGGATGGCGGCAATATCTTTTGCGCTGCCGCAGGATGGGCAGCTGGCGTGCATCAGATCGGCAAGTTCGTGCAGAGCCTCCTTCTTGGTGGCAGCCTTCATGAACGGGGCGATTCTCTTCTCTGTTATGGTGTGAATCACGATATTACGTCACAGGTATCAGTTCAGATTGGGCCGTTTGCGGAATTTGGAGGAAAGAATGCCGAGCTGTTCACGGTACTTTGCCACGGTCCGGCGGGCAAGCTGGATGCCTTCCTTTTGAAATATTTCGGAAAGGGCCTTGTCGCTCATCGGTTTGTCGGGATTCTCGCCCTGAACGATGTGGCGGATGCGTTCCTTGATGCTTTCCGATGAAAGCGAGTC
>JALNXE010000183.1 GCA_023230525.1 Desulfobulbaceae bacterium
AGGGATTATCCGCCAGCGGGTCATAGGGAAGCTGGCCGGCCAGGGTGATCTGCTGCCCATGGGGGGTTGACAGGAAAAACCTGCGGATGGCAAATCCCGCGCCGCTGGTATAGTCAACGGCCATATCGCCTGACAGGGGCGCAGACAGCTCCGGACAGCCGATTTCGGCAAGGTGGGCGGTAAGCTCAGCCCGGGGCGCGGTAAGGGGGCCGTGCAGGGCCAGCTGCAGATCCCCGCCGCTGAACCGGTACTCCCGGCCAAGCAGACCGTCAAGCCAGTCCCTGCTGGTCAGCCCCTTGACCTGCACCTGAAAGGAACTCTCCGCCTGCCAGGACAAAAAGCCCTGCAGGCTGACCTCAGCCACCCCGCTGTTGAGCAGCGTCTCGCCCACCTCCAGGCTGGTCCCTTTGGCGCCATAGGTCAGCACCAGCGGCACAGGACGCTCCAGGGCGAATTCAGCGCCGCCGTATGCTGCACTCAGCCGGCCAAGCTCGGCCCGCACCAGCTCCTCCCTGGGCTGGGGCGTGATCTGCCCGGCAAGGCGAAGAGTTCCCCGGGGGGTGGCAAGTTCCGCCTCGCTGATGTCGTAACTGTGCCAGTCGGTGGTCACCACGCCCTTCAGCGCCGCATCATGCAAACCGGCATAGGCAGCCTGGCTCATGGTCAGCTCCAGCCGCTGCCTGCCTTCATCCGTGGTTGACACCGCGGCCTGCAGACGGCCGGCAAGTTTACCCTCCAGGGCAAGGCAGGAACCGGCGTAACGGCCCACATCCTCGATCAGCACCGTGCCGCTGATCCCCGCAAACCGGCCGGTCTCGAACTGATAACCGCCGGCGGCCTGCACAAGGTCGGCGCCATTGCGCAGCTCAAGGGAGGCAATCTGCAGCTTCTTGCTGTCGGCCCGGCCCTCGACTTTGGCATCCCCCAGACCGCAGCCGGCGTAGACCAGCTCTTCCCCTTCCAGACTGATGGCGCCGACAGGATGACCCAGGGTGCCGCTGATGTCCGCGTCCCCCCGCACCTTCCCCGCCATCTGCGGCAGGGCAAAGAGTGACGAAACTTCCTGCAGGTCGCTGATGTCCAGATGCAGGGCGCCGCTGACAGCCGAGGCCAGAAAGGATTGGCCGGCAGCAGGGAACTGCAGCCGCGCCGCCTGCAGGTTGGCTGCGTTCCGCGCCGTGGTGAAATCCGCCCGGTCAATAAAAAGCACACTGTCCGCCATGCTGCCCCGGGCATCCAGCACATGGCCGGGCACAGCCGTCACCGGGACCGACACGCCGAAAAGAGCTAAAAAGCCCGGAATGTCCTGCAGATGGAGCTTGATGGAATCAGTCTCCACCTCGGCCAGACGGGCCAGGGAATAATCGGTGAAAAGAGCCAGCTGCGAGGTTGCCCCGGCCATTTCCGCCCGGTTTTGCCCATGGGCTGCCGCAAAGTCGCTCACCTTGACCATGCCGTCAGCAATGGCGGCCTGCAGCCGGGCCTGGGTCTTTTTCCCAAACAGGTTTCCCTGCACCAGCCCGAGGCTGATGTCCGCCGCCAGGGTGGCGGGGTCAGCGGGATCAAAGCGCGAGGTGACGCTGCCGGAGAGCCTGCCGGCCACGGTGAAATCCTCGAACTGCAGCAGCCGGGCCAGCTCGGCGATGTCGATGTTTTCCAGTTGCATGGCCAGGCTGGCCGGCCCGGCGGCAAAGGTCCCGGAGCCCTGCAGCCGGCCGCCGCTTACCGCGGCCTGCAACTCAAAGCGCAGGGGCTGGCCGCCATTGCCCCAGACCAGCGATCCTTTTAATGCGGCGAGCTTGTCCGGCAGGGTCATCTCTTCGATGCGGAGCTGATCAGGGGCATAGAGCAGGCGGGCCTTACAGGAGGTTGCCAGTTTTTTCCGGCCGTCCGCCAGGAACTGCAGCACCGGCAGATCCACCCGGACGGACTGGCCGGTCCGGCTTTCGGCCGGATCGATCTGCAGCGAGGAATCGGCCAGGGTGAACGTATAACCGGCTGCGCGGATGGCCAGATCGATTTTGCCCACCGCCACCGCCGGCAAAACTCCGGGCAGCACCACTGCCCCCCCGCTTTCCGGCGCGGTCTGGGAGTTCTGCTCACCGGTCAGATCAAGGACGAGATGGGCCTGGCCTGCCTCAATCCGCAGCCGGGCCAGAAAGGCATCAACTCCGCCCAGCAGACTTGCCGGGGAATAATCAAGGCGCACGTCAGCCGCCGTAAACTCGGCCACCGGCAGCGATTTGTCCCGGCGCACCCCATTAATACGGCCAAAGGTGAGATGGTTGAAGATGTTGCCGCCCATCTGCTCAATGTGCAGCTCCAGGCCGAGCAGGGCGCTGATCCGGGTCAGCACCACCGGCCCGGTCACGGGAAGGGTGGCGGGCAGCAGGACCAATACCAGCAGCGCGGCCAGCAGTGATAGCAGGCGTTTTCTGGCGAGAAGAGATTTCATGTACCGTCTGACAAAAGAAGATGAGTCGGCATGGAGGTTTACTCCACTTTGCAAACAAAGTTGGCGCCATCATGTTATTTCCGCCCCCAATGCCTGGGGAGGAAGAGGGAAATCCCTGGATTCCGGTTCGCGCTTCGCTTGCCCGGAATGACGTCTTGGTTGCATGTTCGAATTAATTACTTTACTTCTTACTTCCGAGCCTCTTGCAAAATAAACAATGTGCCATATCGTCATTCCGGCGAAAGCCGGAATCCAGTCGTTTAGGCCCATTTCTCCTGTTCCGGACCCCGGCTTTCGCCGGGGTGACGTCTTTTTGCAAGAGCCTCATATGAAAGTCTTTTGTCTGTTTGCTGTGCAAGCAGGGCCGTAGGAGCGGGCCATGCCCGCGACCTCCGTGGCATTGCTGCGATCTCTATCGCGGGCAAGGCCCGCTCCTACGGCGCGAGACTTTCATTGTTCGTTGTTCCCGCTTGCGGTGATGGGGGTTAGCCGATCAGCGCACATCGATCAGTCCGGTGCGGATGGCAAACTTGACCAGTTCGGTGGCCGAGTGCATGTTCAGTTTGTTCATGATGCGTTCCCGGTGCCGGGAAA
>JALNXE010000184.1 GCA_023230525.1 Desulfobulbaceae bacterium
CGCTGAACGCCGCCAAGACCGTGGACAGGGTTATTGAAATTTTCCCCGCCAGCCAGCAGGCCCAGGTTCGTTCCACCCTGGCCGATGCCCTGAAGGCGGTGGTGTCACAGACCCTGTTTAAGCGTATCGACAAAAAAGGGCGATGCGCGGCTCTGGAAATTCTCATTTGCACCCCGGCGGTGCGCAACCTGATCCGTGAAGGCAAGACCTACCAGATTCCTTCCTCCATGCAGACCGGTAAACGCTATGGCATGCAGACCCTGGACGATGCCATCCTGGATCATCTCACCAACGGCAGGATCTCGCCTGACGCCGCCTATTCCAATTGCATTGAAAAGGGGAAATTCGTCCAGTTTCTCAGCAAGCCCCCCACGGATTTTACCGATGTGTAGCAAGGGTTGTGCCCACCGATAGAGTGCCGCCGTCCGCCACCGTGAAGATGACGGCTCCATCCTGGGCCGTGATAGAGATGGTGCAGCCGGCACTCCGGCAGCGGCTGATCACCTCGGGCGCCGGGAAGAGGCTTGTTCTGTTGGGGCCGGCAGAAATCACCACATATTCCGGCGCCACGGCGGAGAGGAATTCTGCGCTGGTTGATGAGCTGCTGCCATGGTGAGCCAGCAGGAGCACGTCGGCCTGCATCTCTTTTTGCCCCTCTGTCATTTTCTCTTCCGCGTTCACCCCGATGTCTCCGGTAAAAAGAAAGTTTTTCCCATGGCTGGTCAGTCTCATGACCAGACTTCTGTCGTTTTCACTGCCATTTTTCCCAGCCGGATGGCTATCCAGCACATTAGAGAAACGGGACTGAGTGTTGGCAAAAAGCGTCTCACCACTCCGCGGAACATGGATGAAAGCACCCTGACTGCCGGCCAGATTCAGCAGGTCTGTGTAGCTGGCATTGGCGGCATTGTCGCCGTTAACCCATAAGGTTTCCGGCCGGAATCTTTTGATGATAAAAGCCAGGCCGTTAAAGTGATCCGCATCCGGATGGCTGATGATCACCGCGTCCAGATGGCTGATTCTTCTGCTCCAGAGAAACGGGGCGATCACCCTTTCTCCGACATTATATTGCGGGGAATAGGAGCCGCCGCCGTCAATTAAGGCGGTAAATCCGCCGGCAAGTTCGAGGACGACGGCATTGCCCTGTCCCACGTCCAGCACGGTAATGGTGTCTGTCTCCGCAGAGTGCTGTTTGTAAAAGGCATAGCCGCTGGTGCCGAGCAGGGTGACGATGCTGATGCCTGCGGTCAGTCTGGCGGCTTTTGATTTTTTTAGGAAAAGAAGGCTGAAAAGAAGGGCATAGTAGCTGATGATTTCCTGGGGCAAAGGCGTGGGCAGCCAGATGGAGCTGAACGGCAGGGCGGCCAGCCAGGCGCAGAGGCGGTCCGCCAGGCTCACTCCCATGGCCCCGATGGTGAGCAGCAGGCGGGCGATAGCCGGAGCAAAAAAGATAAAAGGTACGCTGATCAGCCCCAGGGGCAAGGCCCAGTAACAGAGCAGAGGTTCAAGAACGAGAGTGGAAATGCAGGATAGGGGCGAAAAGCGGTTGAAATAGAAAACCAGCAACGGCAGGATTCCGGCGAGAGCGGCAAGGGAAAGGAAAAATCCTCCTTTGATGAGCATGCTGATTTTGCCCAGGATCATCTCCCTCTGACATTTTTCCGTTCTGTCTGCTGAGGGCAATAGGAACGGCACAAACTGGGGCATGATGGCCGCAATGGCAATAACTGCCGCAAAAGAGAGTTGAAAGGAAACGTTGAAAAGTTCAGCAGGGCTTATGAGCAGGATGATAAGCGCGGCAATGGCGATGTTGGTCGGGAAATGCCATTGGCGGTCAAAGAGGACTGCCAAGAGAAAAACCGAGGTCATGATGAGCGAGCGTACAACCGGGGTTTGCAAACCGGCGATCAGGGCGTACCCGCAGAGAATGGGCAGGGTGAGATAAACCGCCGTTTTCCAGGCCGGGTATGGATGAGCAGCCAGGTTGAGCGTTTGATGAGCCAGTTGATGACAGAACCGGCCCCTAAGGCGATGAGCCCCATATGTAAGCCGGAGATGGCCAGGAGATCGATGGCGCCCGTTGCCTTGAAGTTTTCAAGGGTTTCCGGCGAGAGTGCCGCCCTTTCGCCGGTTAAAATCGCCATGTAGAGACTGCTTTGGCCGGCAGAAAGATGGGCGGTGAGGAATTGATTGATGCGATAGCGGACCTGTTCCGGGAAAAACCGCAGTTTCCGCCAGAATGCCTTGCCGTCATCTGTAGGTAAAGTTGTAATATGGGCCGGTGAGCTGATCCAGCCGGTAACCCAGATCGATTTGCCGGCGAGAAATTTCCGGTAATCAAAACCGCCCGGGTTGGACAATGCCTTTGGCCGCGAGACCAGGGTTCTGACCAGCAGCCGCTGGCCCGGGCGTATTTTTTCTGGCGGCGGTCCGCGGAGGGTCAGTTCGATTTTTCCCCGGGCAGATTTGAATGCCGGGGGCTGCGGAGCGGCGGAACTGTCCTGCTGCCCCGCGGGGATGCTGTTTTCCGGGGCAAGATAGGCATCAGCCTGCATTAGCAGGCGGGTCTTGTCCGCTGCAACAGCCGGGGCCTGCAGGAGCGTGCCGGTAAGGGTTACCTCCCGGCCGGTGGCAAAAAGCTGGTAAAGACTGTCCGTTGCCCTGGGCGGCTGCAGGGATGCTCCATGCAGCAGGCCGCAGACAAACCACAAAAGCAGCAGCAGAGGCAGCAGCAGCACGTTCTTGGTAAGCCAGCAGAGAAAAACAGCCAGGGCGAGGAGAAGAAAGGCCGGGAAAAGAAAAAGGGGGTCTTGAGCAAGGTATGCCGTCCAGGCAATGCCGCCGGCAAAGGCGATCACCGCCTGGATGAGCAGATGGGGTGATCGCCCGGAGAAAGGCACGGAGGGAAGCCTCTCAGTCGAGGAAAAACTTCAGTTTATCCCTCCTGCTGGAGTGGCGTAAGCGATTCAATGCCTTTTTTTCGATCTGGCGGATAC
>JALNXE010000185.1 GCA_023230525.1 Desulfobulbaceae bacterium
CCACTGTGAGATCAAAGAGGTGGCGGGTTCGGTGGGAAAATTCACCACCACCTTTTCCGACGGCCAGAGCTTTGAACACGGGGTGGCGGTGATGGCCGTGGGCGGCGAGCCCTACCAGCCGGAGGGCAAATGGCGGTTCCTGCACGGCAGCAATCCCGGCGTGCATACCCTGCTGGAACTCGACAAACGGTTCATCGAGCAGGACGCAACGCTTACCAAAGTCAAACAGGCGGTCTTCATCCACTGCGTCGGCTCGCGCATTCCGGAGCGGCCTTACTGCAGCCGGGTCTGCTGCACCCATGCCGTTGATTCGGCCATCAAGCTGAAGGAACTCAACCCGGACATGGACATCTTCATGCTCTACCGGGACATCCGCACGTACGGCCAGCGGGAACGCCTCTACCAGGAGGCCCGGGGCAAAGGCATCATCTTCATCAATTACGATCTCGACCGTATGCCCCAGGTGGAGGAAGTTAACGGCCAGCTCGTGGTCAGGGCCCATGACCCGATTATTGACGCCCAGGTCACCATCCACCCGGACATGCTGGTGCTGGCCACCGCCATCCAGCCCAGACACCAGAGCGGCAAAAACCTGGCCAAATTCTTCAAGTGCGCCATTGACAGCCAGGGATTTCTGCTGGAGGCCCACATGAAGCTGCGGCCGGTGGATTTCGCCACGGAAGGCGTTTTCCTGGCCGGGCTCTGCCACTATCCGAAATCCATGGAAGAGTCCATTGCCCAGGCCAAGGCCGCGGCGGCCCGGGCCAGCATCATCCTGGCCCATGATGCGGTGCCGGCGGAGAGCATCACCGCCGAGGTAAATCGCGCCAAATGCACCGGCTGCGGCCTGTGCGTCGAGGTCTGCGCCTATAACGCGGTGAGCCTGGATGAAAACGGCCTGTCGGTGGTCAACACCAGCATGTGCAAGGGCTGCGGCAACTGCGTGGCCGGCTGCCGCTCGGACGCCGTCACCTTAAGGAACGTGGGCAACGAGCAGATCATGGCGGCGGTGGATGCGGCTTTTGATTAGTCTGTCTGGTCTGACTGGTCCTACTGGTCTGGTGCAATTGGGCTAATGTAGAAGCAATGGCGAAAATTAAAGAATTTGAAGAATTAACAAGCTGGCAGGAGGCTAGAAAGCTGGTTAATTTAATATATGGGCTTACGAATAAAGATAAATTTTCCAGCGACTTTGAACTGAAGGGCCAGATACGCAGGAGCGCCATTTCAGTAATGGCAAATATAGCCGAGGGATTTCATAGAAACAGCGGCAAAGATTTTTTGAGATTTCTCGATTATGCCCGCGCCTCCCTGGCTGAAACGACAAGTCACTGTTATATTGCCTTGGATCAGGGCTATATCGAAGATAAAGAACTGAACGAGATAAAAGAACTATCAGACTCGGTTGGAAAAAAAATCAACAAATTCATTAGATACTTGTCTGATTAGTCCGATTGGTCCAACCAACAAGACAAGTTAGACAAGTCAGACCCAAAAGAAAAGAGACCAATATGACTACTCAAACCAGCGAGGCCAGTCAGACCAGTCAGACCAGTAGGACCAGTCAGACCAGTCAGACTAATCAATGGGACCCGAAAATCATCGCCTTCCTGTGCAACTGGTGCAGTTATGCCGGGGCCGACCTGGCCGGGGTCAGCCGTTTCCAGTATCCGCCCAACATCAGGATTGTCAGGGTTCCCTGCTCGGGCCGGGTCAGCGAGAACATGATCATGTCGGCGCTCAAATCAGGGGCTGACGGCATCCTGGTCTCCGGCTGCCATCCGGGGGACTGCCACTACATCAGCGGCAACCTGTTTGCCAGAAGACGTTTCGCCCTGCTCAGCAACCTGCTCGAATTTGCCGGCATCGAACCGGGCCGGATCAGCTTTTCCTGGGTATCGGCCGCGGAGGGTGAGCAGTTTGCCGAGATCGTCAAAACCGTGACGGAAAGGGTCAGGTCCCTGGGACCGGCAACCCGCCTGGTCAAGAAAATCGAGCAAGCGGCATAGGCCAGAGCAAAACTTTCAACCGTGAAATACGAACATTGTTTTTAATAAGGCAGAAGAAAGCATGCCAACAATCAATGAAAAATTAACCGAAGAAATCAGGGCGCAGGCCCGGACGCTGCTTACCGACGGCACGGTGGCCGCGGTCATCGGCTTTGCCCGGGGCAGCCTGCCCATGACCGTCAAACCCACGGTGGTCCGCGCTGCCGAGGATTGCGGCAGACTGGTGTGGAACAGCTTCTGCGTGCTGAACCTGGCCAACTTCCTGCCGGAGGTGCTGAAATCCGTGGAGCCGCCCCGCGGACCCCGCGACCCCAAACCCACAGGCCCGCTGCCCAGGGTGGCGGTGCTGGCCACCGGCTGCTGGTCCCGCAATATCGTGGTGCAGGCCCAGGAGCACCAGGTCGACCGCGAACGGGTGGTGGTCATGGGCGTGGCCAGCCGCGGCATGGTCAGCCGGCGCAAGGTGGAGAACCATTTCAGCGGCCGGGAGATCCTGGCGGTGGAGGAACTGGACCACGACCTGCTGGTCAAGGGCGCTGACTTTACCGATAAGATCAACCGCTGGAGCGTGGTGCGCGACAACTGCCAGACCTGCATCCATCCCGATCCGGTGCTGGTTGATGTGCGCATCGGCGAGCCCGCCTCGGCAAGAAAAAACCCCAACCCCTTCAAACAGGTTGACGACATTGAAGCAAAAACAAGCGCGGAGCGCTGGGCCTGGTTCACCTCGGAGTTTGCCACCTGCATCCGCTGCTATGCCTGCCGCAACGCCTGCCCCCTGTGCTACTGCCCCACCTGCTTTGTCGATGACGCCAAACC
>JALNXE010000186.1 GCA_023230525.1 Desulfobulbaceae bacterium
TGCCAGGTCAGCTCCTTCCAATTCCAGGAGGGGAGATTTCATTTCGGCGATCTGTGCGGCAGATATTCCGAGGCCATCAGCGGGCTTACGCCGGGCCGTGACCTGACGCCGGACATGACCCAGGCGGCGGGCGACGCCGGGCAACCGGAAAATTTCATTGCCACCACGGTGGGGATTCCCAGGGCCCTGCTGTTTCGTGAATTCTATCCCTTCTGGCAGAAATATTTCCAGCAGCTCGGTATCCGGATAAAGGTGTCAACGCCGTCGAGCAACGCCTGCCTGTCCCTTGCCCTGACCCGGCTGCCGGCTGAAACCTGCCTGCCGGTCAAGCTGCTTTTCGGCCATGTGGCCTCCCTGGAAAAGGAGGGGGTTGACGTGGTTTTTCTCCCTTCCATGACCCGGCTGCTGGATGGGGTGAGCTGCCCCTATATCCAGCACGGGGCCTCCATGGTTTCCGCCAACTTCGACGCCATCACGGTGGTGACCCTGCCGCTGATTCCCGACCTGCCGGTGAGGGAAAGGGAAAAGCTCTCGCTGCGGGTGGCGGAGCTGTTCGGGGTGGACCGGGCCGCTGCGGACCGGGCCTATGAGGCGGCGGCAGGGGAGCTTACATCCTGGCGGAAGAGCATCGAGTACGATCCGGGCACTGCCGGGCCGAGGGAGAAACCCTTGGCCGTGCTGCTCGGCAAGCCTTACAACATCGGCGACCGGTTTGCCAACATGTCCCTGGCCGCCAAGCTGGCCAAGGCCGGTTTTGACGTCATCTCCTATGAACAGCTGAGCCCTTCCCTGGAGCTGCCCCTGCCCGGCCGCTATAACAGCATCACCTGGGCCTTCAGCCGGCGCATGCTCAAAATCGGCATCTGGATAAGCAGCGCCGCTGATATCTATCCGGTGGTGGTGGGCAATTTCGGTTGCGGACCCGACTCCTTCACCTTTCCGCTCCTGCAGGAGATTTTTGCCGGGCGGCCCAGCCTGTTCCTGGAATTTGACGAGCACCGGGCCGATGCCGGACTGGCGACCAGGGTCGAGGCCTTTGCCCACCGGGTGGCAAGCTGGCGGGGGAAGGCGGGACGCGGCCGGCCGCAAGGCAAGGGTGAAAAAATCATCAGCGCCCGTAAAAAGAGAGCCGGCCAGCGGCAACCCCCGGAAAAAGCCACTGAATACATCCTCCCGTATTTCTCCGACCATGCCCATGCCTTTGCCGGGGCGATCAGGGCCGAGGGCGTCCGGGCGCGGGTGCTGCCCCTGCCCGATCACTCCACCTATGAGGCCGCGGTGGAGTTTTCCGGGGGCAAGCAATGCCACCCCTTCCAGCTCATTGCCGGTGACCTGATCAAGCTGGCCCGGTGCGGAGATCTGCCGGAGGGCGCCGCCTACCTGCTGCCCACCCTGGAGAGCAACTGTATGATCACCCAGTATGTGCCCACCATCCAGCTGTACATGGACCGGCTGCACAGAAACGATGTCCGGGTGATCAACGCCAATTCCCTGGAGCTGTTTGAGCGGTTCGGCGCGGTGTTTGTCTTCAAGCTCGGCAAGGCCATCCTGGGCATTGAGTACCTGAGCCGGATGCGGTTTGAGATGCGCCCCTATGAGACGGAAAAGGGGGCGGTGGACCGGGCCTATTTCGCCGCGCTTGACATTATCCTGCAGAGCCAGCTGGACAACAAGATCAACCGGGGGATCATGCGGGCCGCCCAGCTGCTGAACGCCGTCCCCACCCGCAAAAGGGGCGGCAAGCCGGTGATCGCCGTGACCGGTGACGTCTACACCCGGGTCAACCCGGTGGCCAACGGCGGACTGTTTGACCTGCTGGAGGAGCTGGGCTGCGAGGTCTGGCCGTCACCGACCCTGGTGGATGTGATCATGACCGGTCAGGAGGTGCGCGCCCGCCAGTTCTGGGAGGCCGGTAAAACACTGAACATGATGTCGTCCTGGGGCCGGGTGCTGGTCAATAACCTGGGGGCTGGTTTCGTGGGGAAGAATTTCCAGGGAAGGCTGGCCAATTTTTCCGAGCCCCATGCCGAAGAGGTGCTCAGGTATACGGAGGGGATTTTGCCGGGGGAGCCGGAACTGCTCGTTTCCCTGAACGTGGCCAAGCATGTGGATTTTGCCAATAAAGGAGTGGACGGCATCCTGAACGTTTACTGTCTGAACTGCCTGGTCGGCACCACCACCACCTCGGTTTTCAAACGGCTGACCGAGCGGGTGGCCGGGGTGCCGATCATGCCGCTGGTCTTTGATGCCATGGGCCGCACCCATATGCGGAACAGGGTGGAGGCCTTTGTCCATCGGGTCGAGCGCAACCGGGAGGAAAAGCTCGACCGCCTGGCTGCGGCAGCCGGGCCGGATCGCGGGAACGGCGGCGGCCATGTGGCCCGGCTCAAAGAGCTGCTTGATCAAAAGCTCTCGGATGTGAAGATGCCCAATATGAAGTTGTCCGAAATCAAGTTTCCGGATATGAGGATGCCCCAGGTGCGGCTACCCGAAGGGCTCCGCGTCTGGAAAAAGAAAAAGGAGAGTGACACAGAGGTGCAAAAGGAATGAAACGGTGAATGTTTCGTGCCGGCGGCCAATAAACATGCTGCGTAGCGCCTCGGCCGAAATCCCGCCTCCACTCAAGCCCCTGGTCGGCGACTTTTGCCGTTTGATTTTGCTTGGTCTATGGAAAATAGTTCTGGCCCCTCTAGGAGTCTGTCGGAGTTTGAGCGGTTATTTTTCATGACAGAGTAACCTCGTCAAAGTCGGCAGGTAGATTTTTTAAACTGCTGCGTCTATTCACCTATGTGAATTGAGCGAAATGCCTCCA
>JALNXE010000187.1 GCA_023230525.1 Desulfobulbaceae bacterium
TATCAACCGAAGGCCGGTGCCTGTTGACCAGGGGACCGTCCTTGACCTCCACATAGTATTTCGCCCCGCTTCTCTTGAGCAGCATGTGATGGTTGCCGGGGGCGATGAGGGCGCGGCCGCGCAAGACGGAGTCCCCGTCAGCCGCCTCCTTGACTTCCATCTGGACTGCTGGCCCGGTGTGGGTGTTCCATCCGAGAACGTAATGGAACTATTAATGACCAAATGAAACGAATTGTTGCAGATAAAAATTCACGTTCTTGGCCAACGGCTGAAGCCTGAAAAAAATTACATTTAAATACAACATGTTATGAACAAAAACGCCAAATGGCATGAGGCTTGCTTTGTAGGGGGTTGAGCTGGAAAATGACGAGTTGCAGCGTTTTTCACAATAAGATGCTTCGACACGCCGGATCAATGGAGCATTAATTTTTTAAATTTTACAGCTAAGTTAATAACATTGATTTCATAATAAGTTAGGATACGAAACATATTGGGTTCATGGGTCCAGAAACAGCTACAGGTTTCTGGAGGGTTTATCGTTAGTCGGGCCGCTAACTGAAGCTGATGCTTTGGTTTGCGGCTTTTTTTTATTTTACCCGGAAAAACATATTGGGTTCATGGGTCCAGAGACAGTTACAGGTTTCTGGAGGGTTTATCGTTAGTCGGGCCGCTAACTGAAGCTGATGCTTTGGTTTGCGGCTTTTTTTATTTTACACGAAAAAATATATTGGGTTTATGGGTCCAGAGACAGTTACAGGTTTCTGGAGGGTTTATCGTTAGTCGGGCCGCTAACTGAAGCTGATGCTTTGGTTTGCGGCTTTTTTTTATTGCTGATAGACGAAAACAGACAAAAGCCGAAAATTTTATAAAATCAAATAATTACGGATTGTTACGTAAAGAAACTCTAACGCCTGAATGAAAGAGAACTCAGAAAACAGCGCTGTTTAGGGTTGAGTGTGCTGAATTATGGATAGGGTTGTTATTTTTGATGCACAATTTTTAATTTAAAGGAGAAATCATGCTAACCGCGCTGGTCATTATTTTTGTTCTCGCCTATGCCGCCATTGCCCTTGAGCATCCGCTCAAGGTCAATAAAACAGCTTCAGCCCTCATTGGCGCCGGTCTATTGTGGACGGTCTATGCCCTCTTGGGCGGCGACCATCATCTGGTCTCAGAAAATCTCAAGGAATCGCTGGCAGCAACGGCCCAGATCGTCTTTTTCCTGATGGGTGCCATGACCATCGTCGAGGTGGTCGACGCCCATAACGGTTTTCACGTCATCACCTCACGCATCAAGACTACAAAAATCACCTCCCTGCTCTGGCTGGTGGGCTTTGTCACCTTTTTCCTCAGCGCCATCCTCGACAACCTGACCACCACCATTGTCATGATCTCCCTGATGAAGAAGCTACTCGATCGGCACGATGACCGGTTGTTCTTTGCCGGTATCATCGTCATTGCTGCCAATGCCGGCGGAGCCTGGTCGCCAATCGGCGATGTCACCACCACCATGCTGTGGATCGGCGGTCAAATCACCTCCGTTGCTATCATCAAGGGTGTCTTCCCGGCAGCTCTGGCCTGCCTTGTCGTACCACTGATTTTTCTGAACTTTACCCTGCGGGGTAAAGAGGTTGTCAGTCCCGTGATAATTGAAAACGGCAGTGATATCAAGACAACTCCTTTTGAACAGAATCTCATGTTCTTCATGGGTATCGGCTGCCTGGTGGCAGTGCCGATCTTCAAGGCGGTTACCCATCTCCCGCCTTTTATGGGCATCCTCTTCGGTCTCGGCATCCTCTGGCTGGTCGGTGAAATTTTACACCGCAATAAAGAAGATGAATTCAAGGAACACCTCACTCTTGTCGCAGCGCTTAAACATATCGATATGAGCAGTATCGTGTTCTTTATCGGCATTCTGCTGGCCGTTGCCACCCTCGAGCACACCCATATCCTTACCGCTCTTGCCCAGTGGCTTGATACGACTTTTGGTCGTCAGGATATCATCGTCACCCTGATCGGCCTGCTCAGTGCCATAGTCGATAACGTGCCGCTGGTTGCCGCCTCCATGGGCATGTACGACATGGCCACCTATCCGACCGACTGCTTCCTCTGGGAATTCATGGCCTACTGCGCCGGCACCGGCGGTTCCATCCTGATCATCGGTTCGGCTGCGGGTGTTGCCGCCATGGGTCTCGAGAAGATCCACTTCTTCTGGTATGCCAAGAAGATTGGTGCGCTTGCCGCACTTGGCTATTTTGCTGGAATTTTTGTCTATATCATCCAGTTTAAACTGCTGCACGGTTGAGAGCAGAACTTGTTCCTGCCGCCTGGAGGCTCTCTTATGGCAAAACGCATACAAGAGAAGATACAACCTGGTGCCGTTTTGTCTGCTTTGAGACACGTGAAGAATAGATGCGATGGGTGGCTTTGAAGAAAATTTAAAAATGAGGAAAAACAAAATGGAAGAACAATTAAAAGCCAAGGTGCTGCTGGTTGACGATGAAGAGGATTTCCTGGCGACACTGGCCGAGCGCCTGGAGACAAGGGGCATGAAGGTCAATACCGCCACCAGGGGCGAGGATGCGGTGGCCAAGGTCGAGAGTCAGAGCTTTGATCTGATCATTCTTGATCTGGCCATGCCGGGCATCGACGGTCTGGAGACCCTGAAACGGATCAAGGCCAAGCAGCCGGATGCCGAGATCATCATGCTCTCCGGCAAGGGCTCGGTCAAGACCAGCACCGAGGCGATAAAGCTCGGGGCCGAGGATTTCATGGAGAAACCGGTGGACATCAAGGAGCTGATGGAA
>JALNXE010000188.1 GCA_023230525.1 Desulfobulbaceae bacterium
GGAGCACGGCAAGGGCTTTGCGGTGGTGGCGTCCGAGGTGCGCAAACTGGCGGAACGGAGCCAGAAGGCGGCGGCCGAGATCTCCGAGCTCTCTTCAGCCAGCGTGGAGGTGGCGGAGAAGGCGGGCGATATGCTGACCAGGATGCTGCCCGATATCCAGAAGACGGCTGAACTGGTGCAGGAGATCAGCGCCGCCAGCCGGGAGCAGGACACCGGGGCCGAGCAAATCAACAAGGCCATCCAGCAGCTGGATCAGGTGATCCAGCAGAACGCCGGGGCCTCGGAAGAGATATCCTCCACCGCCGAGGAGCTGTCCTCCCAGGCCGAGCAACTGCAGAGCGTCATCGCCTTTTTCAAGATCGACAGCCAGGGCGCCAAGGCCGGGACGGGCAGGAAGGTCCATGGCCATCCGCTGATCGCCCATGCCAAGACCGCGGGCCACGGGCGGCGGGCGCCGTCGTCCCGCGGCGGTGGGGCAGCGGCCAGGGGAATCAAACTGCAGATGGATGCTGGGCAGGGAGATGACCTGGATAATTCCTTTGAGAAATATTAAGCGTGCGGGAACGGGCTGAGGCTTGCTGCCGGGGTTGCGGGACGGAGCAACCTGCAGCAAGCCTAACCTGATATTTAGTTAACCAAGGAGAGGAGGAGAAAATGAGCGTTTCGGCAATAACAGAGATCACCCAGTACCTGACCTTCAAGCTGGGCGAGGAGGTCTTCGCGCTCGATGTGGCCAAGGTGCGGGAGATTCTTGATTTCACCACGGTGACCAGGGTGCCGCAGACTCCTGATTACATGCGCGGGGTGATCAACCTGCGGGGCAGCGTGGTGCCGGTGCTGGACCTGCGGTTGAAGTTCGGCATGAGCGCCACGGAAAAGACGGTGAACACCTGCGTCATTGTGGCGGAGATGGTGGTGGAGGGGGAGGTTCTGGTGATGGGGGTACTGTCCGACTCGGTGCAGGAGGTCATCGACCTGGAGCCGGAACAGATCGAGCCGGCCCCCCGCATCGGCACCACCATCAATACCGAGTTCATCCTGGGCATGGGCAAGCACAACGAACAGTTCATGATGATTCTGGATATCGACAAGGTTTTTTCCGAGGGTGAGAAGGCGGCCATCCGCGGCGTCGAAGGGGAAGCGGCAAGCGGTTGAACCGGAGAGACCTGAGCTGGTGATTGTCTGAGTATTGATTTTTCCGGATTTTTTTATGAGGGATGAAACTCAATTAAGGAGAGAGTGATGACGTGGTTTTACAATCTGCGGATGAAAACGAAGTTGTTGACTGGATTTATTCTGGTGGCCTTGATCGCCGGGGTGGTGGGCTTTGTCGGCATCAAAGAGCTTAATGCGATCAGCGACGGCAGTACCAAGCTCTACGAAAAGATTACGCTGCCTTTCAGTGGTCTGGCTGATATGGCTACAGCTTTTCAGAAGGTGCGTGTGAGCCTCCTGGAGGCCATTGCAACCGAAGACCCCCAGGAAAAAGCGAAAACCCTCGACACAATCACGACACTTCGGGCTGAAATCTCCGAGAAGGCGGTTGACTTCGAAAAGACCATTCTGAGCGACGAGGAGCGGACGAAATTTGATGAGTTCAGGAAGAGCCAGGATAGCTTTGGGGAGATCATAAAGCGCGTGCTGCCGCTGGTCGAGGCTGACAAGGATGATGAGGCCACGGTGCTCATGAATGGTGACGGCATGAAGGCAGGGGATTATGCGCAGGAGGTGCTTGATAAGCTTGATGAAATCAAGACCAAGCAGGCCAAACTGCTCGATGATGAAAATGATGCCATAGCCAAGAGCGCCTCCCGGCTCATGGGCGCTATGGTTGCGGTCGGGATCCTGCTGGCGGTCGGCCTCGGCCTCTTCATCACCAGTATTGTCCAGGGCCAGTTGGGGGGCGATCCCAGCGAGGTGGCTGATATCGCCAAGCGGGTGGCTGTCGGCGACATGTCCCTGACCATTGACATGCAGGGCAAGAAGAGCGATTCGGTCATGGCCGGCATGCAGAAGATGGTGGAGGCCCTTACCAGCATCACGGCCAACGCCCGGGAGGTGGCCCGGGGCAATCTGATGGTGGAGCTCAAAAAACGCAGCGCTGGCGATGAGCTGATGGAATCCTTGCAGAGCATGGTGGAGAAACTCAAAGAGGTGGTCCTGGAGGTGCAGTCATCGGCCGACAATGTGGCGGCCGGCAGCCAGGAACTTTCGGCCAGCGCCCAGGAGATGTCTCAGGGCGCCACGGAGCAGGCGGCTGCGGCTGAAGAGGCCTCATCCTCCATGGAGCAGATGTCGTCCAACATCAGGCAGAACGCCGATAATGCCCTGCAGACCGAAAAGATCGCCATCAAATCGGCCAGCGACGCCCAGGAGGGCGGCAAGGCGGTGAATCAGACGGTAGGCGCCATGAAGGAGATCGCCGGCAAGATCTCGATCATCGAGGAGATTGCCCGGCAGACCAACCTGCTGGCCCTAAACGCGGCCATCGAGGCGGCCCGGGCCGGGGAGCACGGCAAGGGCTTTGCGGTGGTGGCGTCCGAGGTGCGCAAACTGGCGGAACGGAGCCAGAAGGCGGCGGCCGAGATCTCCGAGCTCTCTTCAGCC